>NZ_ATHO01000123.1 GCF_000445065.1 Sphingobium quisquiliarum P25 | reverse complement strand
GGCTCTGTTGCAAAAATCGTGAAGCTTGAGCATGCTTGGCGGAGATTGGACGGACGGAACGATGACGGATTTCAAGTGGCGCCATTTCCAGGGTGATGTGATCCTGTGGGCGGTGCGCTGGTATTGTCGCTATCCGATCAGCTATCGCGACCTTGAGGAAATGCTGGCGGAACGCGGCATTTCGGTCGACCATACGACGATCTATCGCTGGGTCCAGTGCTACGCCCCGGAGATGGAGAAGCGGCTGCGCTGGTTCTGGCGGCGTGGCTTTGATCCGAGCTGGCGCCTGGATGAAACCTACGTCAAGGTGCGGGGCAAGTGGACCTACCTGTACCGGGCAGTCGACAAGCGGGGCGACACGATCGATTTCTACCTGTCGCCGACCCGCAGCGCCAAGGCAGCGAAGCGGTTCCTGGGCAAGGCCCTGCGAGGCCTGAAGCACTGGGAAAAGCCTGCCACGCTCAATACCGACAAAGCGCCGAGCTATGGTGCAGCGATCACCGAATTGAAGCGCGAAGGAAAGCTGGACCGGGAGACGGCCCACCGGCAGGTGAAGTATCTCAATAACGTGATCGAGGCCGATCACGGAAAGCTCAAGATACTGATCAAGCCGGTGCGCGGTTTCAAATCGATCCCCACGGCCTATGCCACGATCAAGGGATTCGAAGTCATGCGAGCCCTGCGCAAAGGACAGGCTCGCCCCTGGTGCCTGCAGCCCGGCATCAGGGGCGAGGTGCGCCTTGTGGAGAGAGCTTTTGGCATTGGGCCCTCGGCGCTGACGGAGGCCATGGGCATGCTCAACCACCATTTCGCAGCAGCCGCCTGATCGGCGCAGAGCGACAGCCTACCTCTGACTGCCGCCAATCTTTGCAACAGAGCCGCCGCCGTATGGTTGCTGTCCGACGCGGCTTCGTTCGTCACCGGCTCCTGCCTTGCAGCAGACGGCGGCTTTACCGCGATCTGATCATTTTACGGAGCAGCCTCCATGCACAGCATCAAGATACTCGCGACGATCCCGCGCCGGAAGGACATTTCGGAACAGCAGTTCCACGATCACTGGCGCCATCCGCACGGCACACTCAGCAAGAAGATCGCGTGCCTGCGCGGCTATGTGCAATCGCACCGGATCGTCTCTCCGCTGCTGCCTGATACACAGCTGGCCTACGACGGCATTACCGAGCTGTGGTATGACAGTCTCGACGATGCGCTCAACATGGGCAAAGATCCCGCGCATCGCAAATACAACATCCCCGACGAACCGCTGTTCGTCGACATGGACGGACTGAAGTTCACCTTCTTCGAGGAGGACATTATCCGCTCGCGACCGGCGGTGGACGATCCCGATGATGCGGCCGTGCAGTGGTCGCCCACCGAATGGTCGGTAAGCGTCAAGATCCTGCAACTGGTCAAGGCGGATGGCAATCCGGCCTGGGCAGGCGATCAGGACAAGGCGCTGGGCGATCGCATCGGCGCGTTTCGGCATGTCCGCTCGTTCGCGATAGACGCGGTGCACAAGGGCACCTCGCCGTTCATCGGCGCGCGCGAACTGTGGTGGCCGACGCTATCCGATTTCGAACGCGGCGTGGCGGGTGATCGCGCGGCGTTCGATGCGCTCCTGGCACAGGCCGGCCAGCATTACACGATGCTGGCATCGGCCGAGCGGGTGATCTGATGCCGGCCCCCGCGCTCGACGAGGAGCCCGTGCTGCCCCCCGGCTTCGAGGATCTTCTCGAATTCGTGCCGCACTGGATCGGCGAGACGGCGCAGGAACGATGGGATATCCGGGCGCGCGCGACTATGGCGGAGATAACCCGCTTCTACGATGTGCTGCTCTCCCGTTCGGAAGCCATCCTCGACCATGTCGAGACCTTTCCGCTCGACGCGATGCCGGCGCCGACGCTGCGCCTGTTCAGGCTACAGCTGGCGCTGGCTCACGCGGCGATGTCCGTAGAATTGCACAAGCAGCCGCGCGCGCACAATTCGCCCTATCCGCACCAGGTCCGCATCCTGCGGACGGCAGAGCCAACGCTGTAAAGGAGTTCGTCGCATGAACGAGATGACCGAGCTTGCCAGCATCGGCTCTGTTGCAAAGATTGGCGGCAGTCAGAGGTAGGCTGTCGCTCTGCGCCGATCAGGCGGCTGCTGCGAAATGGTGGTTGAGCATGCCCATGGCCTCCGTCAGCGCCGAGGGCCCAATGCCAAAAGCTCTCTCCACAAGGCGCACCTCGCCCCTGATGCCGGGCTGCAGGCACCAGGGGCGAGCCTGTCCTTTGCGCAGGGCTCGCATGACTTCGAATCCCTTGATCGTGGCATAGGCCGTGGGGATCGATTTGAAACCGCGCACCGGCTTGATCAGTATCTTGAGCTTTCCGTGATCGGCCTCGATCACGTTATTGAGATACTTCACCTGCCGGTGGGCCGTCTCCCGGTCCAGCTTTCCTTCGCGCTTCAATTCGGTGATCGCTGCACCATAGCTCGGCGCTTTGTCGGTATTGAGCGTGGCAGGCTTTTCCCAGTGCTTCAGGCCTCGCAGGGCCTTGCCCAGGAACCGCTTCGCTGCCTTGGCGCTGCGGGTCGGCGACAGGTAGAAATCGATCGTGTCGCCCCGCTTGTCGACTGCCCGGTACAGGTAGGTCCACTTGCCCCGCACCTTGACGTAGGTTTCATCCAGGCGCCAGCTCGGATCAAAGCCACGCCGCCAGAACCAGCGCAGCCGCTTCTCCATCTCCGGGGCGTAGCACTGGACCCAGCGATAGATCGTCGTATGGTCGACCGAAATGCCGCGTTCCGCCAGCATTTCCTCAAGGTCGCGATAGCTGATCGGATAGCGACAATACCAGCGCACCGCCCACAGGATCACATCACCCTGGAAATGGCGCCACTTGAAATCCGTCATCGTTCCGTCCGTCCAATCTCCGCCAAGCATGCTCAAGCTTCACGATTTTTGCAACAGAGCC
>NZ_ATHO01000122.1 GCF_000445065.1 Sphingobium quisquiliarum P25 | reverse complement strand
CTCGCCCGCCGCCTGCCGCGCCAGCTGTCCTCGGTGCGGCTGCTTGGCACGTCCGGCACGGTGACGACGCTCGCCAGCCTGCACCTCAACCTGCCGCGCTATGACCGGCAGGCGATCGACGGGCTGATCGTTCCTTGCGCATCGATGCGCGCCATTTCCAGCCGCCTCGCCACCATGCCGCTGGCCGAGCGGCAGAAGCTGCCCTGCATCGGCACGGAGCGGGCCGACCTGGTAGTGGCGGGGTGCGCCATATTGGAATCGATCCTGGACATCTGGCCCGCCGAGCGGCTGGGCGTCGCCGATCGCGGCATCAGGGAAGGCATATTGCGCGGCCTGATGGATCGCGACGGAGCAAGGATGTGAGGGGCGCGGGCGCAGGCAAGGTCCGGGTGAAGACGGCGAAGGGGCGCACTGCCCAGTCGACGCGCTGGCTCGAACGGCAGCTGAACGATCCCTATGTGCGCAAGGCCAAGGCGGAAGGATGGCGCAGCCGCGCCGCGTTCAAGCTGATCGAACTGGACGAGAAATTCCATTTCGTGAAGGGATCGCGCGCGGTGGTCGACCTAGGCGTCGCGCCGGGCGGATGGGCGCAGGTGGTGAAGAAGCTGTCGCCCAAGGCGAAGGTGGTGGGCATCGACCTGCTGCCGACCGATCCGATCCCCGATGTCACCCTGTTCCAGATGGACTTCATGGATGACAAGGCGCCAGCGCTGCTCGCGCAAACGCTGGGCGAAGCGCCGGACCTCGTCATTTCCGACATGGCGGCCAACACGGTCGGCCATCCGCAGACGGACCATCTGCGCACCATGGCGCTGGTGGAGGCGGCCGCATGGTTCGCGGTCGAAAACCTGCGCAAGGGCGGCACCTTCGTCGCGAAGGTGTTCGCGGGCGGCACCGATGCCGATCTGCTCGCAGTGCTGAAAAAGCATTTCACCACCATCAAACATGCAAAGCCCCCCGCCAGCCGGAAGGGCAGCGTCGAATGGTATGTGGTGGCGCAGGGCTTCAAGGGACGGCAGGACGAGCCGGGCTGATCCCGCGCGCGCGGGGGCATTTCACATATTGGGGGCAATTTGGTTTCGACGGTATCGACGGTCGCCTATCTGGGGCTGGAGGCGCGCAGCGTGGAGGTTCAGTGTCAGCTCGTACCAGGGCTGCCCAACTTCATCGTCGTGGGATTGCCCGACAAGGCGGTGGCCGAAAGCCGCGAGCGGGTGCGCAACGCGATCGCGGCCATCGGCCTTTCGCTTCCGCCCAAGCGGATCACCGTCAACCTGTCGCCTGCGGACCTGCCCAAGGAAGGGTCGCATTTCGACCTGCCGATCGCCCTGGCGCTGCTGGGCGCGATGGGCGTGATCGATGCCGAAACCCTGTCCGGCTATGTGGTGGTGGGGGAATTGGGGCTGGATGGCCGCATCGCCTCCACGCCCGGCGTCCTGCTGGCGGCGCTGCATGCGGGGGAAAAGGATCTGGGCCTGGTCTGCCCAGTGGCGCAGGGACCCGAAGCGGCCTGGGCCGGACGGATCGAGGTGATCGCCGCGCCGGACCTGCTGAGCCTGCTCAACCATTTCAAAGGGACGGCCGCCCTCTCTCCGCCGCAGGCCGGGGCGGTCGAACCGCCGCCGCGCACGGCGGACCTCAGGCAGGTCAAGGGCCAGGAAAGCGCCAAGCGGGCGCTGGAGATCGCGGCGGCTGGCGGCCATAATCTGCTCCCGATGGGAACGTAAAGACCCATTTCGATCCACACTGGACAAGCTCTTGTTAGCAAATAGTTAGGCACATCCGCCTTACCCCCTTCCCTGCTGCCACTTCCTTGAGAAGCGGCACGTCGTGCATCGCAACAGGGAGAACTTTGATGCATCTTCGTAGAATAGCTGCCGCATTGTTGTGTGCGGTTATTGCCACCCCCGTCTTAGCTGAGGGGTCGCATATGGTTCGCGGTCATTATCGCAAGGACGGGACCTACGTTGCGCCTCATATGCGGACCAATCCGAATAGCACCCGGAGCGACAACTGGTCGACACGGGGGAACGTCAATCCGCACACGGGTAAGGTAGGCACGAAGGACCCTTATAGCTCCTCGTCCGACATCTATTCGCGCCCACGCTCCTCCACTTACGGGAGCGACTACGAATGAGGGCTCTTCGCAACATCGCGCTTGTCGCCCTTTCAGGCCTTGCCTTCGTGGGAACGGCGGACGCTCGGAGCGGCCTGAGTGACGGTCAGATTAAGCAGCGCATTATCAAGCAGTCGATTGCCGAGTATCCCGGCAACTGTCCTTGCCCGTATAATACGGCGAGGAACGGCTCGAGTTGTGGCGGTCGCAGTGCTTGGAGCCGCGCGGGTGGCTACGCGCCTATGTGCTACCCTGATGACGTGAGCAAAGCTCAAGTCAACGCATGGCGCGCAGCTAACTGACTTTGGGCCGGGTGGGGTCGCTCACCCGGTTCATTGCACGAAGGCGGTCCGCCACCCTAGAGAACTCCGCCGACCTCCCTAGCCGCTCCCTCAGCTTCCCATCGGCGCACCGCAGGCAACAGTAATTCAGCCCATCGGCGTTCCTGCGGTCGACCCCGAACATCTGGCAGGGCTTCGCCTCGGCGCAGGAGTGGCACCATTTGGAGCCCGGCGGGACAGCGATGGGTATCTTCTTGCGGGGCATGCGGCCTCCTATGCTCATTGTGGTAAGAAAAACCCGCCAAACTCAGCCGTAGGACGACGAGAGAGGCGGGTCTGGTGTGTAGGTCCGGTCGGGGCAGGATCGGCGCTGTAGGGCGGAGAATGACGGGAAAATCGTGCAGCCGTTGCAGCCGATTGCTCCCGCCGGTAACTCCCCGGTGTCAAGGACAACAGGAGACTGCAAGTGATAGCCCTCGCCCTCGCGTTAGCCGCCGCCCAAAGCGCCAAAGGCGAGATTGTGACCTATGGCTTTCCTGAGACCGACTCTTGCGCCACTTGGACACAGGACCGGAGCAAGCCGGGATTTCATAACCAAGCCTCGGAAGGGTGGGTGCTCGGTTTCATCTCTGGGCTAAACGCCTTCGGACCGAACAGCGGAAATGTAGCGCCGGGCACTAATGCCAGCGGGCTGCTCGGCTGGGTTGACAACTATTGCAAGGCCAACCCGCTCGACCCGGTTACCTCGGCTGGGTTCAAGCTGGTGCAGGAGCTTAAACGTCGAACTTCGCGATAGGTCAGGCGGCCTCTTTCAGCACCTTCTGGACCGTCGCAGTTGAAACCGCAGCGGCCTTGGCCGTCTCACGGATGCTCTTGCCTGCCGCTCGGGCCTCTAGGATCGCCTTGCGGGTTCCCTCGGGCAGCGAGGGACGACCAATAGCCTTCTTGCCCTTTGCGGCGCGGACCTCGGGGGCCTCAGATTTCGCCCTGGCTAATCCCGCCTTCACGCGCTCTTGGATCATGGACCGCTCGAACTCGGCAAAGATGCCCAGCATCTGGAAGAAGGCGCGGCCGGAGGGCGTAGAGGTGTCGAGCGCCTGCTGCTGGAGGTAGAGGTCGACCCCGAGGGCCTTCAGTTCCCCGAGAAAGCCCACAAGGTCCGGCATGGAACGGCCGAGGCGGTCAACGCTCCACGCTGCCACCATGTCGAACTTGCGGCGAGTGGCGTCCTTTAGCAGCCGGTCAAAGGCAGGGCGCTTGTCACGGCCCTTGGCTCCGCTGATCCCCGCATCCTCATAGACCTCCACCACCTCCCATCCCGAGCGGGCGGCAACGGCCTCCAGTTCCCGGCGCTGGTTTTCGGTGGTCTGCTCCCCGGTGGGCTCTGTTGCAAAGATTGGCGGCAGTCAGAGGTAGGCTGTCGCTCTGCGCCGATCAGGCGGCTGCTGCGAAATGGTGGTTGAGCATGCCCATGGCCTCCGTCAGCGCCGAGGGCCCAATGCCAAAAGCTCTCTCCACAAGGCGCACCTCGCCCCTGATGCCGGGCTGCAGGCACCAGGGGCGAGCCTGTCCTTTGCGCAGGGCTCGCATGACTTCGAATCCCTTGATCGTGGCATAGGCCGTGGGGATCGATTTGAAACCGCGCACCGGCTTGATCAGTATCTTGAGCTTTCCGTGATCGGCCTCGATCACGTTATTGAGATACTTCACCTGCCGGTGGGCCGTCTCCCGGTCCAGCTTTCCTTCGCGCTTCAATTCGGTGATCGCTGCACCATAGCTCGGCGCTTTGTCGGTATTGAGCGTGGCAGGCTTTTCCCAGTGCTTCAGGCCTCGCAGGGCCTTGCCCAGGAACCGCTTCGCTGCCTTGGCGCTGCGGGTCGGCGACAGGTAGAAATCGATCGTGTCGCCCCGCTTGTCGACTGCCCGGTACAGGTAGGTCCACTTGCCCCGCACCTTGACGTAGGTTTCATCCAGGCGCCAGCTCGGATCAAAGCCACGCCGCCAGAACCAGCGCAGCCGCTTCTCCATCTCCGGGGCGTAGCACTGGACCCAGCGATAGATCGTCGTATGGTCGACCGAAATGCCGCGTTCCGCCAGCATTTCCTCAAGGTCGCGATAGCTGATCGGATAGCGACAATACCAGCGCACCGCCCACAGGATCACATCACCCTGGAAATGGCGCCACTTGAAATCCGTCATCGTTCCGTCCGTCCAATCTCCGCCAAGCATGCTCAAGCTTCACGATTTTTGCAACAGAGCC
>NZ_ATHO01000121.1 GCF_000445065.1 Sphingobium quisquiliarum P25 | reverse complement strand
GGCTCTGTTGCAAAGATTGGCGGCAGTCAGAGGTAGGCTGTCGCTCTGCGCCGATCAGGCGGCTGCTGCGAAATGGTGGTTGAGCATGCCCATGGCCTCCGTCAGCGCCGAGGGCCCAATGCCAAAAGCTCTCTCCACAAGGCGCACCTCGCCCCTGATGCCGGGCTGCAGGCACCAGGGGCGAGCCTGTCCTTTGCGCAGGGCTCGCATGACTTCGAATCCCTTGATCGTGGCATAGGCCGTGGGGATCGATTTGAAACCGCGCACCGGCTTGATCAGTATCTTGAGCTTTCCGTGATCGGCCTCGATCACGTTATTGAGATACTTCACCTGCCGGTGGGCCGTCTCCCGGTCCAGCTTTCCTTCGCGCTTCAATTCGGTGATCGCTGCACCATAGCTCGGCGCTTTGTCGGTATTGAGCGTGGCAGGCTTTTCCCAGTGCTTCAGGCCTCGCAGGGCCTTGCCCAGGAACCGCTTCGCTGCCTTGGCGCTGCGGGTCGGCGACAGGTAGAAATCGATCGTGTCGCCCCGCTTGTCGACTGCCCGGTACAGGTAGGTCCACTTGCCCCGCACCTTGACGTAGGTTTCATCCAGGCGCCAGCTCGGATCAAAGCCACGCCGCCAGAACCAGCGCAGCCGCTTCTCCATCTCCGGGGCGTAGCACTGGACCCAGCGATAGATCGTCGTATGGTCGACCGAAATGCCGCGTTCCGCCAGCATTTCCTCAAGGTCGCGATAGCTGATCGGATAGCGACAATACCAGCGCACCGCCCACAGGATCACATCACCCTGGAAATGGCGCCACTTGAAATCCGTCATCGTTCCGTCCGTCCAATCTCCGCCAAGCATGCTCAAGCTTCACGATTTTTGCAACAGAGCCTTCGATATAGTGGCGTTCTTCTAGAACTTCCTCGAGCCAGGCCGACGGATAGGTTGTGAGGAACAGGCTTTGCTCGTCGCCGCGCCGAAGGTCGATATTGTGAAGCAGCGTGAACCAGCGGAAGCCAAGATCGCGCACGGCGGCATCGATCGTGCCATGCAGATCGCCAAGGGTTTCAGCACGCTGACAGTCCGTCGCAAAGCGCGTGAGATCATCAAGGCGGCCGCAGTCTTTTATCCTGTTCGCCATAGGCGACGGAAGCTCGTTCGCGAGGAGACGGCTCGTCCACACCTAAGCGGCGAGCGCCATGATTATCAGGATGAGTTGAGAACGATTCGCAACAATCTACGATTAGAATGGATCGCCTATGACACTTTATCCGCCGGCAAAGTGTCATAGCTGACAACCCGTCTGCGGCCGCCGATTTGGGATTCACATTGATCCTGCTTTGTGCTTGATTCCATCATGTTATGTTTCATGCAGGCAAGCCTCTTGAACCCTCCATTGGCTGTGATGTCGCGGCCGTGCTCGAGACGCTGGCGACCGTATCGAGCCGGCCCCGTTATGCCTTCATGCTGCTCAACCTGATCGCCCAGGTGGCGGGGCCAGATGGAAGCGCCGGTCCCTGGGTCAGGCGGAACGATGGGCTCGTTTCCCTGCGCGATTGGCTATGCGACGCATTGACCCCGATGGCCCAGCGTGGTCCGCGCAGCATTACGCTGGCCGAGCGGGTCGAGAGCGACCTCGCTAGAAACGGACTGCTCCCCGGCGATCCGGAGAAAAGGCGCGGCGTGATCGCGGAGGAAATGCGGGCACGCATTCGCACAGCCGGCAAGAGTAATCTCAGTCGCGCCGTTTCCGAACTGGTGAATGCAGGCCTGCTCCGCCGACATTATCAGGGCTATCGCGTCGACCATCGGAACCGTGGCGGCCAGCGCCACGCCGTCTATACCTTGATCGGCGATGCTCTGCGTCTAGTGCCGGGCATCAGCTCCACACCGAATCTGCCCGTGCAAGGCGAACTTGCCCTCCCAAGATGATTGCGCAGTCGAACCGGGATTGCTGCAGTAGTGTGCTGTGAGGTCGGGTAACGATGTCCGAATAATAAGGCCAGTCAGAACGTCAGCATTGACCTTGCCGGCAATTACATCAGCCATTCCCGTCAAGGATCGCCATGGCCTTCTTCGACGCGAATGGATTGTCAGATTCGGAATGAAGCCGGGCACGCGAGCCATATAATCGCGGTAAACCTCGCCGAAGTTGGCTAGCGCCTCCTTTTCCTCATGCCGAGCCAGCCGAATATACATCACGACGAGCACCGGAAACATAGCAAGGGTCAAAAGGGTCGGCCATTGTAGCAAAAAGCCGAGCATGACGAGAATGAAGCCGACATATTGCGGGTGCCGGATCCGGGCATAAATCCCAGTAAGGGCCAATTGGTGTTTGCGCTGACTCAAGTGAAGGGCCGTCCATGCAACCGAGATCAGCCAGTAACCCACGCCGATCAGCACAAAGCTGGCGATGTGGAATGGACCGTAATGGGGATTAACTCGCCAGCCGAACATCATCTCCAGGAGATGTCCAGCATCGTGGCTCCACCAGTCGACAGCGGGGAAATACGACTGGAGCCACCCCGAAAGCACGAAGATCGTGAGCGGGAAGCCATACATTTCCGCGAAGAGCGCTATGATGAAAGCGCTGAACGCCCCCAAACTGCGCCAGTCTCGTTTAGTTGCCGGCTTGAAGAAGCTGAACGCAAAGAGGATGAAAACGGCGGCGTTAACCAGCGCGAGCCCCCACAGACCATAGCCATAGTCGGCGTGCGTCATCGCGACTCTCCTTCGATGCGGCCGTTGGGATTGGCCGGTAAGCCGGCGGGTGCCTGACCGGGCTCATGGCCATGCTGATGCCCACCATGGCCGCGGTGCATGAACAGGTGCATGAGCGGGCAGGCGAGCAGGATGAGATAGGGCAGCACACCCAGGAAGTGCGCGGTATGCTCGGTGAGGAGGAAGAAGCTAGCGACGAGCAGGAAGCCGATCAGAACGATCTTGCCGCGCTTGCGCATGCGATGGTCATGTTCGCCCATATGCCGTCCTCTTCTGGTCAACGTCCGGGCAGCATAGGCTCGAGTCCAAGGAGCAAGGTATAAGTAGAGACCGAAGTCCCCCGGGCATCGCGCAGGCATGGGTAAGGCGATCGATGGGATCGGCCATCGGCGTTCGGGCGACGCAGCTGTCGGGGAGCAGCAGTCGTGCTGCGGATTTTGCGTATAGGCGTGCGGCGTCCGCGAACCAATGCTGCGCTCACGAACATAATCGTGAGAGGCAGGCCCGCGTCCATGCAAAAGAGAAAGAAACGGCACCATTCCCGCGTGACCATCTTCGAGCGTGAAGCAAGGATCGATCTGGCCAAGCGCCCGGCCGATGGTCTCGGCGTTGCCTTTCTCGGCGCATCGGGAACGGTCACAGGGTCGCGTTATCTGGTGGACGATGGTGAAACTCAGATCGTGGTCGATTCCGGCCTGTTTCAGGGACCCAGGGATCTGCGCCGCCTTAATTGGGCATCGATCCCACCCGAAGTCGCGGATGTCGGCCAGGTGCTGCTGACCCACGCCCATCTCGATCACTCGGGCGCACTACCGCGCATGGCGCGCCTGGGCTGGGACGGGACCGTCCTTGCCACGCGGGCGACCGCGGCCCTGTGCGAGCTCCTTCTTCCCGACAGCGGCCATCTGCAGGAAAAGGATGCGGAGTTCGCCAACCAGCACGGCTTCTCCAGGCACCAGCCGGCGCTGCCCCTCTACACCCAGGCCGACGCGCGTCTGGCATTGCAGCTCTTCCGCCCGATCGAGTTCGGAGCGTGGCATGCAGTCACGGACGGCATCAGGGTGCGCTACCATCGCGCCGGCCACATCCTCGGCGCGGCGTCGATCGAGATCGACTGGAAGGGGCGGACAATCCTCTTCTCAGGCGACATCGGCCGTTACGGCGATGCGGTGATGAAGGATCCCGAGCCGCCCGCGCGCGCCGACTATGTCCTAGTGGAATCGACCTATGGCGATCGGCGCCACGAGCAGGTCGATCCGACAAAGACGCTTGGAGATCATGTCGAACGATGCGTCGAGAGAGGCGGGACGGTGGTGATTCCGGCCTTCGCCGTGGGACGGGTTCAGTCGCTTCTCTATCATTTCTCGCGTCTGCGCGCGCAGGGACGCCTCCGCGACATCCCGATCTTCCTCGACAGCCCGATGGCGATCAACGCGAGCGGGCTGATGTGCGATTTCATGGACGAGCATCGCCTGGCCCGCGCCGAGTGCGAAGCGGCGTGCAGCGTCGCGCACTATGTGCGCGAAGTGGAGGAATCCAAGGAACTCACCGCCAACCCCGCTCCCAAGGTCATCATCTCGGCCAGTGGAATGGCAACGGGCGGCCGCGTGCTCCACCATCTCAAGCGCTTCGCGCCGGATGGGAAGAACCTCATCCTCTTCTCAGGCTTCCAGGCGGCGGGCACCCGCGGCGCCGCCATGATCGGGGGCGCCCGGACGATCAAGATCCACGGCGAGTATATCCCGGTCGAAGCCGATGTCGCCAACCTGACGATGCTTTCGGCGCATGCCGACAGCGACGAGCTCATGCGCTGGCTCGGGTCGCTGCAAGAGCCCCCGCGCCATGTCTATGTCACGCATGGCGAGCCGACCGGCGCCCAGGTCCTGGCGAAGCGTGTCTCGGAGGATCTGGGCTGGGCATGCAGCGTACCGGCGCTGGGTAGCTGGGGCATGCTCGCGTGAAGCCCGGGATCATCGAGGACGCCGAAGTAGAGCCTGTCGCGACGACGCTGCGGGCACACCGCCTCGGCCTGTCGGCTGCCGGAGGTGATCTGATCGCGGTCATGCGCCAAGACTGTCCCGTCTGCCGCTCGGAAGGTCTCGCGTCGCGCGCGCAGGTCGCGCTGCACGCCGGCGGGCGGGAAATCGTCGTCTCGCTGCTGCACAGTTCCGCGGAGGCTCCAGCGCCCGGCGAGATCGGCCTGTCCGAATCCGCATGGCGGCGGCTCGGCGTCAGCGAGGGCGATCCGGTCGAGATCGCGCACGCCCAGCCTCTCGCCTCGCTCGCCGAAGTGCGTCGGCGCATCTATGGCAATCGTCTCAGTGAAGGGGCTTTTTCAGCGATCATGACCGACATCGCCGAGCGACGCTATAGCGATGTCCATCTCTCGGCGTTCATCACGGCATGCTCAGCGGTCCCGCTCGATACGGACGAAACGATCAGCCTGACCAGGGCGATGGTCGATGTCGGCGAGCGATTGCAGTGGTCCGGAGCGGTCATCGTCGACAAGCATAGCGTCGGTGGATTGCCGGGCAATCGCACCACGCCGATCATCGTCTCGATCATGGCCGCGGAGGGCCTGATCATGCCCAAGACATCGTCGCGGGCGATCACCTCGCCGGCCGGCACGGCGGACACGATGGAGGTGCTTGCACCTGTCGACCTCGACGTTTCCGCCATCCGCAAGGTGGTCGAGCGCGAAGGCGGCTGCATCGCCTGGGGCGGCGCCGTCAATCTCAGCCCGGCCGACGATGTGATCATCGGCGTTGAACGAGTGCTCGATATCGATGCCGTAGGGCAGATGGTCGCCTCGGTGCTGTCCAAGAAAATCGCGGCCGGTGCGACCCATCTGGTCATCGATATCCCGGTCGGGCCGACCGCCAAGGTACGCGGAACCGATGCCGCCGATACGCTCGAGCGCGCGCTGAGCTCGGTCGCCCAAGCCTTCGGGCTTCGCACGCGCGTGATGCGCGGCCCCGGCGCGGAGCCGATCGGACGGGGCATCGGCCCGGCGCTCGAGGCGCAGGATATCCTTGCCGTCCTCCAGGGGCAGCCGGGCGCCGAGGATCTCGCCCACCGGGCCTGCGAGCTGGCGGGAGGACTGCTTGAGCTCGCTGACGCGGCCCCGGCCGGCGAAGGCTATGCGCGTGCGCGGGCGTGTCTCGAAAGCGGCGGGGCCTGGGCCAAGTTCCAACGTATCTGCGAAGCGCAGGGCGGCATGCGGGCTCCACCGGTCGCCCGGTTTCAGCAGGATATGATCGCTCCCTATAGCGGCCGCCTGGTGAGTATCGACAATCGCAAGCTCGCGACGGTCGCGAAGCTCGCCGGCGCGCCGGTGGCCAAGGCCGCTGGCGTCGCACTGCAGTGTCGGCTGAACCAGATGGTGGATGCCGGGGCTCCCTTGTGTAGCATTCATGCCGAGAGCCCGGGCGAGCTCGACTATGCGGCGGCCTATGCCGTGAGCGACGGGCCGATCTTCGGGATTGAAGCGCTATGAACCGTCCCGTCCTGTTCGCGCTGCCTGGCAGCGAGGCCCTGGCACAGCCGCTATCCGCCGCGCTCGATGCAGAGGTCGGCACGATCGAGCATCGTCAGTTTCCTGACGGGGAAACCTATCTCAGGGTCGGAAACGACGTCAGCGACCGCGAGGTCATCCTGCTGTCCAGTCTCGATCATCCGGACGCCAAGCTGTTGCCGCTGCTGTTCGCAGCCGACACCGCGCGCGATCTTGGCGCTCGCAGGATCGGGCTCGTCGCCCCTTACCTCGCTTACATGCGCCAGGACATACGCTTCCATGCCGGCGAGGCGGTGACGTCGCGAACCTTTGCTGCGATCCTGTCTCGCCATCTCGACTGGCTGGTGACGGTCGATCCGCATCTCCATCGCTACCATGAATTGTCGGAAATCTACCGCATCCCAACCCAGGTTGTTCATGCCGCGCCGTTTTTGGCCTCGTGGATCAAGCGCAATGTCGCTCGCCCGCTGATCATCGGTCCGGACCTGGAAAGCGAACAGTGGGTCTCGCAGGTGGCGGCCGATGCCGATGCTCCGTTTCTCGTGTGCGAGAAAATCCGATCCGGCGACCGTCACGTCACCATCTCGATTCCGAATGCCCCAGCGTTTCTCGATCGCCAGCCGGTGCTGGTCGACGATATCGCCTCATCCGGTCGGACCCTCACCGAGGCGGCGCGCCAACTGGTCGGCATGGGGTTCGCGCGACCGGATTGCGTGGTCGTGCATCCGCTTTTTGCCGGCGATGCAGCGCAGGTTCTGGGTGGGCTTGTCGAAAGGATCGTCAGCACGAACGCGGTTGCACATGCGTCGAATGATATAGACGTCATGCCAGCGATCGCGGAGGCCGTTCGCCACCGGATTGAATGGCGTGCTGCGCGTCAGTTCTAAGACGGAAATGAACGCCCGGCAAACGCTGTGCGCGTCCTCATCCATTGACCCTAAACGAGTCCGAACCAATCTCCTGAGATCTCCCTTTCGGAGAAAATCGCGGCAGGGAAGGAGGATATGTCGTGTCGCACACACGCTCGTTCATCGATCCCCTCGACGTTGCTGGGCACCTGAAGCTTGAGCCCGAAGTAAAGCGCGCCACCCTGCTATCCTGGGCGTCCGATCGCGCAGCCGTCAAGGGCCAACCCGCCCCCCTCGCCCGCCGGGCGCCAGTAACCCGCTGCCGGTCGACGATGTGATGGAAGCGTAGCGATGGCTCGATCGCGCCGAGGGCGGCGCGGGCAACTCGCATGCATCGTCCGGAGCAGAGACCCGGCAATGAGCCGCAGCGACCGCGGCATTGGTGTGAGCGGAGTAGCCGAACCCTCACAGTTTCGCTGTCCTTCGCCGTTTTGCCTCGCCAAATTTTTACTCTTGACCTGGGACCATAGTCCAACGTGCAGAGAAGTATCCCTTGAAGCGCTGCCCTCGCGGCACTGCGTATTGATCGATCTCGGGGGCTATGGGGAACAAGCGCGTCGTGCATATCGTCGATGACGAAGAGACAATACGAAAAGCACTAAGTTTCACGTTGCGGACCGCAGGGTTTGCCGTAGAAGCCTACGCTTCGGGGCCGGAGTTTCTGTTGAGCGCAGAGGACGCCGAGAAAGGCTGCGTGGTTCTCGACATGCACATGCCCGACATGGACGGCCTGCAGGTTCAGGCGGAGCTGACGCGACGCGGTATCGACATGCCCGTCGTGGTGCTGACGGGCAATGGCGATCCTACGCTCGCCGTACAGGCGATGAAGGCGGGCGCTGCCGACTTTCTCGCCAAACCGGTCGAGAAGGCCGCATTGCTCGGCGCGATCGACCGCGGCTTCAGCTGGCTTGAGAGTATAGCCCGTCGTGCCTCCGAACAGGCCGACGCTCTTTCGAAAGCCGCGAGACTGACGCAGCGCGAACGGGCCGTTCTGAGAGGAATTTCGCGAGGCTATCCAAATAGCCTTATCGCAGATGAACTCGGCGTCACGTCGCGCACGGTCGAGCTGCATCGGGCCAGTCTGATGATCAAACTCAACGCGCAAAGCCTGCCCGACCTGTTGCGGATCGCTTTCGCCGTCGACCTGCACGAATCGACCGAAAACGGGCACCCCTAAAATTCTCGGCCGTGCGATGCCGGATGCTATGCGGATCGGGCCGCGGCCAGTTCGGCGATGATCGGACAATCCGGCCGCTCGTCGCCTTGGCAGCGCTCGGCCAGGTCGATTAGCGTGTCGCGCAGCGCCGTCAACGCCTCGGCTTTGCGCTGAAACTCATCGGCGCGGGCAAGGGCAAGCCGCTTCACCTCCGCGCTGGCACGGCCGGTATCGGCCCAAAGGCTGAGCAACGTGCGGATCTCCTCGATCGGGAAGCCGAGATCGCGGGCATTGGCGATGAACCGCAGGCGATGGAGGTCACTCTCGCCATAGTCGCGATAACCCGCTCCCCGGCGCGGCGGCGCCGGGATGAGGCCGATCTTCTCATAATGGCGGATCATCCGCTCCGAGACCCCGCTTTGCTTCGACGCCTCCCCGATGTTCACAGCGCTTTCCGGTTGAGGCGCAGCGCGTTGGTGACCACGCTGACCGAGGAGAGCGCCATGGCGGCGGCCGCGATGATCGGCGAGAGGAGGATGCCGAACAGCGGATAGAGCGCGCCCGCCGCCACCGGCACCCCGGCGACATTGTAGATGAAGGCGAAGACCAGGTTCTGGCGGATGTTGGACATGGTCGCCTGGCTCAGCCGCCGTGCCCGCACGATGCCCATGAGATCGCCCTTGAGCAGCGTCACGCCCGCGCTCTCGATCGCGACGTCGGTGCCCGAGCCCATGGCAATACCGACATCGGCGGCAGCCAGTGCGGGGGCGTCGTTGACCCCGTCGCCGGCCATCGCCACCACGCGCCCCTCGCTTTTCAACCGCGCGACGACGGCACTCTTCTGGTCGGGCAGTACCTCGGCTTCGACATCGTCAATGCCGAGCCGCCTTGCCACCGCCTCTGCTGTGGTGCGGTTGTCGCCGGTCAACATCACCACGCGAATGCCTTCGGCCTTGAGTGCGGCCAGGGCCTCCGGCGTCGTCTGCTTCACGGGATCGGCGATTGCAAAGGCGCCGCCGACGGTGCCGTCGACGCCGATGAAGATCGCGGTGGCGCCATCCCGGCGCAGGGCGTCGGCCTGCTCCGCCAGCGCGTCGGTTGCTATGCCCTCTTCCGAGAGGAACCGCGCATTACCGAGCACGATCCGGCGGCCGTCGACGGTGCCGAGCGCGCCGCGTCCGGTGGGGGAATCGAAGTCGGTGACGTCGCTCGTGGGGATGCCGCGATCCTTGGCGGCCTCGACGATCGCCAGCGCGAGCGGATGCTCGGAGGCCCGCTCGACCGAGGCGGCAAGCCGCAGCAGTTCGGCTTCGTCGAAGCCGGGCGCCGGCACGATCTGGGTGACGGCAGGCCGGCCTTCGGTCAGCGTGCCGGTCTTGTCGACGACGAGCGTGTCGACTTTTTCCATATGCTCGAGCGCTTCGGCATTCTTGATGAGGACGCCGAGCCCGGCGCCGCGGCCAACCCCGACCATGATCGACATCGGCGTGGCGAGACCCAGTGCACAGGGACAGGCGATGATCAGCACGGCGACCGCCGCCACCAGCCCATAGGCGAAGCGCGGCTCGGGGCCCCAGATACCCCAGGCGATAAACGCGACCACCGCAACCGCGATGACCACGGGCACGAACCAGCCCGACACCTGATCGGCCATGCGCTGGATCGGCGCGCGCGAGCGCTGCGCCTCGGCGACCATCTGGACAATCCGCGCAAGCATGGTGTCGCGTCCGACCTTGTCGGCGACGATCACCAGCGCACCGGTCTGGTTGAGCGTGCCGCCGATCACCGTGTCGGCCTTGGCCTTGGTGACGGGCATGGATTCACCGGTGACCATCGACTCGTCGAGCGAGGAGCGGCCGTCCTCGACTACGCCGTCGACCGGCACCTTCTCGCCCGGCCGCACGCGCAGGCGGTCGCCGACCGCGACCAGATCGAGACTGATCTCCTCTTCGCTCCCGTCGGCGGCGATCCGGCGCGCGGTCTTGGGCGCGAGGTTGAGCAGCGCCTTGATCGCGCCCGAGGTCCGCTCACGCGCGCGCAGTTCGAGCACCTGGCCGAGCAGCACGAGAACGGTGATCACCGCGGCGGCCTCGAAATAGACGGCAACCATGCCGTCCTCGCCGCGGAAGGCAGGCGGGAACAGCTGAGGCGCGAGCGTCGCGACGACGCTGTAGATCCAGGCGACCCCCGTCCCCATCGCGATCAGGGTGAACATGTTGAGGTTGCGGGTCTTGAGCGAGGCCCAGCCACGCTCGAAGAAGGGCCAGCCCGCCCAGAGCACGACGGGTGTCGCCAGCACGAACTGGATCCATACCGAGATCGACATCGGCACGAGGCGATGGATCGCGGGAAAGAGATGCGCGCCCATCTCGAGGATCAGCACCGGGAGGGCCAGCATCAGGCCGACCCGGAAGCGCCGTGTGAAATCGACCAGCTCATGGCTGGGGCCGCTGTCGGCAGTCACGGTCGCGGGCTCGAGCGCCATGCCGCAGATCGGACAGGATCCGGGATGGTCCTGCCGGATCTCTGGATGCATCGGGCAGGTCCAGATCGTGCCTTCGGGCGCCGCGACCGGCGGCGCTGGCGGGCCGAGATAGCGCTCGGGATCGGCGATGAATTTGGTCCGGCAGCCCGCGCTACAGAAATGATAGCGTTCACCGCCATGCTCGGCTTGATGCGCCGTGGTCGCCGGGTCGACGGTCATGCCGCAGACCGGGTCCTTGACGCCGGTCGCCGCTTTCGCGGCGCTGTGGCCGCCGCAGCAACCGCCGCCATGCGCCGCTCCATGTGTCTCGTTCATCGCCTTGCTCCTTTCGACGCCTGACGATCTAGGGTCTGACACCGTGTCAGGGTCAATACGTAATCGCCTAAGCGGACAAATCGGCGGGCCCGTTCGCCTGGCCGCCATCAGCCAAGGTCATTGGCAACCGTAAGGCCGTGGTCCTGCGCCGGTCGATGCGCCGTAAACAAGTCGATCGCGCCGGTGATGGTCAAAAGCCGAAACGTCTCGGCCACATGCCTGAAGCCGGCCGCCGCGATCAGGCCGGGGAGCACGCCGTCGGCATTGGGCCGGGTATCATCGATGCCATCGAGCCGCTGCACGGTCAGGCGGAAGGCAAGCCGCATGAAACCCTGCTGGCGGCCATAATCGGCGATCACCAGGCGCCCACCCGGGCGCAGCATGGCGAACATGGCGCGCAGGGTTGCCGCCTTCTCCCTGACCGGCATCTGATGCAGCACGAGACTCGACACGACAGCGTCGGCGGTACCCGGGGCCACGTCCCTGGCAAATCCCTGACGCCAGTCGATATCGGCCCGCCGCACAGCGGCCTTGTGCCGCGCGATGTCGAGCGCCTCGGCATCGGGATCGAGACCGATCACCTGCGTCCTGGGCTCGGCTTGCTTGAGCATCAGCGCGAAGCTGCCGGTGCCACAGCCGACGTCGACGACCGTCTCACCGGCTTTGGGCGCCAGGGCGGCGAGCATGGCGGCACGCCACCGCTTCTCCCGCGTCCACAGGCGGATCGCGCGATCATAGTCTTTCGTCGATCCGGTCCCGAGGGGCGGGGTGTAGGATTGCATAGGCTTCTCCCAACGCGAGGCGTCCGAAACGATAAGCTACATCGACATGGGCGGCGATAGTGTCCCCAGCCAGGCGACGAGCCCGAGAATGACGATCGCAAGACCGCCTTCGACGACGAGGCTCGCGCGCAGCAGCGCCTGCGCCCGTGGCGCGTCCTCTTCCTCGATCGCCTGCGCAAGTGCCGGGGTCAGGCGATAACGGTTGAGCGCGGCCAGGCCCAGCATGCCGGCGAACAGCAGCAGCTTGGCGATGAGCAGCAGGCCGTAGGTCGACTGCCCGAGCGAGGCGATGTTGCCCGGACCGACGAGGAACCAGCCGTTCACCGTCCCGGTCAGGATCAGCAGGGCGACGATGATCGTGCCGACGAGGGAGAAGCCCCGCAACGCTTCCTCGGCGAGCGTGACCCGGTCCATGTCTTGAGCGGCGAGATCGTCGGTTGCGAGCCTGGGAAGTACCAGCGCGAGGAATGCGGCAAGCGCGCCGACCCAGGCGCCGGCGGCGAGCAGATGGATGAGATCGGCCCCCAGTTGCAGCCAGCCCGCCTCGCCTTCGCCAGCCGCGCCATGCCCACTCCAGGCGAGGGTCGCGAGTGCGACCGCGCCTGCCAGAGTGGAGGCGATGAAGGCAGGACGGGATTGCCGGCGATAGAAGGGGATGGAGAGCAGAAGAACGAGGAGCGCGACGAGGCGCGCCTTCAGCGCCGTTCCCATGGACGTGCCGTTGAACAGCTCTGCGACCATGGAAAGATCAGGCTGGGTGAGCGGCAGCCCGGTCATGGCCGCTGCCTGCAACGCGAACCCCAGCGCCGACAGCAGGAGGGCGAGACAGGCGAGACCGGCCACCATTGCTACCATCGGCAGATGCCGCTGTACCATCCGGCCGCCGCCGGGCGCATAGAGCGCGAACAGCGGCAGGCCGAACAACAGGCCGAGATCGACGTAGAGCGCCCAGCGGACGGCGACGAGTGCCACGTCGTTCATGGCGTCACTTGACGGTAAAGGCGAGATTGCCCTGGATGCGGTGCGTGTCGGTCGAGACGACGTGCCAGGCGACCTGATAGCTGCCCGCCATGAGCGGCTTGGCGAGCGTCAGCACGAGCGTCTTGTCGCCTTCGACGGACGTCTTGAAGCCGGTTACCGCCATGCGGTGGTTGGGCATGCCGGGCATGCCGGTCATCACGATCTCGGCGCCCGACAGCTTCGGCATCAGACCTTCACTGAAGGTGAGCGTTATACGCGACGGCGCCGGGACGCTGGCGTTGGCGGCGGGCGTCGAGGACACGAGCTTGGGATGGGCGTAGGCCGGAGCCGAAACACTCAGGCCGACGGCGGCGATGGCTGCGAGCGGCGAAAAGAAGCGCATTTGGACATTCTCCTGTCAGTGACATGAGAGAATACGCAGCCGCGACCTGCACCCCTCGCAATTTTCTTTTTGTTCCCGGACAAGGGTTGCCGGACCATCCTGCGTATTGAGAAGTGAAGACGGAGAAACATCATGGACCACCTCGACGACATGCTCAGCCGGTTGCGGGAAGCGCCGCTCGATCCCCGGCTTGCCGGGCTGGACAGCCGCGTCATGGCCGAGATCGCCCGGCTCCAGGCCATGCCCCGCCTGAGCGCCACGACATTCGGTATCGCCGCGGCAGCAGCCTTGTTCCTGGGAATTGCCGGCTCGGCCGTGCCTGTGCGGTCGACCGAAGCCGGGCCGATATCGCCCTTTGACGCGCGGCTCGCGCTCGCTCCTTCGACGCTGCTGAGTTCACAATGATGCGCGACCGCCGGCTCCTGCTCCTCGTCCTGCTGACCTTTGCCGCGGCGATCGCCGGTGTGGTCATCGGCCGCGTCTATGTGGTTCCGGTGCGCCCGGTCGAAAATGAGTTGCACGACCTGCTCCATCGCGATCTGAAGCTGGACACCGCGCAACATAGCCGTCTCGAGACGATCGAGAAGAACTATGCGATCCGGCGACAGGCACTGGAGGCCGAACTGCGCGCCGATAACGCGCGGCTCGCCGAGGCGATCGAGGCGGAGCATGGCTATGGTCCTCGGGTTGCAGGGGCGGTGGATCGCTCGCACCAGGCGATGGGCGCGCTGCAGAAAGAAACACTCGAGCATATCTTCGCGATGCGGGCCGTGCTGCGCCCGGATCAGACGGACAAGTTCGACGACGCCGTGGTGAAAGCGCTGACGGCCAAATCCGAATGACCGCGTGCCTCCCCGACTGCTCGGACGGGGAGCTCGCGGCTCTGGCGCTTGGAGGCCGGCAAGCGGCCTATGGCGAGCTGGTCCGCCGGCATCAAGGTTGGGTTCACCGGCTCGTGCGCAGCCATGTCGGATCTATGGATGAGGCATTGGATGTCACCCAGGCGAGCTTCGTCGCGGCCTTTGCCGCACTCAACCGCTATGACGTAACCCGACCCTTCCAGGTCTGGATGTCCCGGATTGTCATCAACAAATGCCATGACTGGCGGCGTCGGCGAGCGGTTCGAAATTTCTTTGCCCTAGCCCTACCGCTCGGCGAGGCGGACGGCGTCGCCGACGACGCACCGCTGCCCGATCAGGCGATCGGGGCCGAACAGCAGCTCGCGCAAGCAATGAAAGCGATTGCTGCCCTGCCGTCTTCCCTCAAGGACACGCTTATTTTGCGTACGATCGACGAGAAATCGGAAGCTGAAACCGCCGAAATTCTCGGGATCAGCCAGAAGGCGGTCGAAACGCGCCTCTATCGAGCTAGGGCACGCCTTTCGGAAATATTAAAGAAAGTTTGAGGGGGATGAGGCCATGCTGCGTATTCCCAATAGGTACGCCCTCTTTCTTAAAGCTGAGACAACCGAATGATTTCTGCTCTCGACCGCCGCCAGTTCCTCCGCGGCGCGGCCCTCGCCGGCGGCGGCGCCGCCTTGTCAGCCTGGCTGCCGGCCTGGGCGCAGACGATCTCGCCGGGGATGCGACCGACGCTGCCGACCGTGTCGGGCGAAGACATCACGCTCACCATCGCCCGGCAGTCGATGACCATCGACGGGCGCAAGTTCCGGGCAATCGGCCTCAACGGCACGGTCCCCGCCCCGCTGATCCGGCTGCGCGAGGGCCAGCGCGTGCGGCTCAACGTCATCAATCAGCTGGAGGAGGACAGCTCGATCCACTGGCACGGGCTGATCCTGCCGGCCAATATGGACGGTGTGCCGGGCGTGTCTTTTCCGGGCATCAAGCCGGGCTCGAACTACCTCTACCAGTTCTCCGTCGTGCAAAGCGGCACCTACTGGTACCACAGCCATTCAGGCCTGCAGGAACAGGAAGGCCATTACGGCCCGATCATCATCGATCCCGCCGGTGCCGATCCGGTCGCCTATGACCGCGAGCATGTCATCGTGCTCGCCGATCACAGCGCGCTCTCGCCGCAGGCGATCTTCCGGCGCCTCAAGGCCAACCCCGGCCATTTCAATTTCCAGCGCCAGACCCTGGCCGGGCTCCTGTCGGGCAAGGATCAGCCGCTCAAAGACCGGCTCGACTGGGGCCAGATGCGGATGGACCCGGCCGACATCTCCGATGTGACCGGATCCACCTACACCTATCTCGTCAATGGCCATGGTCCGATGGACAACTGGACCGCGCTCTTCACCCCGGGCGAACGGGTGCGGCTGCGGGTCATCAATGCGTCGGCGATGACCACCTTCAACGTCCGCATCCCCGGCCTGCCGCTGACCATCGTCCAGGCCGACGGGCAGAATGTGGTGCCGGTCACCGTCGACGAGTTCCAGATTGGTGTTGCCGAGACCTACGACGTCGTTGTCAGCCCAGGCGATGACAAGGCCTACACCCTTGTCGGCGAGGCGATCGACCGCTCGGGCATGGCGCGTGCCACGCTCGCGCCGAGGGCCGGCATGGCCGGCGAGGTTCCCCCCTTACGCAAACGGCCGCTCGCCGACATGAAGGACATGGGCATGGACATGTCCTCGATGCCGGGCATGGAAGGCATGGACATGTCGGGCGGCGCTATGCGGGGCGTCGATCCGACGGCCGAGAAGAACGCGTCCGCGCGCCTCGCGACCGGCGCGGCGGCAGCGATGGCGACCATGGACAATAGCGCCATGGCAGGCATGGATCATTCGGGGATGGATCATGGATCGATGGCCGGCATGGACCACGGCGCGATGGGCGCCGATGGCCAGATGGCGGGCATGGATCATGGCGGGCACGCGATGGGCTCGATGAAGATGCGCGACTTCTCGAACGCGCCGCAGGTGAAGCGCGACCCGAGCGTCCAGACCATCTCGCCGATGCCCGTCGACCGCACCGGCGAGCCCGGCCAGGGCCTCGCCGACGTCGGCCACAAGGTGCTTGTCTACAGGGACCTGATGGCGCTCGATCGCAATCCGGACGTGCGCGCGCCGAGCCGCAGCATCGACATTCACCTCACCGGCAACATGGAGCGGTTCATGTGGTCGTTCGACGGCGAAAAAATGTCGGACCATCACGAGCCGATCCCCTTCATCGAAGGCGAGCGGGTGCGCGTCAATCTCATCAACGACACGATGATGGGGCATCCGATCCATATTCACGGGCATTTTTTCGAGCTGGTGACGGGGCATGGCGATCATGCGCCGCGCAAGCATACGGTGATCGTCCAGCCCGGCGGCAAGGTGACCTGGGACTTCACCGCCGACGCGGTCGGCGACTGGGCCTTCCACTGTCATCTCCTCTACCACATGCATGCAGGGATGATGCGGGTCGTGAGCGTCCGTCCGAAGGGAGACGCGCAATGACCCGCATCCTCACGCCGCTGGTGAGCGCGATCGCCCTTCTCTCCGCCGCGCCCGCCTTTGCCCAGGATCATTCGATGCACGACATGCCCGGCATGACGCCGCCGGGCGGGGCGCGGCCGGCGCAGGAGAAAAAGAAGGACAAGGCCGCCGCGCCGCGCCCCAAGCCCGCTACCAGGCCGCGCGCTCAGAAACCAGCGCCGGGCACCATGCCGGCAATGGACCATTCGCAGGACCAGGCCAGTCCTGCGCCACAGGCAGATGCCGCCGGTCAACCGCAACCCGCTGCTCCCGCGATGGCGGAGATGCCGGGCATGGACCACTCCCGGCATCAGGACGGCGCGATGCCGGACATGCCCGGGATGGACCATTCGCAGCATGGCCAGACCGCCATGCCCGGAACCTCCGCCATGCCCGGCATGCAAATGACCGGCACGGCGCTTCCGGCCGGCAATGCGCCCCCGCCGCCCCCCCCCAGCGACCACTTCGCCGATCGGGATTTTCCCGGCGGCGAGATGGCGCGCTCGCGCGACATCATGATGAAGGACAGCGGCGGCAACAATTTCGGGCAGGTGCTGCTCAACCTGTTCGAGTATCAGGCGCATAGCGGCCGCGATGGCTATCGCTGGGATGGCGAAGGCTTTTACGGCGGCGACATCAACCGCCTCTGGCTCAAGAGCGAGGGGGAAGGCGAGTTTGGCCGCGGGATCGACAGCGCAGACGTCCAGGCCCTCTATAGCCGCGCCATCGACCCCTATTTCAACCTTCAGGCCGGCGTCCGCCAGGACTTCGGCCGCGGGCCCAACCGCACCTATGCGACCGTTGGCGTCGAGGGTCTGGCTCCCGGCATGTTCGAGGTCGAAGGCGCGCTGTTCCTCTCGACCAAGGGCGACCTTCTGGGCCGGGTCGAGGGCTATTACGACCAGCGCATCACCCAGCGCCTGATCTTGCAGCCGCGCGCCGAGGTCAATTTCGCCGCGCAGGATATTCCGGAGAACGACATCGGTTCGGGGCTGGTCAACATAGAGCTCGGCGCGCGCCTGCGCTATGAGTTCAGCCGCCAGTTCGCACCCTATATCGGCGTCTCCTATCTGCGCAAAGCCGGCGACACGGCGCGGCTGTCGAGGCTTGCCGGCGAGGACGTCCATGCGACCAGCTTCGTCGCCGGCGTTCGCTTCTGGTTTTAGCATCAGGACGGCTGATGGCGGGGGCGAACAGGAGAGCGGGGCGTTACACTCATACCAAGGTCGGCCGGCGCCGAGCGAAGGAGATACGCCATGGACCATTCGTCCCACATGAACACCCGGAAGATGGGCGCCTATTGGAGCCTTGCCGTTCAGACCGTCATCAGCGGCGTCATCATGTATCTGGTGATGTTCGTCATGATCGACGGGCTCGACAGCTTCTACAACAACCTCAACATGCTCTACATGACGCTGATGATGGTCGCACCGATGGTAGTGCTGATGATCCTCGCCATGCGGCACATGTTTGCGTCGAAGGCCGCCAACATCGCGCTGATCGCCGCCTCGCTGGTCGCCTTCTTCGGCAGCTTCGCGCTTATCCGCACCCAGACCACGATCGGCGACACGGCCTTTCTGCGCTCGATGATCCCGCACCATTCCGGGGCGATCCTGATGTGCCAGGAAGCAAAGCTCAGCGATCCGGAAGTCATCCGGCTCTGCGAATCGATCAAGCGCTCGCAGCGGCAGGAAATCGACGAGATGAAGGCCATTCTCGCGCGGCGCTGAGCGGCTCGGTCGGGCTACGCCCGGATACGCGCGCCCGGCCAGGCATGTGAGCCGGCCGATGGTCGACACGAGGCGCGGGGCGGACGAGATTGCAAGCGACGTAGCGCGGCTTGCGCTGCTGTTCCTGCGACAGGCTGGCGGCCACGTCCTGACGCTGCTCGATCCTTCCGGGATCGTGCTGAGCTATAATGAAGAAGGCGAGCGTGCCGAATGCTGGCCGCTCGATCGCGTCCTGGGACAGCCCCACGACCTGTTCTACCCGCCCGACGAGATTGCGGCGGGGCGTCCAGGCGCAGACCTGGCGGCCGCCCTTCACGAGGGCACGCTGGAGCGCGAAGCGTGGCGGGTCTGCGAGAACGGCGCGGAATATCTGGCGCGCCTGACGATCACCGCACTGTTCGAAGGCGACACACATCGCGGCTTCGCCTGCATCAGCCGCGATGTCACCGACGAGGCGGCGGTCCGCGCATCGATCGAGACCCGCGAGCAGCATCTGCAATCGATTCTGGCGACGGTGCCGGATGCGATGATCATCATCGACGAGACCGGCGCCATCACGTCGTTCAGCGCAGCGGCACAACGCCTGTTCGGCTACAGCGAAGCCGAGCTCGTCGGCCGCAACGTCTCCTGCCTTATGCCCCAGCCCGATCGCGACCGTCACGACGAATATCTCGCGCATTATCTGCAGACCGGCGAGCGCCGGATCATCGGCCTCGGTCGCGTCGTGGTCGGCCAGCGCCGCGACGGCTCAACCTTCCCGATGCAGCTGTCGGTCGGCGAGGCCGGTGAAGACGGGCAGCGGTTGTTCACCGGCTTCATCCGGGATCTCACCGCCAAGGAGCAGGATGAGCTCAGCCTCAAGGAACTGCAGGCAGAGCTGGCCCATGTCTCCCGGCTGAGCGCGATGGGCACGATGGCCTCGACTCTTGCCCACGAACTCAACCAGCCGCTTGCCGCGGTCGCGCTCTATCTCGAGACGATCCGCGACATGCTCGACGAGCGGGACGACGAACCCTTCGTGTCGCTGCGGTCGGTGATGGATGATGCCGCTCAGGAAACGCTGCGGGCCGGCCATATCGTCCGGCGCCTGCGCGATTTCGTCGCCCGTGGCGAGGTCGACAAGAGCCTCCACGAGCTGCCGCAGGTCATCGCCGAGGCGAGCCAGCTCGCGCTGGTCGGCGCACGCGAGCGCGGCATCCGCAGCTTCTTTGCGGTCGATCCCGCCGCGACGCCGGTCCTCGTCGACAGGGTGCAGATCCAGCAGGTGCTGGTCAACCTGATGCGCAATGCCATCGAGGCGATGGCGGAATGTCCCGTTCGCGACCTCAAGGTGGCGACCAGGTTGCGCCCTGACGGGCTGATCGAGGTGACCGTGGAGGATACCGGCCCCGGCATCGCCGACGAGGTCCGCGAGCAGCTCTTCACGGCGTTCAACTCGACAAAGGCCGACGGCATGGGCCTCGGCCTTTCGATCTGCCGGACCATCATCGAAGCGCATGGGGGCCGTATCTGGATGGAGCGCCCCGACCGCGGCGGCGCGCGCTTTCATTTTACCTTGATCCATGCGCGGGCGGAGGAGGAACATGGGGGATAGACGCGTCATCCATCTGGTCGACGACGAGGAGAGCATCCGCAAGGCGGCGAGCTTTGCGCTCAAGACCGCGGGCTACGACGTCGTGACCTATGCCTCGGGCGTGGAGTTTCTCAAGGAGGCGAAGTCGGCGGCCGTCGGCTGCGTCATCCTTGACGTGCGCATGCCCGAGATGGACGGTCTCGAGGTTCAGGCCGCCATGGCAGCACGCGGGGTCAACATGCCGGTCATCGTCCTGACCGGCCATGGCGACGTGTCGGTTGCGGTGCAGGCCATGAAAGGCGGCGCGGTCGACTTTCTCGAGAAGCCCTTCGAGAAAGCGGCCCTGCTCGGCGCCGTCAGCCGCGCGTTCGCACGTCTCGACGATGTCGACCTTCGTACCCTGGAAACGTCCGAAGCAGGGGTGCGGGTCGCTGCACTGACGCCCCGGGAGCGGGAAGTGCTCGAAAGGCTGGCGAACGGCCTGCCCAACAAGACGATCGCCTATGACCTGGGCTGTTCATCGCGAACGGTCGAGGTCCATCGCGCGAGCCTGATGGCCAAGCTCGAGGTCCGCAATTTGTCCGAAGCCCTGCGGATCGCCTTTGCCGCGGGCATGGGCCGCAAGCCGAAGTGACTGCGACCTCTACGTAGCGACGGGACGGGGCGCGATATGCGATCGATGGTGCAATCGTCACACGGGTGTCCGCTTCTCGCAATGCCATCGGTCCGTTCCACTCAGCATGATGGCAGATACACCATCCTCGTCTCCGACGACGATCCCGGCGTGCGGCGTGGCCTCCAGCTGCTGCTGAGATCGCGCGGCTATGCCGTGTGGGGATATACGACCGGCCACGCGCTGTTGGCCGACCCCCGCGCGAAGGAGGCAGACTGCGTCATCCTCGACTATCGCATGCCCGACATCGACGGATTCGCGATGCTGCGTCACCTTCGCGAGATCGGATGGTCGGGACGCGCCATCATGATCTCAGGCTTTCACGACACGCTGCTGGCCTGGCGGGCCGCCGAGGCGGGCTTCGATCACGTTCTCGCAAAGCCTTTGATCGGCAGGGCTTTGCTCGATGCGTTGGACCGGCACCGCGCCGAGGTTCTGCGAAAGCATTGAGTTATGGCGGCCGGCCCCCGGCAGCCTCAGCCCGGCGCGATGTGGAAAGCCGATCTGCGCCGTCAAAGCCAGTGGCTACGTTTGAACCGGATGTAGAGCCCAATGCAGACCGCAGCGATGACGCCGAGGATGACGAAATATCCCCATTGCGTCTTCAGTTCGGGCATATTCTCGAAATTCATGCCGTAGATTCCGGCAATCGCGGTAGGCACCGCGAGGATCGCGGCCCAGGCGGCAAGCTGACGCGTGATCGCACCCTGGCGCTGCTGTTCGAGCAGGTGACTCGCCTCGAACACCGAGATCAGGATGTCGCGGATGCCGGTGATGGCGCTCTCAACCCTGAGCATGTGATCGAGCAAATCACGGAAATAGGGTTTCCTTCTCACGATCTGGCTTTTGAGCCATTCGAGCATGGAATCTTTTGCCATCATGGGCGTCGTCGTCGCTCTCGGCAGCATCGTCTACCGGGCCAGCATCCGCCGGTCATCAACGTAGGGGTCACGACGGTGGAGCGAGCGGTCGGCTCTTCAAGCCCAACGCGATCGGCTCATTTCTCGCTCACCAGTCGTGAACTAACGGCAAATTTGTCAGAATTTGAGGGTGAAAGTGATTTATGGCCCTCATTTTTGTTTCAAGCAGCGCCTGCCGAATGCATCTCTGCGATTGATGTCTTCTGCAAAAGCTTGTTGGCATCGGATGCTCGCTGATCACACCTAACCCGTAATCGTGCCTCTGGCTGACATTCCCGACAAACGTATAAGCTCGCCATGCGCGGGCGTCACCAACCCAATTCCGCGTGCGATCCCAAGCGCACAAGCTGCAAGGTGTCGTCATCGGGCTTGCGGTAAATCAGCACGAGGTCGGGCTTTATGTGGCAATCGCGATGGTCGCGCCAGTCGCCGGTCAGCGCATGGTCGCGGTGGCGCGGTTCAAGCGGCTCGTCGGATGCCAGCGCCTCGATGATCGGGATCAGGTCAGCGTCCAGCGTCTTGGCGTGCTGCCCCTTCTTCTCCCGCTTGTAGTCGCGCTTGAACCGCCCGAAGCGTTCAATCGTCCGCATTGAGGTCGGCCATCAGGTCGACCACCGTGGCGAACCGCTTGCCCTTTCCCTCGCGCGCTTCCTTCATGGCCTCGATCGTCTCGGCATTGGGCACCAGCGGTTCAAACGGCAAGGCCTTGTCGCGGGCAACGCGGGTCAGCATCAGGCGCACGGCATCGGAGACGGTCAGCCCCATAGCAGCCAGCACGGTCGCGGCTTCCTCCTTCACCGCTCCGTCGATCCGGGTCTGCACAAGAGCGTTTGCGGCCATGTCGATTTCCTTTCTGCATGACGATGTAATGCAAGCGAACGCAAAGTGCAATCAGGCAAAGCCCCGGCTATCGACATGGCGACCGGGCTTCGCGTTTTTCACCTTCAATGCTGTGAGTGCCATCGGTTCGGGGCCCTGATCGGGAATGTTGGGGCCGTTCTCACACTTTCGGTGGGCAAACGGTCCCACAATCGTTCCCACATTTTGGGCCAAATTCAGGCAAATCAGGGAGACGACCGCGAACAACTTACAAGACAAATCGTTGCTTTTTCAGTGTAGGTAGGGGTAGGGACGCCATCAGCTCGCTTGACACAAGGTTCTACACTCGACAGCGGGGTCCTCTACCACCGGGCAATTCTGCAGGATGCTGCAAACCGCGCGATATCAATGGCGGGCGAAAATTCGCGGACCGGCGCTGCCGAAGGCCACCACCGTATAG
>NZ_ATHO01000120.1 GCF_000445065.1 Sphingobium quisquiliarum P25 | reverse complement strand
CCTGCCACTTCCATGCCCTCCGAACCGATCGGCATCCCCGCAACCGCAATGCCTTTGACGCCCGCAGGACGGGTCGCCAGCAAGCGCTTGACGTCGGATATCGGGACATGGCCCTCGATCATATAGCCATCGACGATCGCGCTGTGGCAAGATGCCAGCGTCCGGGGCATGCCGGCCTTGCGCTGAAGCTCGCTGCGCGACGCATCGTCACGCATGACGACCTTGCGTCCCAGCTTCGCGCGCACGGCCTGCGCCCACTTCTCGCAACATCCACATCCCGGATCCCGGTGGACGACGATATCACTGGCCGCAAGCGCTACGCCGGGCATGGCGAGGAACAGCAAGGCGACGAATAGGCGGGTCTTCATGAAATGACTCCCGGAAGAACGATAAGCATGGGGCAGAGGCCCCTTCTTTTCTATACGCATCAATGCGCCCCTCCCCTCATCACGCAGATGATTTTACGATGGCGGGCGGCCTCCAGGCTAGCGGCAGGGACACAAGCAGCGCTAGCGATAGACCACCAATCCCCCACAGAACGAGCGGCTGCGCCCCGGGAGCGACGATGGCTATCGCCAGCGGCGCGAGCGCCTGCCCGATGCTGGCGGCGGAATGCTGGAAACCGAGCTTCACGCCTGAAGGGGCCCCGCCGCCGCTGATCCAGAAGCTGGTGACCAATCGAAGGGTTGCCGAGCTCCAGCCGGCAGCAACGATGATCCCACTGAGCTCGGCCATACTCGCGGCGACAGGAAACATGAAAAGTGCCACAGCCAGCAGGCCCAGCGTCAATCCGGCAAGCCGCCTCGGCACAGTGACCAGCCAATCCAGCTTTGCATGGAAGATCTGTGCCGCCAGCATGCCCAATCCGCAGAGACTGAGCATCCAGGCGATCTCTTCGCGGCTCAGCGAAATGGCGCTCCGCGTCACCAGGAGATTGACATGCATCGCCGCCAGCCCGCCGCCCGCGACGATCGTGATAAAAAGCAGGATCAACGTCGCGCCGAGCGTAGGCGCGGGCAGGTCTCCGCCATCGATGCAAGGTGCACACCAGCGCGGCAGACGCACGGCGCAAAGCGCCGCCCCGACGGCACCGATGCCGAGAGCGAGGATCATGAGGGGAGCGCGGGGCAGGATCGCGGCCGAGACCTCCGCCACCAGCGGACCGGCGAGATCGCCCAGAAACACGAAGGCGGTCAGCCAGGTGAAGCGGCGCGCCTGGTCCGCGCGCCCGCTTGCGGCAAAGCTCGCGCAGAGCAAGCCCAACGGTATGATGGCGGCCGACGCCATCCCCGCCACCAGACGCAATGCATAAAGCTCAGGCAACCCGACGAGGCCGATCGGCGCGGTCACCAGCGCGAGGATGACCAGCGCTGCGCGCAACATCGCCCGATAGTCGACCCGGTCCGCGATCCAGCCCCAGAGCGGCGCCGCCAGCAAGGCTGCCAGGGGATGGACCGCGGTCAGGCTCGCGACGTGAAAATCATGAGCGCTTGACGATAGCGCGCCACGAGCCGGGTCGACCAGTGCCGGAAGGAAGGCGAGAATGGCCGTCTGTCCCGCCGACGCCGCAGCCGCCGCGAGCAACAAGACGAAAAAGGAGGCCGGCCAGCGACCGTTGGCTTGCGATCCAGCCTTGTCACGCGGCGCGTTCGCGGTCGATCCCTCGAGTGGCCATCCGCGGATCACCACCAGGCGCGCAAGCCGATCACCAGCCTGTGTTCGGAAGGCCCTTCCCTGCGCAGGCGACGGAAATCGGCCGTGCCGTCAAATGCGCGCTCCCAGACGAAGCCGATATAGGGCGCGAACTTGCGCGACACCTCGTAGCGCAACCGTCCGCTCAGCTCGACATTGCTGAAGCCGCTGCCGAGCTGCCGATCGCTCGACCGCTTCGAATAGATATTGGTTTCCACCTGCGGCGTAAGGATCAACCGATTGGTGAACAGGACCTCATAGGAGGCCTTGGCGCGCGCCGCGAGACGCCCATCGGTTCCTACATAGCCGGTGAGCTGGACGTCGAACCAATAGGGCGCCAGTCCCTCGACGCCGGCGGCGAGCCAGGTGGTCGCACCCTTGCCGAGATCCTGCCTGACCCCGAGCAGCGTGCCCCAGAACGGGTTCTTGCTGTGCCACCACAGCGCCTCGACGCTGCTCTCCGGATCGAGACGTTGGTCGCGGGAGTTCTTGAGCCCCTGGCTGCGCAGCCAGAGCTTGTCATTGTCCTGACCCTTGGTGACGAGCACGGTCCAGCCCACGCCCTGACCCTCGTTGCCGCTGGTGAACTCGAGCTCATCCACAAGTATCTTGGGGATCGAGAGCTTGTCGGCCATCTCATAGCCCGGCAGCGTCGAGTTGCGATAGCCGTCGGCATAATCGTCCGAGTTGCGCGCGTCCGGCGGGGCCTTGCCACCCTGCATCGAGCCCATGTCCATCGTGGCGCCGTTACCGGACGCCTTCGTGTCGGTCATATCCATGCCCGGCATGTCCATGCCCGCATGCTCCTGAGAGCCTTGCGCGGAAGGTGAGTTTGGATCGGGAGTGGCCGTTTGGGCAGGGGTGGCGGCGGGCGACGGGGGCAAGGCATCCTGCGCGAGGGCGGGAGCCGTGATCGCCGGCGCCAGGAAGAGGGCAACGCCAAGAGCAATGCCGCGCGAGGGGATAATCCGGATCATGCGACCACCACCTCCCGGAACATGCCGGCCGCCATGTGATAGAGCAGATGGCAGTGGAAGGCCCATCGGCCCATGGCGTCGGCGGTGACGCGGAAGCTCACCCGCTGGGCGGGCTGGACCACGACCGTATGCTTGCGGACCTGGAAGGCGCCGTCCGGGCCTTCGACATCGCTCCACATGCCGTGCAGATGCATCGGATGCGCCATCATCGTGTCGTTGACGAAGGTGACGCGCAGCCGCTCGTTCGGCTTGAAATGCAGCGGCCGGGAATCGTTGAGCTTGATGCCGTCGAGCGACCAGATGAACCGTTCCATATTGCCCGTCAGATGCAGCTCGATGTCGCGCTCGGGCTCGCGCGGGTCGGGATCGCCGCCCGGCGTGCGCAGATCGGCCAGCGTCAGCACGCGCCAGCCGCGCCCGCGCAGCCCGGCGCCGGGATCGTCGAGATTGGTGCGCGGATAGTCGACGCGCATGTCGGTATTGGCGCCATATTCGGTGCGGGCGTGCCGTGCCCTGGCCGGCATCTCGGTCATGCCGTGCCCGGCATGCGCGTCGCCTCCCATTGCGCCCATCGTCGCCATCGCGCCCATCATGTCGACCGGCTCGAGCCAGGTCCGGGCATCGAGCGGCGGCACGGCTGCCGCCATGCCCGGGGCCGGTGCGATCGTGCCACGCGCATAGCCGCTCCGATCGATCGCCTGCGCGAAGATGGTGCGGGCGCCGCCCTCGGGCATGGTGAACTCGACGTCGTAGGTCTCGCCCGGGCCGATCCGGAATTCCTCGACCGTGACCGGCTCGACCGGCTGCCCGTCGGTCGATACGACCGTCAGCTCGACCCCGGGGATCCGCACGTCGAAGAACGTCGCCGTCCCCGCGCCGACGAAGCGCAGGCGCACGCGCTCGCCGGGCGCGGCGATACCGGTCCAGTTGCCGGCGGGCGGCGCGCCGTTCATCAGATAGGTGTAGGTCGCGGCAGAGACATCGCTGTAGTCGGTCGGGTTCATCCGCGAGCTGTTCCACATCCGCCGCCGCTCGAGCGCCTTGCCCAAGCCCATGGTGCCGACATCCTTGAGGAAATCGCCGGCGGTCGGCTGCGCAAAATTATAGTAGCTGCTCTGCTTCTTGAGATTGAGGAAGATCTGCAACGGCGGCTCGTCCGACCAGTCGCTGAGCACGATGCAATAGTCGCGATCGGGCGCCCGCGCCGTCGGCACCTGTTTTGGCTCCACGATGATCGCTCCATAGAGTCCCGTCTGCTCGGCGAGCGTGTGAGCGTGATACCAGTAGGTTCCGCTCTGGCGGACCTCGAAGCGATAGGTGAAGGTCTCGCCCGGCGCGATGCCGGCAAAGCTGATGCCGGGCACGCCGTCCATCTCCGCCGGCACGATGATGCCGTGCCAATGGATGCTCGACATCTCCTTGAGGCCGTTGCGCACACGGAGCGTGACCGTGTCGCCTTCGCGCAGGCGCAGGACCGGCGCGGGCACGCTGCCGTTCACGGCGGTCGCGATACGGCGTTTGCCGGTGAAGTTGACTGGCAGCTCGGCGATCTCGAGGTCGAACTCGGTCCCGCTAAGCTCGGCGGGCGAGACTGGGGCGGATCGCGCGAGAAGCGCCGGGGCGAAGCCGGCAACCGCGCCGCCGATCGCCAGCCCCTGGACGAAACGGCGCCGTGCGATCGGCCGGATATGTAAGGGAGACATGAACTGTACTTTCGCGAAGTCGGGTTCAGGCGAGGTCGAGGACGATCCGGCCCTCGATGTCGCCATGGTGCATGCGGGAGAAGACGTCGTTGATGTTCTCCAGCTTGTCTGCATGGACCGTGGCCTTGACCTTGCCGTCGCCGGCGAACGCCAGTGCCTCGAGCAGATCGAGCCGCGTGCCGACGATCGAGCCTCGCACGGTAATGCCGTTCAGCACGGTGTCGAAGATCGACAGCGGGAAGTCGCCCGGCGGCAGACCATTGAGCGCGACCGTGCCGCCGCGCCGGACCATGCCGAGCGCCTGCTGGAACGCCTTGGGCGAAACGGCGGTGACGAGCGCTCCGTGCGCGCCGCCTATCGCCTTCTTGAGCGCTGCCGAAGGGTCCTCGCTGTGCGCGTTGACCGTCAGTGTGGCGCCAAGGCGTGTAGCGAGGTCGAGCTTGCTATCGTCGATGTCGACCGCGGCCACATTGAGACCCATGGCACGGGCATATTGCACCGCCATGTGGCCGAGCCCGCCGATCCCTGAGACGACCACCCACTCGCCGGGTCGGGCCTCGGTGGCCTTCAATCCCTTGTAGACGGTGACGCCCGCGCAGAGGATCGGCGCAATGTCGAGGAAGTCGACATTGTCGGGAAGGTGACCAACATAGTTGGGATCGGCGAGGACATATTCGGCAAAGCTGCCATTGACCGAATAGCCGGTGTTCTGCTGTTCGTGGCAAAGCGTCTCCCAGCCACCCAGGCAATGCACGCAATGCCCGCAGGCGGTGTAGAGCCAGGGCACACCGACCCGGTCGCCTTCCTTCACATGGGTGACGCCTGCACCGACGGCGGCGACATGCCCGACGCCTTCATGGCCAGGAATGAAGGGCGGGTTGGGCTTGACCGGCCAGTCTCCTTCTGCCGCGTGCAGGTCGGTATGGCACACGCCGGTTGCCGCAATCTTGACCAGGATCTGCCCGGGGCCGACCGCCGGGATCGGCGCCTCCTCGATGACCAGGGGCTTGCCGAATTCGCGGACGACCGCCGCCTTCATGGTTTTCGCCATGTCCGTTTCTCCTTTGAGCGAGGGGTCAGAACAGGCCGAGCGCGTGCTCGTCATAGGAGACGAGCAGATTCTTGGTCTGCTGATAATGATCGAGCATCATCCGGTGGTTTTCACGCCCGAAGCCCGATGCCTTGTATCCGCCGAAGGCGGCATGGGCGGGGTACTGATGATAGCAGTTGGTCCAGACCCGCCCGGCCTCGATCGCGCGGCCGAGCCGGTAGGCGGTGTTGCCGCTCCGGGTCCAGACGCCCGCGCCAAGACCGTAGGCGGTGTCATTGGCAAGTGCGATCGCCTCCTCGACCGTCTTGAACGTGGTGACCGACAGGACGGGACCGAAGATCTCCTCCTGGAAGATGCGCATGTGGTTCTGACCCACGAACACGGTCGGCTGCACGAAATAGCCCTGGTCGAGCGCACCGCCCGGCAGCGCCTTGGCGCCACCGACCAGACACTGCGCGCCCTCGGCCTTGCCGATATCGATATAGCCCAGGATCTTGTGGAGCTGGTCCTCCGACGCCTGCGCGCCGACCTGGACCGAGGGGTCGAGCGGATCGCCCTGGCGGATCGCGGCGACGCGCGCCACGGCGCGCTCGATGAAGCGATCGAAGATCGACTCATGGATCAGCGCGCGCGACGGGCAGGTGCAGACCTCGCCCTTGTTGAACGCGAACAGCGTGAAGCCTTCGAGCGCCTTGTCGAAGAAGGCATCGTCCTCGTCGAGCACGTCCGCCATGAAGATGTTGGGCGACTTGCCGCCAAGCTCCATCGTCTGGGGGATCAGATGGTCGGCGGCCGCATGCATGATCTGCTTGCCGGTGACGGTCTCGCCGGTGAACGAGACCTTGGCGATGCGCGGATTGGCGGCGATCGCCTGGCCGACGGTCCGTCCCGGGCCGGTGACGACATTGAGCACGCCGGGCGGCAGGATGTCGGCGGTGAGCTCGGCGAACATCAGCAAGGTGAGCGGCGTCTGGGATGCGGGCTTGATGACGGTGCAGTTGCCCGCCGCCAGCGCCGGGGCGATCTTCCACGCCGCCATCAGCAGCGGGAAGTTCCACGGGATGATCTGGCCGACGACGCCAAGCGGCTCGCGAAAATGATAGGCGATGGTGTCGGCATCGATCGTCGAGATCCCGCCTTCCTCGGCCCGGATGCAGCCGGCGAAATAGCGGAAATGGTCGATCGCGAGCGGAACGTCGGCAGCGCGCGTCTCGCGGATCGGCTTGCCATTGTCGATCGTCTCGGCAAGCGCCAGCAACTCCAGATTGTCTTCGAGCCGGTCGGCGACGCGATTGAGAATCCTGGCGCGTTCGGCGGGCGCGATCCTTGCCCATTGATCCTTGGCGGCGTGCGCCGCATCGAGCGCGCGCTCGACATCTTCCGGCGTCGACAGCGCGAACTCTGCGATCTGGGCGCCATTGATCGGGCTCGTGTCGGCGAAATACTCGCCGCCCGCAGGAGCGCTCCAGCGGCCTCCGATGAAATTATCATAGCGGTGTCGGAAGGAGGCCGCCGCGTTAATGGTCCCGATCGCCTTCTCGAACATAACCTGACTCCATCTCTATCGATGGCCTGACGGAGTAATCTCTTTGCCCGGGTGGCCTATAAGTAAGTTCCGCAGAAGGTAGTCTGGTATCGGGGTCGCGGGCTTGAGGGTCAGACACGCCAACAGAGCCGATGACTATTCATCGACTCCCGAACCTATTCGCGCACGCCTGATCGGAATTATGCCGAGACAGGCGTTACTCGGCCGAGTCTTCTTTTGGCGAGGGCGGCGCTTGGCATTCCAATTCTGGCGTTACGCCCGGACGCGCTTTAGGCTCACCCAATCGCCTTTCTGAAGCGTCCCGTCCCTCACGCGGAAATGAGCATAATGGTCGTCGAAAATCTGGTCGACTTCGACATGACCGACAAGACGGCGGTGGCGCGGCGTTGCGTGATAGACTTCGAGTATCTGCCCGATGTGCGCGCCATCGGCCTTACCCAGGCAGGCCACTGTGCCGCCCGCATCCATACGGACGATCTTGCCGCGCATGAACAAGCTATGGCCGATACCCTGTGCGAGGAGCGGCGTGCTGCCAAAGAGCAGAAAGCCAACAGCAGCACCGACGCCAAGATGTTTTCGCATCGCTGTTTCCTCTGTCAAGTCAGACGCTCGGACCCGGTTTTGAAAGCTGGGAGCACGGGGCGACGCTGGGCATCGTCAAAGAACTGGCCCGCCGCGGGGGAACGGCGGGCCCTCAGCCCCTGGGGTCTGTTCTCGGGGCTGGAAACCTCACATGTCGCTCATCGGCTTGTCGGCCATGGGCTTGGCGGTCTTCTTCTTCGCCGCCGGCTTGGCCTTCTTCATCGGCATCTTGCAGCAGCCACTCTTCGCCTTACCGGCCATGCCCGAGCCGTTCGATGCTGGCGACCCGCCGGACATGCCGGCCATCCCCGACATGCCCTGTTGATCCTGCTGGGCCGGTTGCCCCTGCTGCTTCTGCGCGCCGGCCTGATGATCCTTCATCATCTGATCGTGCATCTGCTGCCCGCCATGATCCATGCCCTGCTGGTGGGCATGGGCCGGCGCAGCCTGCGCGGGCGCGGGCGTCGACTGGGCGAGAGCGGTGCCGGCGGCGAAGGTTAGCGTCGCGAAGAGGCTGACGGGCGCCGCGAGAAATGTCGTCTGTCGCATTGAGGGTCTCCGAGTGTTCTTCCTGTTGCCCGATCGACGTTCCGATCCCGGCAATTCCGAAGCTTCAATGCTGCTAGCGAGACGCTGTCTGTATACGTAAGTTACGAATCGAAATCCGATCGGCCGTGTGCCTGCTGGAGCAGGCGCGTAAAATGATGATCCGGGATCGATCAAAAATGTGACCCGGCCTGGTTTTCTCGTCCTGAGACCGGCCAGAAAAGCGATTGGCCCGCCGTGGGAACGGCGGACCAAGGCTTCGGTTGAAAGCGGCCATGATCTTGTCCGTCAACCTTGTCGTCTGATGGAATGATGGCAGGGTCAGCAACCACCGTCCGACCTGTGTGACATGCCGGAGGCGCCGTCCTGGTCCTGCGAATCCCGCATCGCCATTCGATGGCCCTGCATCATCTGGCCGTGCATCTGCTCCTTACCGTGAGCCATGCCCTGCATGTGGGCAGGATCGGGCTGGGCAGGCGCCGGCCTGGCCTTGAGGGTCTCCTCAAGATCGGGCATGCCCGGCGGCATCCCGTCCGCCAGCACCGGTCCGGCACTGACGGCGAGGAAGCCGAGAGCTGCGAGCGAAGCGATCATTGCCGTCTTCTTGCGCAAGTATCCATTCCTTCAAGTCTGGGTTTCTCGTTCGATCGAGCATATGCCCGGTCGATTGTCGCCCCTTCCGGAGCTTGCCCGTGAAATGGTGTCACCTTCCGCCTTGCTGTATACGTAATGTGCGAAGTCCGTCTCTGAGATGGCCATAAATTATCGCACTGGCATCGTTGTTGTGCCGATGTGTAACTATGGTTCGGACTCGAGAGCAGGACAGGTCGGCAACAGTGACTAATCCATGGCGGCCAGCAGACGCTCGAGAGGAATAGTGGCAAAAGTGGTGAAGCTGTCAGCAATGGCATAAGGCAGTACCAGCACCCGATTATGTACCATCGCGCCGCAGCTGTAGGCTACGTTTGGCACATAACCTTCGCGCTCATCCATGTCCGACCGCAAAAGCGGTAGCTTCGTCCGCGCCAGCAGCTTCGAGGGATCGTCACGGTCCAGCAGGCACGCCCCGATGCAATAGTTCCGAACGGCGCCGACTCCATGAGTTACGACCAGCCAGCCTTCGTCGATCTCGATCGGCGATCCGCAATTACCGATCTGGACAAACTCCCAAGGCCAGCGAGGTTCGATGGCTTTCGCTCCGCCACTCCAGTCGTGAATGTCCGCGGACGTCAGGAACCAGATATTTTCGTTATCCTCGCGCCCAAGCATGGCAAAGTGCCCGGCAATGCGTCGGGGGAAAAGCGCCATGCCCTTGCTACCGGTGGCATCCCCACGCAGCGGTCTGAGTTCGAATGTCCGGAAGTCCGGCGTGGACAACAACTCCTGCCGGACGGACTGGCCGCTAAATGCCGTATATGTACCGAAATAGGTGGCTCGGCCATCGTCGTCCAGGAAGCGGACCAAGCGAAGGTCTTCGATGCCACCACGCTGGCTGGGGGTTGTCGGAAAGATCACGATCTCCGAGAGATCGTGGCTGCCATCGCACTTGATCCGAATGCCCGCGTCCGGCCCGTCCTCGCCGGAGATGTTTTCAGTCTCCAGCACGAGCGGCATGGGGCTCGGAGGATTGATTGCTATGGTTCCGTCCGCGGCGCAAAACCCGGTGCGAAAGGTGACGGAGGAGATATGCCCCTCGCCCACGCCTCGCAGGGAAAGAATGAATCGGAGAGAGTTTTCAGGTACAGCAGACTGGTCAGGATGCAGGACGATGCTCGGATTGAAAAGCGCTGCTGCCTCATAGGAATATTCGTTGCAAAAATGGGCACCGATCAAGAGCGCCTGTTCATGGGTGACCTCGCAATCACAGACGATGATGCCATCAACCTCGTGGAACCGCCGCAAAAACAGGGACGGAACCTCACGATGCCTTCCCGAGAAATCATCAAGAATGCGTTGCAACTCATCGTGGAGCGATGCTGGGTCGAGCGCCAGGACGCGGTCGGCGATGCGCTGCGCACGTGGCTGATCCGGTACCGCATATTTATAGGTTTCCGTCGACGGCATATAGGGTCTGATCACTACCCTTGCTGGATTGGGGCGGAGCAATTCGGGTAGCCGGTTGACAAATTCGGCGGTTGACACTGACTTCTCCAATACAGATCGACCGTGGAGCGTTCACGCAATCGTAAAGATGGTGCTCGGCATTACCCGACTATCGGGTGGCGGCACGGAAGGCTCCGGCGATGGCGGGTGCGATGATTTCCGCCGTTGCCGGATACTCGGACTTTGTGCCACGTGCCATGATCGCTGTCCTGGCGTAGTTGTCGGACACACAAGCTGTGACCGGGGGCTCTGGCCTGAACGTGACTATGTGGGGCACGTGCGAAGCGCGCCGCTCAGCTCGACATGTCCGCCATCGTTCGGCAGCTCGCCGCGCATTTCTTGCAGGTGGCCGAGCAACGCGCGATCCGCTGGTCCGCGCTATGGCGTCCGCATTCCTCGGCGCAGCGCTCGCAAGCGTCGGCGCAGGCGCGGCAGACGATGCGGTGCAGGGCAGATTCCCGCAGCATCGAGTTGGCAGTCGCCTGGCACAGTTCCGCACAGTCGTTCAGCATGGCGATCAGCGACGCCGTAGCTGACGCGCCGCCTTGCTTCGTCAGCCAAGCGGCGGTTTCCAGGCACATGCGGTGCGAAGCCACGCAATCGTCGATGCAGTCCGTCATCGACATCGCCATCCCTTCCATTCGATGCTGCTGCGCCGCCGCCGGCGCAGCCAGCGTTCCGGCGGCGGCAAGGCCGGCGCCCGCCATCAGCAATTCGCGTCTCTCGATCATGATGCGCCTTCCATCTGCTATCGCTTGAGCGCTGTGCCGCATCCGGCGGCCTCAGCCGTAGCCGGCGACCCATCCGACGCCGCACGCGCCTTCTCCCGCGCCATCCGGGTTTCCTCCCAGGGCCAGTGGCCGTTGATCTCGACCCCGAGCGAGATGCTCAGGAAGGTCCGCACCAGCACAAGCCCGGCCAGCACGATGAGATCGTCGAGCGTCGGGTTGATCACCAGCGACTTGACGATGTCGCCGGCGACCAGAAATTCCAGGCCGAGCAGGATGCTGCGGCCGAGCGCCGAGCGGAACGCGCTATAGGCCTCGGTTCGGTCGCCCGCCCTCGCCCGCCGCGCAAACAGAAAGGTTGCGAGCCCCGCGCCGACCAGGATGGTCAGCGTGCCCGCCAGTTCCAGGCCGATCACCGCAAGCCGGAAGAAGGCGCTCAGCCAGTCGGCCTCAATGGTGATCATACCAGCCTCGCTTGCGGATATTGTTGAAGCTGTCGGTGGCGTGACAGGCATAGCATTGGTCGACGCGCGCTTTCGATCCGGCTGCGCGCTGCGAGACCATGCTGAAATGCTCCATGAAGTGACTGGGCGGCGCCTTGTGGCACTCGGCGCACTGCGTCGAATTGACCGGCTCTGTTGCAAAGATTGGCGGCAGTCAGAGGTAGGCTGTCGCTCTGCGCCGATCAGGCGGCTGCTGCGAAATGGTGGTTGAGCATGCCCATGGCCTCCGTCAGCGCCGAGGGCCCAATGCCAAAAGCTCTCTCCACAAGGCGCACCTCGCCCCTGATGCCGGGCTGCAGGCACCAGGGGCGAGCCTGTCCTTTGCGCAGGGCTCGCATGACTTCGAATCCCTTGATCGTGGCATAGGCCGTGGGGATCGATTTGAAACCGCGCACCGGCTTGATCAGTATCTTGAGCTTTCCGTGATCGGCCTCGATCACGTTATTGAGATACTTCACCTGCCGGTGGGCCGTCTCCCGGTCCAGCTTTCCTTCGCGCTTCAATTCGGTGATCGCTGCACCATAGCTCGGCGCTTTGTCGGTATTGAGCGTGGCAGGCTTTTCCCAGTGCTTCAGGCCTCGCAGGGCCTTGCCCAGGAACCGCTTCGCTGCCTTGGCGCTGCGGGTCGGCGACAGGTAGAAATCGATCGTGTCGCCCCGCTTGTCGACTGCCCGGTACAGGTAGGTCCACTTGCCCCGCACCTTGACGTAGGTTTCATCCAGGCGCCAGCTCGGATCAAAGCCACGCCGCCAGAACCAGCGCAGCCGCTTCTCCATCTCCGGGGCGTAGCACTGGACCCAGCGATAGATCGTCGTATGGTCGACCGAAATGCCGCGTTCCGCCAGCATTTCCTCAAGGTCGCGATAGCTGATCGGATAGCGACAATACCAGCGCACCGCCCACAGGATCACATCACCCTGGAAATGGCGCCACTTGAAATCCGTCATCGTTCCGTCCGTCCAATCTCCGCCAAGCATGCTCAAGCTTCACGATTTTTGCAACAGAGCC
>NZ_ATHO01000119.1 GCF_000445065.1 Sphingobium quisquiliarum P25 | reverse complement strand
CAATGGATCGACCGGTTCCATGACCGTAACGGGCTGAAGTACATCGTTCTGGACATGGACAGCTCGGTCAGCCCGACCCATGGCGACCAGGAAGGGTCCGCCTGGAATGGCCATTTCGACTGTAGCTGCTATCACCCCAACTTTCTGTTCAACCAGTTCGGGATGCTGGAACGCTGCGCCCTGCGCCATGGCAACGTCCACAGCGCCGATGGCTGGCGTGATGTTCTCGACCCCGTCATTGCGCGCTACGCGGAGCGCGACCTTGGTGGCAGGTTCTTCCGGGCCGATGCTGCCTACGCGATCCCGGCGATCTATGAGCGATTGGAAGAAGCGCGGTTCTTCTACGCCATCCGGCTGCCCGCAAACGCGGTCCTCAAGGACAAGATCGCGCATCGGCTAACGCGCCCTGTCGGGCGGCCGTCACTGACCAAGGTCAAGCGGTTCTTCGAGGAATTCGAGTATCAGGCGGCGTCCTGGGACAAGGAACGCCGGGTGATCGCCAAGATCGAATGGCATCCGGGCGAACTGTTCCCGCGTGTCGGCTTCATCGTCACCAACCTGCCGATGGAGCCGGACTGGGTGGTGCGGTTCTACAACCAGCGCGGCACCGCCGAGCAGCACATCAAAGAGGGCAAATACGCCTTTCGCTGGACGCGGCTGTCGTGCCGGAAGTTCCGCGACAATGAGGTGCGGCTGCAACTGCACGCCCTGGCGTACAACCTGGCCACCTTCTTGCGCTGCATCGAGCTGCCCGAGGCCATGGCCGACTGGTCGTTGACCAGCCTGCAACTGAAGCTGATCAAGATCGGGGCACGTGTGGTCCGTCACGCCCGCACCATCACCTTCCAGCTGGCCGAGGTCGCTGTCACCGGCACGATGGTACGCGCCATCCTCGCCGCTATCCGCCGATTGCGAGCGCCACCGCTATGCGCATGATCGCGATCCACGCTCAAACTGAACGAAAGCGGCTGGACAGATCTGTCCGCTGCGCTGAAAAACGCCGCCCCTGGGCAAGGAAACAGCGGCTTCGCGGTCTGATCCGTCCAGATCCAGCAGTCTGCGCGACCGCAGGTGCCGCTTGCGGCAGAAAATCCTTGTCTAGCGCTCGGATACAGGCGATCTTCACCTCAAACGACACGCCACTTGGGGAATGCAGGATGAAGTGGGCGACGACCGATGCGATGTCGTGGCGGCGGATCGGGCTGGCAGGCTCGGTCTTTCTCGCCACCCTCGCGCTGTTCGGTGGGCTCGCTTATCATTTCGCGATCGTTGCGATGTGGATGCCGCTGGTCAATTCGGTCGCGTTGATTGCCACGACCCCCTCGGCTCCCTCGGCGCGGCCCTGGCCGATCATGGCGGGGCATGCCGCGACCGCGTTCGTCGGTTCGCTGGCCGGCTGGATGTTCGGCGCTTCGGTGCTGGTCGCGATCATCGCCGCCACGCTCGGCCTGCTGCTGATGATGGCGGCCCGTGCGGTCCATCCGCCCGCGGCGGCGACGGGGCTCGTCTTCACGCTGCATCCGGTGCCCCCGCATGTCGCGGTGCCGCTGCTGATGCTGGGCGCCGGTGCGGTGACGCTGATCGGCATGGCGCTGCGCCGCTGGGATCGCCCGTCCGCATGACCCCCGGATTGGGCATCGCCTGAATTTCGGCTAGGAGCCGGCGGATCGGGATTAGAACGGAATTTCGTCCTCCAGCTCGTTGACGGGAACCGCTGCCCCTTGGAAGTAGTCGGCCGCGCTAGGGGCAGGGGTGAAATCTTCCGGCGCGGTGTCGGCCTTGGGTTCGATGCTGCGGCGGTTCAATACGATCAAGTCACCGACATAGGGGCGGACAACGATCTCGGTCACATACTTCTTTTGCCCGTCATGCTCCCACATCCGCGTTTCAAGCTTGCCCTCAACGATAACGGGCGTTCCCGTCGTAACCTGCTCCTCGATCCGCTTGACGAGAACGGGCGACCAGACAACAACACGATGCCATTCGGTGCGCTCATGCCAGTCGCCGCTTTGCTTGTCCTTCCAGCTCTCCGAAGTCGCAACGCTCAACGTTGCAACACGAATGCCGCCATTGGTCGTTTTTATTTCGGGCTCTCGTCCGATGTTACCGAGTAATTGAACTCTGTTGATGGATTTAGACATTTTTCCTCTCTTTCGGGTGTCTCCTGTTTGGGTGTGATCTGCATGACCTTCCGCACGATCCGGCGCAGGCGTCTTACCTGCACAGGATAAACCTGCGGCGGGATAGGGAAGATTTCGAGGGCCGCGCGTATTTGGTCCTCGTAATCATATTCATAGTGCTTGAAACGCTGTAACATCTGCGGGATGGAAGCGAATTTATAATATTTCGCGCGCTTCTTTTTTCCGATAAGCCATCGCGGCTTTTCGGACCTGTACATGATCGGCGTTCCTGATACGTGTATTTCTACAATCAACATGACCCCATGATTGCACAAATACTTGAAATCATTGTTAAGTCATTATGGAATCCGGCTGCGCCGGATTGCCAAGGGGCTCATTGCCGCCCCTCTTGCCGCTGCGCGGCAATTCACCCGCTAGAATACAGGCACAAAAATGGATGATTTTTCGGGCGGATTCTGCGATAATCGGCGGGCGGTATGCTGGAAAGCCTAGGCCGCCACGGAAATGGATGGCCTGTCGGGGAGACCTCGGCAGGCCGTTCTTTTTCGATCAGGCGGAACGGGTAGGGGTGATGCGGTCGGGACGCGGAAAGCCGCCCTTGGGCTGTGTCTGCCCGTGCCGGTGAAAGATGAGACAAAGCTAATTTGCGGGACCGCTTACAGCCTGATAGTATCATTGTGCTGGCTGCGTAAGTTACACCCTAATTTTTCGCAGTCAGCGCCTAACGCAGCGCACGTTTAAAACGGTTTCTTTCGCAGTTCCCATACATGAACCGAAATTTGCAAACGTGTCATTTGCTAGGCCGCTGCAAGCTTCAAAAGCGTTGCTAAAGTTGCTGCCCCAATATTTTTGCCCCTCCTGAACCGTTCCCAGCATACCGCCCGTTTTCCGAGCGCGAAACAGGAATCTAAGTTCGACCAGTGAAGGCAAATACCAATCTGGGCCGAGTGATCGGCAAAGACGCGCCGCGTTGTACGGCCCGCCGACACTGGCGGCCATCAGATCGTTGGTGTTCAACATGCCGTAATCGACTTTCGCCATAAAGGCGTTATCGGTCGGCAATGGCACGCCGCCATGATTATAGGCGGTACGGCCTGAATCCGCCGCAGTCGTGTAAAGACGATGGTTCGCCCATACACCAAGATAGATGATTCCGCCGCAGGCCTGCCCCTCTTGCAGCAAGGCGCGATTATCGACGCACCATCCGGCGAGGGCAGGGCAGGCCTTCGCGCCGCCGCCCGTGGGCGAGAACACGCCGCAATCCCCGCCGCCTTCGGTGGCGAAGGAATAGCTGGTGCAGCCGCGCAGCTTGAGCCGTTGAACGGCGAGTGTCAGGGTATTCGAACAATCTCCTTGTCTGGTCCCCTCGGCCTTCCCGCGCTCGCTCTCGATCATGGACAAACTGCCCCGGCTGTTGCCGAGCATGGCCCATGACAAAGCCCCGAAAAGCGCGATGGCGACGAATAGAAACAGGATCGCGCCGCCGTATTGGTGAGCGTGTGAGCGTGTGAGCTTGCTCATAGAAGGGTCAGTTTTCCGGTGCGGCCGTAGTGCCAGCCCCAACCGATTCCAAAGATCAGGAGCAAGGCGGCCATGATGGAAAGCGATACAATCGCGCCTTCCGTCGATCCGTCCCATGATCTGACAAGCTTAAATCCAACAGCTCCGGTAAAACCGAGCCACAACCATAAAAACATTTTGAGTTTGTTAGTAATCTTCATCCTGAAATCATATCAGGAGTTGCAGAATACTTGGTTAAGTCGCTATGGAAATTGCCGGATTGCCCTTCTGCACTTTTCGAGGATTTCCCGAATTGCGTTCTCGTAAGCTGGCGATGCGGTGAAGGCCTGCGCCTGCTCGATGCAACGTCCGAGCATGTCGCCATTGCGTTCCGTTATCTCGTCCCGTGTCGGAATCCTCGGCCTATCCACCATCCCAAAAACTCCGTTCCTTGTTCGTGCCGCCCGCAGGGCAAACGAACCCGCCGAAGGCGGCACGATGTTCCTCGTCCCGATGCCCCCATCACACCGACACGCGCAGGGGCAGTCAAACCCCCGAAGGCCGCGAAGCGGCGCGGACCCACGCGCAGCCGAAGGCGAGCATGGGGAGCGGGGTTGATGGCCCGAGCATGTTGGTAGGCTTGTGGCATGGGAGAGAAACAAAAAACTTATCGGGCGCAGCCCGATTCCGCTTCTCTTCACCCCCTCGTCATAGGCGATTGCATAGAATTAAAAGAGGGTAGCGGGGATTCTGCCGCGTTTTCAGGATCACGCTTCTTTGCTTGGATTCCATCCCATATGCGCGCCATCAACTCGGCCATGGCAGGGTCGTCAAAGTCCATGGCAAGCTGTTCGCGCATGGTGAGGGTCGAGCGCATGGCCTCGACGGCGCGGGCGCGTTGAATGGCCTCCCATTCAACATCGTCCGGTATGGGGCTGGTTTCCTTTTTCCGCTCTAGGAGCCGTTTGGCGAGGGCGGGAAGCTTGATGCGGTATGCGTTCGTTGTCTGCTGGACCTGCGGGCCTTCGTTCTTGCCCGTGGGAATATAGCGGCGCACCCATTCAAGGAAACCATGAGCGTGAAGGGCCTTTAGAGCGCGTGTAATGCTGTCTTTGCAGCACCCGACTTGCTCCATGATATAGCGATAAGACGGCTCTACGCGGCCCGAATACGCCGCCAGATTGGCGAGAAATTCGAGGATTTGAAGGGCGGTGCGGCCAAGGACGCGCTTGCCGTTCTCCCGCGCCGTGCGGTCGTACATCGTGGCGGCAATGACGATCTTGCGGGCCTCGGCTTTGCTGATCTTGTCGCGGTACTGCGGGGCGAGACGGTCGAAGCGGTGCGAGTGGCGGCGGATAGGCTGGCCTGTCCGGCGTCCGGCAAAATCGGAAATACTTCTGCGCTTACCTTCGGCGCGGGCGCGTTCCATCGCCCGTTTCACGGATTCCGGCACGTTGAGCGGCGCGGCAGCTTGTACAAATGTCATGATAGTCCCCTTTCGGCTGTGAGGCCGAGGGGTGGGCCGCTCACGGGGGCCAACTTTTCAGTAGGCAAAGCTCCGCCGTGGCAAGAAATGTCTTGCAATCGCGGGCGAGGTGGGGGAAAATCCGAGTTGCAACACTGAGATTTTCTCTTCGGCCTCGCCGGACCAGAAGCCCGCCGCCTCGGCGGGTTTTTGTGTTTTTAGGCTTTGCCCTCCGTGGTCAGGATGCGTTCGGCAACTTCGGCGGGCGTAGGCTCTAGGATGCCCTCGCGCTCATAGTGCGCGATCAGCAAGCTATATGCCTCGTCGTGTAGGTGCTGCTTTGTCTTCTTGGTGAGCGCGTGGAGAAGGAGAACCTTATCCACCTTTGACGCGGCCAGCTTCGCCCCGTGCATCACAAGCGGTTCGTTCGGCTTGGGTTGCTTGACACGGGCGGGAGGCATGGCGGACGTGAGACTCGGCAAAAGTTGCATACTGGCGGGACCATAGGGGCGAGTTTGAGGGTAGGCAAGGAACATAGAATGTTCTAACTTTCGAACTCTGCCAGAGTGTTCGAGATTCGCCCGCCCGTCAATAATCGTCCATGCTGCACCGCAACATGGAGAGGCTTGAATACTGCCAACGGCAAGTAAAAAGACCAGCCCCACACAGCTAAGGGCTTTTTATCTTGCCAAATGCTTGGCAAGTATTTGAAAAAATTTCACATAATGGAGATTATCAGACGCGACGGTCTGAACTCGGGAGTATTCACGCTTGCGGGATTTGCCGTTTATGAGGCAAAATTGAGGGCATGGAAAGCAGGGAAATCACACGGCGTTACCCGTTCGCGCAAGGCGCGATTATAGGTTTCATCCTCTGCACGATAGCCGCCATCCTCGCGCTGATCGTCGGCGGCCTCGCCCGCCTGTTCGGGTGGGTGGAATGAGCCGCAGGCCCGCGAACGACAACGGCGACGCGGACCCGCTGCACGATCTGGCGGGAAATCCGCCGCCTAAATCTCGCTAGAATCGGATCATCCTGCCATAGCCGCTCGCGGCGGGGTCGCTCGGCCTGACAGCGGAGCGACAATCTTCCCGCCAAAGGGAGGTGAGAACAACGACAAACGAAACCACACAGGCCATTATCGGCATTGCTATGCTGATGGTGGCATTCGCCGCTTTGGTGATTAAAATCATCGAGGTGGCCCGCTCCAAGTAGCGGCGGGCGGGGGCGGTGCTGACACGCCGCCCCCAAACGTGAAAGGCCTCGGCTGCTGACACAACCGAGGCCCAATTAGGTCGGTGATCGCAACGACCACTACACCACACAGCCGCTATATACGCCGCATCCGTTACGGATTCAAGAACGCGGCGCAGGTGGACCATATGGGCGAGCAATCCGCCGCCGTGCTACGTCCACCACAACACCGGACCTATGCCGCCATAGGATCGGTGCGCGCGCGTCGATCTCCGCACGCTTCGCCGCCGCGCGCGCGAAAAGGCCGTCTATGAAATCGTGCAGCTCGCGGCTTTCATCGTCGCGCATGGTGCCTCCTACATATCACGATCATAGTCACGCTCGCGCGTGGGTCGTTGGAAATCACGGCGAGGCCTCGGCGCGTCGGTGGTTGGTTTCGACCAATCAATTTTCGCCTTGCTCGGCTCGGCCGCCTTCGATGCCGGCGCCGGCGTTGCCGGCGATGGCGCAGATTTCGACCAATCCGTTTTTGCTCGATCGGGGGCCGCCTTGGTGGTCTGTCGATCGACGATCGCGCGGCCCTGCGGGGTCTTTGCAAACTCGGCCGCCTTATCGACCTTCGGCACTTCGCGGCCGACCTGGCGCGCGGCGGGAACGTCGCCCAGGGGCGAAGGCTGCGGCGATGGCGCGGACACGCTCACACGCTGAACGGGGGCGCGCTCGATCTTCGGCGGCTCCTTGCGCTTGGCTTCGTCAAACTCGCGTTTCACAGGTTCTTTCTCCTGCACTGGCGGGGCATACTTGCGCCGCTCGGGGGTCGTCGGCTTCGGCGGCCGTATGTTGTCGGTCGGGCCTTTGGGCTTCGATGCTGATTTTTCCGCTTCGAGGATCTTCCACGCTTCGGAGATCCGCGCGCGGGCTCTGTTGCAAAGATTGGCGGCAGTCAGAGGTAGGCTGTCGCTCTGCGCCGATCAGGCGGCTGCTGCGAAATGGTGGTTGAGCATGCCCATGGCCTCCGTCAGCGCCGAGGGCCCAATGCCAAAAGCTCTCTCCACAAGGCGCACCTCGCCCCTGATGCCGGGCTGCAGGCACCAGGGGCGAGCCTGTCCTTTGCGCAGGGCTCGCATGACTTCGAATCCCTTGATCGTGGCATAGGCCGTGGGGATCGATTTGAAACCGCGCACCGGCTTGATCAGTATCTTGAGCTTTCCGTGATCGGCCTCGATCACGTTATTGAGATACTTCACCTGCCGGTGGGCCGTCTCCCGGTCCAGCTTTCCTTCGCGCTTCAATTCGGTGATCGCTGCACCATAGCTCGGCGCTTTGTCGGTATTGAGCGTGGCAGGCTTTTCCCAGTGCTTCAGGCCTCGCAGGGCCTTGCCCAGGAACCGCTTCGCTGCCTTGGCGCTGCGGGTCGGCGACAGGTAGAAATCGATCGTGTCGCCCCGCTTGTCGACTGCCCGGTACAGGTAGGTCCACTTGCCCCGCACCTTGACGTAGGTTTCATCCAGGCGCCAGCTCGGATCAAAGCCACGCCGCCAGAACCAGCGCAGCCGCTTCTCCATCTCCGGGGCGTAGCACTGGACCCAGCGATAGATCGTCGTATGGTCGACCGAAATGCCGCGTTCCGCCAGCATTTCCTCAAGGTCGCGATAGCTGATCGGATAGCGACAATACCAGCGCACCGCCCACAGGATCACATCACCCTGGAAATGGCGCCACTTGAAATCCGTCATCGTTCCGTCCGTCCAATCTCCGCCAAGCATGCTCAAGCTTCACGATTTTTGCAACAGAGCC
>NZ_ATHO01000118.1 GCF_000445065.1 Sphingobium quisquiliarum P25 | reverse complement strand
GGCTCTGTTGCAAAAATCGTGAAGCTTGAGCATGCTTGGCGGAGATTGGACGGACGGAACGATGACGGATTTCAAGTGGCGCCATTTCCAGGGTGATGTGATCCTGTGGGCGGTGCGCTGGTATTGTCGCTATCCGATCAGCTATCGCGACCTTGAGGAAATGCTGGCGGAACGCGGCATTTCGGTCGACCATACGACGATCTATCGCTGGGTCCAGTGCTACGCCCCGGAGATGGAGAAGCGGCTGCGCTGGTTCTGGCGGCGTGGCTTTGATCCGAGCTGGCGCCTGGATGAAACCTACGTCAAGGTGCGGGGCAAGTGGACCTACCTGTACCGGGCAGTCGACAAGCGGGGCGACACGATCGATTTCTACCTGTCGCCGACCCGCAGCGCCAAGGCAGCGAAGCGGTTCCTGGGCAAGGCCCTGCGAGGCCTGAAGCACTGGGAAAAGCCTGCCACGCTCAATACCGACAAAGCGCCGAGCTATGGTGCAGCGATCACCGAATTGAAGCGCGAAGGAAAGCTGGACCGGGAGACGGCCCACCGGCAGGTGAAGTATCTCAATAACGTGATCGAGGCCGATCACGGAAAGCTCAAGATACTGATCAAGCCGGTGCGCGGTTTCAAATCGATCCCCACGGCCTATGCCACGATCAAGGGATTCGAAGTCATGCGAGCCCTGCGCAAAGGACAGGCTCGCCCCTGGTGCCTGCAGCCCGGCATCAGGGGCGAGGTGCGCCTTGTGGAGAGAGCTTTTGGCATTGGGCCCTCGGCGCTGACGGAGGCCATGGGCATGCTCAACCACCATTTCGCAGCAGCCGCCTGATCGGCGCAGAGCGACAGCCTACCTCTGACTGCCGCCAATCTTTGCAACAGAGCCCCGCCAGCGGTGGGCGGTGGGACCGACCCAAGCTTCTGGAGATGATCGGCCAGTTGCGCGACGGAGACGTCGTCGTCGTCTGGAAGCTTGACCGGCTGTCGCGCAGCCTAAAGGATATGCTGCACATCATGGAGCGGATCGAGCTGGCAGGCGCGGGCTTCCGCTCACTGACCGAGGCGATCGACACCACCACCGCGGCAGGGCGGATGATGATGCAGATGGTGGGAAGCTTCGCCGAGTTCGAGCGGGCCATGATCCGCGAGCGTACCAGCGCCGGCCTTGCCCAGGCTCGCGCAGAAGGACGGATCGGCGGGCGTCGGCCCAAGCTCGGCGACAAGCAGCGCCGCGAAATCGCCGAGTCCGTCACGTCCGGCCGCAAGTCCGGTGCCGAGATGGCGCGGCTCTACGGCGTCAGTGAACCCACCGTCTCGCGCATCGTCGCCGCGCACCGCCAGCAATTCAGTCAGCAGCAGAGGGAACAGGCATGAAGCGTGGTCACGATCTGTCCGGCGTCATGAAGTTCGCCACCTCGCCGGCCTGGGGCGAGCATCTGGGCGAGGCGCTCGGCGATCATCTCGGGCTGGCGATGGAGGAGTTCGACTTCGAAGCGGACGAGCTGGCGGACATCGTCGGCGATCATTGGGCCGGCGTGTTGTGGGGATGCGCGTTCGAGGATCTGCTGACGCGCACCATCCAACCCGACCGGAACATCGTCGATGACTATATTCGGCGCCGGGGCTGGAATGAGAGCGGCCCGACCAAAATCTACCTGCGTGCCCTTCGATCGTCAGTGATGAGCCTCCACGAGGTCAGCGAGGTCGAGCCCGGCAGCGGCTTCCTCGTGCGCGACCTGATCCGGGGCGGCGAGCCGCTTCGAGTATCCGAGCGCAGCGCCTCGCAGACGCTGAAGCAATGGGACAGGATCGGTGCCCGCGTCGTGCAGGTCGGAGGCAAGCACCTCCTGTCGGGCGGCGTGCTGTCGTTCACGATGGAGGCGGCCGAGGCGCTCGTCGCCGATCTACGGCGCTCGAAGGGCAAGCGCAGCCCGCGCACCGCGTTGAACCTAGACGCCGACGATCTGGCTGCACTTCCGGCCCTCATCAGCACGGCATGGCTGTTCGATGTCGTTCCCAAGACCATGGGACCGGCGCCCATCCCCACGCTGCACAACATTGATGGCGAGGAGGTGATGTTCCACCGCGTGCGCTTTCCCTTCGCACGCGGCGTGACCCAGGCGCTGGTCGGCGAGCGGCTTGATACTGTCCCTGCGCTTCAGCGGGAAACCACGCACTTTTGGAACTGGCTGGGCGAGAAACCGAACGGAAAAGCGAAAAGCACCGGGCGCATGGCGTGGGGTGTGACGATGGCGGACGGCACCCCGGTGCTCGGCAATGTCGAATTGAAAGGCCGCGCCCTGATGCTCGCCGTCACCTCGGCCGAGCGAGCGAAACGCGGCACCGCGCTTATCAACGATGCGCTCGCCGGGTTGGTCGGCTCGCCGCTGACCACGATTGAGACGGTCGAACAGGCCATGGCGGCGCGGGCCGAGGGGCTGACATCATCCGAACCGGCACCCGCCATTGCGCCAGAGGTTGCAACCCCGCTCATCCATGCCATGCTCGACCGTCAGTACCGCGCGACGCTCGATGAACCCGTCGGCATGCTCGGCGACATCACCCCGCGCGCAGCCGTTCAAACTGCCGCAGGCCGGCACCGAGTAGCCGGGTGGCTCAAGCATCTCGAAAACCGCAGCAGCAGCCAACTCGACGCGAACGACCCGATGGCCACCTACGACTTCACTTGGATATGGCGCGAACTTGGCATCGAGAACCTGCGCAAATAGTTCGCTACCCCTGACGTCGATGCCTACCGTGAATCCGTGTCCCTACAATGCACAGAGGCCATCTAGCTTTCCAAAAAATCAGCCGCCTGGGAAGCCCGTAGAGCGCCATGCCGGCCGAACCCTCCCCGACCTTGCCGAACGTCTGAAATGAGGCCCAGCGGCCCGGAAATCGCGCCTGTGGCGACATTTCCGCCTGCCCTGCCCTCTCGGATTGATCGCTGTCCTATCCGCCTGGCTTTTCTGGAAAGCCAATTGCGACGGTGCTGCTGGCGCTGTGGCTGCGATGGAGGCGCAGCGTTTAAACGATCCCCTTTCTAACAAAAAGCGTGCCGGCGAAGCCGGCTCATCATGGGGATGCCGGGTGGGAGGATCGCTAAAGCGATCCGGGGCGGCCGAAGGCCGCGAGCCGGCGGGGCGAAGCCCCAAGAGGCGGTGTTTTTCTTCTTTCTGATTGTGCCTGAAGCGCGGCGCTGGTGAGTCGCGCTGCCGTTGTCCCGATTTTCGGGACAAGCTGTCCGATCTGGCGGGACGCTGGTGGGTGAAACCACGATGATCCAGCCTCTCGTCATAATCTTCCGCTGAAGTTATCCACAGGTCAGCCTAGTGTTAAAATATGGGTTTAGTGATGTGTTACGGAAATTCGGCCTGCCCGGAAAGGCGCAGAAATCCTCGCTTTTTTGGCAGAAATTTGCCGCGCGGTGAATCCGCTCTGACGAAAAAGCGAATCCAGAGTGACGAAAAGGCGAATCCACTATGACGATAGCGCCAGGCCTTCCCTGCCGCGCTCAAGCGTAATCGAAATGACGATAGCGCGGCGGTGAATCTGAAATGACGATAATCCGCTTGCGTATGTGAAATGACGATAGTAGCCCTAGCGTTAGTGAAATGACGATAGACCCCTCCCCTTCCCTGTTTGACGCGCCGATCGCCGCGCCGGTCTCGGCCGTGGACGGCGACGATCGCACGCCGCTGCTGCCGGTGCGCCATCCCAACCAGGACTTGTTCATCTGCGACGTGCTGGACGCCATCCCCAAGGATGACATGGCCTCAATGGAGCATCCGGTGTTTTCGCTCTCGACCAAGCCCGACAACCGGACGCGGCGCTACGAGCATAACGGCAACGTCATCGAGATTATCCCCTCGGGCAAGGGGCTGGCGACGATCCACGACAAGGACATATTGATCTACTGCATTTCGCAGCTCGTCGCGAAGATGAACCAGGGCGAGCAACCTAGCCGCACGGTGCGCCTGCAAGCCTATGACATGCTCGTCGCCACCAACCGGCAAACCAGCGGCGAAGGCTATCGACTGATGGCCGACGCCCTCACCCGCCTGCGCGGGACCACGGTGCGGACCAATATTCAAACGGGCGGTGTCGAAGAAACGCGGATTTTCGGCCTGATCGAAGAGGCCAAGATCACGCGCAAGACGTTCGATGGCCGGATGCTTGATCTCGAAATCACCCTGTCGGATTGGGTCTATCGCTCGGTCATCAGCAAGAACGTCCTGACGCTCCACCGCGACTATTTCCGGCTCCGCAAGCCGTTCGAGCGGCGCATGTATGAACTGGCGCGCAAGCATTGCGGCGTGAAGGACGAATGGAAGATCGGCCTAGAGTTGCTACAGAAGAAATGCGGCTCGAACAGCCCGCTCCGAGTGTTCCGGGCCTTGGTCAAGAAGGTCTGCGAGCATGACGCCGATCACGGCCATTTCCCCGACTATGCGGTGACGATGGATGATGACGTGATCTTGTTCCGCAACCGCTCGGGCCTCAAATCCAAGCCCGATCCGGTCGCCAGCGCCGGCGACGATGCGCCCTATATCGACCCGGAAACCATGCACGACGCCAAGACGGCCGCGCCAGGCTATGACGTGTATGCGCTCTATGACGAATGGGTGTCGTGGTGGCACGACATGGGCAAGCCCGAACTCAAAAGCCCTGCCGGGGCCTTCCTCGGCTTCTGCAAGAAACGGCACGAACGCAAACCACTACGCTGATCCCCTGCTCTATGCGGGCAAGCGGCCATGTTTACTTACCCGCATGTTTGCATGTGGACATGCTCACTTGCCTACAGGGCTTTCCCCCATCTTGCGAAGCCAGTCGTTGAACGCCTCGGCCATCGCGTCCTGTAGGCTCATGCCGTGCTTGCGGGCGGTCATGTGCATGGCGAAGGACATTTCCGGGCTGAAATAGCCCGTCATGGCCTTCTTGCCCTGACGGCTCGGCGCAACCGGGTTGCTGCTCGATCCGCTGCCGGAGCCTGCGCCAGTGCCACGGGCGATCGGCGCGGCCGCCCTCCCCTCCGGCTCGACCATCGCCGGCGCTGGCGCTGCATCGCGATCCCGCAATGCGAGCAATGATCCCTTCCGGCTCATGCGTTGGCCCTCCGCTTCCTAGATGCTTGCATGTTTACATGCTCGCATGTCCACTTGTAAAGCTGGCGCACCTCATCGGCCGCCTTGCCGCTCGGCTCGATCTCCATCGCCGTCTTGCCCTCGGCCGCCGCGTGGCGAAAGGCGGCGCGATCCGCGATATGGTGGGGGCAGGCGTCAAGCCCATAATCCTGCACGAGCTGCGCGGCTTCGTCATACATGCGCGGCGCGGTCGGGCTTCCCGCCGTGAAGATCACGAAAGCAGGCTTGCCGCGCATCTTCACAAGGCTGGCGGTCGTCTTGATCGCCGCCAAATCGAACGCGCTGGGGCGGCAAGGGATCAACACTAGGTCGGCCGCCTCGACGGCGGCGCTGGCGGCGCTGTCGGCGTGGGGCGGGGTGTCGATTACGATGAACGCCGCGCCCTGGCCCGTCGCCTGCTCGATCTTGGCGGCAAGGCGAGGGGGCGCGCTGTCGATCACGACCGGGGGCGCATCCTGTCGCCATGCCGCCCACTGGCTCGCCGTCGCCTGCGGGTCGACGTCGATCACAAGGGCGGTATGCCCGGAATCCTCGGCGGCGGCGGCCAGGTGCAAGGCGAGGGTGGTTTTCCCCGCGCCGCCCTTCTGGCTGATGATCGCGATTGTTGGCATGTGAATATCCTTACATGATCGCATGTTTGCATGTGGTCATACTGGCTTGCTCCGGTTGCGTCAACGAAACCCCGAACTGGCGCGCAGCGTCAATGAAACCCCGAATTGCGGGGAGGGGAGGGCGGTCTAGCCGTCGTCGCCGCCCTCATCCTCGCTGCCGTCGTCCAGCGGCTCATGCTCCATGCGGCCGTGATCCTCGATCGGGCAAAGCGGCGCTCCGGCCAGCTCAAGCCATTTGCGCGCGGTCCTCACGGTATAGCCGCACGTCGCGCACTCGCATTTGAGCATCCGGGTTTTCTGCTTCTTCGGCGCGGTCGACTCCCCATCGGTGTCGAGACGGGCATGGGGGAGGGGGCCAACGGCGTCCAAGATCGGCGCGACGGCCGCAAGAAACGCCTCGCCGGGGGTGGTGGCGCGCATCGGCCCGACGAGCCCCAGCCCCAGCGCGATCCGTTTAAACGCTTTCCCATGCCCTGCCGGGATGCCGACGGCGGCATGGACCAGCTCATGCGCGAGGATGGCCGCGATCTGCGCCGGCATGGCGTCAGGCGCGTGCGCGAGGTCGGGCCGGATGAAGATTTCAAAATGCCCGTCCGCGCTCAGCCGGTTATCCCAGCACTCGCCGATCGCCTTGCCCTTCCGGCCCGAGCTGGTGAAGCCGATCGCCACGCGGATACGCGCGGGCAGGGGAGCGTCCAACGCCGCGAACAAGGGGGCCATGCCCGCCGCCACCCGATTGAGCCAGCTTTCCCGGTTGTCCTGTTCCATACCTTCTACTCCCTTCAAATCGCCCTGCGGGGCGATGGCTGCGGCCATCGCTCCCGAGTTCGCGCGGAGCAGCCGGCGAGAGAGGGGGGCAGCGGGAATCTGCGGGAGTGGTGCGGGCGGGCGCTTCGCGCCAACCCGGTCCCGCTGATTGCCGTTGCTGGGGAGAGGCGGCCGGGACCGCCTTTCCCCATGCGAACGAACATCATGCCGGCGCACGCCGGCACCATGCCCGAGATCCGCTTGCGATCTCGGCCCCGCCATGTGGGTCGTCACCTTCGGCCAAGACCGCTTGCGGGCTTGGGGAGCGAAGCGAGTAGAGCCACGGTGCCGCGCAGCGGCAGGCGCAGTCTCCTCGCCTAGATTGAAATTGTTGCTCAAATGAGCTACATCGTTCGTCTGACTAGGGAGATTCCAATGGCTGCTACCGCGTTCGTGCGTGCGCGCATCGACGAAACATTGAAGGATGAAGCCGCCGCCGTCCTAGCCGAGCTGGGGCTGACGGTTTCCGATGTGGTCCGCATGACGCTTACGCGGGTCGCCAAGGACCATGCCTTGCCGTTCGAGCTGAAGGTGCCCAACGCCGAGACGCGCGCCGCGATCGAATCGTCCCGCGCGACCATGAAGGCGCGTCGTGCGCGCTTCACCGATCCCAAGGAACTGTTCGATGCCCTCGACCAAGAAGCCCGCCAGCAGTAAGCGGGCTTCGTTCCCAAGAGAGGCATCCTACGAAAAGCGGTTCGTCAAGGATTGGGAGCGGCTGTCGCGCAGCGGCCGCTACAACATGAACCAGCTCAAGGAAGCGATGATGCTGCTCATCGCCAACGATGCGCCGCTTGGCCCGGAATGGCTGGACCACGCCCTCAAGGGCGATTGGAGCGATCATCGCGAGTGCCATATCGGCGGCGATTTCCTGCTGATCTACACGATTGAGGGCAATCTGGTGAACTTCGTGCGCGCGGGAACCCATTCGGAACTGTTCGAGTAATCGGCTCGACGGCCGAACGTTTGGAAGGCAGGGCAATGAACGCCGACGACATGAAGGTCGAAACCTTCGCCTGCGTCTTTGACGCAATCGCCGACACGCCGGAGGAGGCGACGGAGTTGAGGACGCGCGCGGACCTGATGCGGGGCATCACCGCGCGGGTGAAGTCGTGGGACGTGCCGCTGGGCGAGGCCGCCAAGCGGCTCGGGCTGACGCCGCCCCGCCTCAACGACCTCCTGCGCGGGAAGTTTAACAGATTCTCGCTGGATGACCTGATGACCGCCGCGACGGCGGCGGGCATCGCGCCGCCGGCACCGCGCAAAAGCTCGTGGGATGACCTGCGCGGGATAGTGAAGGGCAACGGCGCGCGGTTCACGATCGAGGAAATCAACGACGCCATCGCCGAAGCCGGCGCAGCAGCCGGCATGGCCGGGATGAACGACCATGACGGGGACTGATCGAAACGGCGAAATCCTTTATCCACCGATGGAGGCGGCCGAAATCCGGCGGTGCGCCAGGAGAGCGGTTTGAGCCAGGCCGGGTTTGCGCGCTTGCTGTGGGCGCACAAGCGCACGGTCCAGCGCTGGGAGGCCGGCACGATGCGGCCGACTGGCGCGGCGCTCGCCTTGCTGACGCTGGTGAAGCGGCGCGGCATCCAGATTCTCACCTAGAAGGATTGATAGAATGGCCGGCCATCGCCCCTTTTCCGATCTTATGAAAGATTGGAGTCCCGAGCGCCGCGCGCGTAATGAGGCCCATAAGGCGAAGTTGGAGGCCGAGTTGATGGGCCGCGCTGCTACGCGCGATGCGATCGAAGAACTGGAAGCTGGCAAGGGCGTGCGCTTCACCAGCGTTGAGGCGCTTATGTCTGATCTCCATGATGACGATTGATCGACCCGAAACGGCGGCCGAGTTTTTCGCGCGGCGCTCCAAAGGTCGTGCGGTGGGTGATCTCGACCGCATTCTCGACAAGGTGCCTGATCGGCCGCCGGAACCCGGCGACGAATTGAAGGCTGGACGCCCGATCGCCTACATCGCCGGTAATCGGCGAGGGTGCCGCGAGATCCGCGCACGCGATCTCGCCCGCCATGTGGGCCGGAACCTTGGGCCAGGACCGCTTGCGGGCTTGGGGAGCGCAACGAGTAGGGCCACGGTGCCAGCGCCAGGCGCTTAGATCATTTTGGCTATCAGCCTTGCACTAGTGCAACCTTTGCACTACATTGAAGCATGGTCACGATGTTTCGCGGTCCCCGCTGGAAAATTGCCGTCTATGGCCGCGATCATGGCGTGCCGCATTTCCACATCGAAGGCCCGGATTTCCGCTGCTCGGTGGCGATTGCATCGTTTGACGTGATCGTGGGCACCGTGTCGGCGGCGGTCTTGAAGGACGCATTGGAATGGGCGCGGCCTAATCAGGCTTTGCTCATGCAGACGTGGCAGGAGTTGAACGGATGAACATCACCGACAAGGCCCGCACCATTACCGCCGTGCGCGCGACCGGGCCGTCATCGCTGCATCTGTCCTGGTCGGAAGGGACGGCGGCTGATCTCGATCTTGGCGCGGTCCTCGCCGATCGCGCCTTTGCCGCGCTGCGCGATCCGGGCGAGTTCGCCAAGGTCGAAGTGGGCGATTGGGGTCATAGCCTGGCCTGGCCTTCGGGTGCGGAGCTGGGCGCGGACATGCTGTGGCTCGAAACGCTGTCGGCAACCGGGCATGGCGATGTGCGCGCCTTCCTCGAATGGCGGCTGCGCCATGCGCTGTCGCTGTCGAAGGCGGCCGATGCGCTTGGCGTCTCGCGCCGCATGGTCGCCTACTACTCCAACGGCGAAAAGAAGGTGCCGAAACCAATCTTGCTGGCGTGCCGGGGCTGGGAAGCCAGCAATGGGCTATACCGGGCCGCCTAACCGGACATGAGAGCGATCTTCATCCGCCACGGCGAAAACACCGGCAACGCCGGCGTGCCCTGCCACGATCTCGCGACGATCGCGCTGACGGAGCGCGGCCACGAACAGGCGCGCGCGGTCGCGGCGAGCTGGACGCAAGCGCCCGCGCTCATCGTCACCTCGCCCTATACCCGCACCCGGCAGACGGCCGCGCCGACGATCGCGCGCTTTCCAGGCGTGCCGGTGGAAGTGTGGCCGATCGAAGAGTTCACCTATTTGCAACCTGCGCGCTGGAACGGCACGCGCAGCGCCGAACGGATGCCGCACCTAGAACGCTATTGGCGCGAGGCCGATCCTGACTACTGCGACGGGGAAGGGGCGGAGAGTTTCAGCACCCTGTTACGGCGCTGCGAGGCGGCGCTAACGCGCCTCGCCGCCATGCCTGCGGGATCGCTGGCCTATGTGTTCGGGCATGGGCAGTTCATCCAGGCCGCGCGCGCGATCGTCGCCGACGCCCATCTGGACGATCGGGCCAAGATGCGCGCTTTCTGGCGCAAGGGCGAGCCGCCCGCGATCGGCAACGCGCAGCGGGTAGGGTTTCATTGGCAGGGCGACCGCTGGACCTGCGCGCCCGCGCTCGCCGCCTAGATCAACACGCGCTCCACCTCGTCCAGCGTCACGTCATCGGGGCGGCGGTCATAGAGCTGGGTGGTGCGCGTCGAGCTATGGTTCGCCATCGTCGCGGCCGTCTCCAACGTGCCGCCATTCTTCAAATAGGTGGTGATCCCGGTCGCGCGGAAACTGTGGTTGCCGATCGCCGTCCCGATCCCGGCCGCCGCCGCGCGCCGGCGCACCATCGCGAAGGCGTTGGCTTGGGGCAGGGGGGTATCGCTTAGTCGCTTAGTGCTGCGCGCGATCGTGCGGAATAGCGGCCCCTTGCGGTCCTCGCGCAGCTCGCAACCGTCGATATAGGCGGTTAGATAATCCTCTAGATTGTGGTGGCAGGGCATTTCATGGCGCTTGCCGCCTTTCTCATGCAGGCGGACCCATAGCCGCCGATTCTGCATGAACACGTCCTCGACCCGCATCGCCAGCGCCGCGCCGATCCGCGCGAAGCTATAGACCATGAGACCGATCAGCGCGCGGTCGCGCAGGCCCGCATGGGTGGTCACGTCGATGCTGTCGAGCAACCGCCGCGCCTCGTCGGGGGCCAGTACCGGCGTCTTGCCGCGCCGCTGGCTATGCGCCGGCCCGCGCACCGATCCGGCCGGGTTCGCCGGCACGGCATGACCCGTCACCAGCCAGTCGAACAGGTGGCGCACGCCGGCGAGCTGCTGCTTGACGC
>NZ_ATHO01000117.1 GCF_000445065.1 Sphingobium quisquiliarum P25 | reverse complement strand
TGGGGGCGGCCAGCTCGCGCCCCAGCGCCTCGACCCAGGCCGCGACATGAAGCGGCTGCACCTGGGCGAGCGAGGCGACGCCGCGCGCCTCGCACCAGGCCAGGAAGTCGCCGGCCGCCCGCGCATAGGCGCGGCGTGTATGCGGATTGCGGATGGTGACGGCGAAGAACTCAAGGAATCGAAGCTGCGCGCGCTCGTCGGCCGCCGCGATCAGCGCCGGCAACGCCAGCGCGGGCGCGGGCGCGGGGAGGGGGGCGAGCTGGTTCATCGCGCGATCTTCTCCCATCGCGCCGGCGCGGGACGCGGCGCGGCCATCTTGCGGCGCAGCTCGTCGAACACCTCGTCGGCGTCGCGGACGCGGCCAGCCTCCGCGTCCTCAAGGCCGCGCTTTATCGACCCGTCCAATATCCGGCGTAGCAGCTCGTCGCGTAAATCGTGGTGCGGCTCCATGTCGATGAAGTTCTTGACGATCGCGAACACCGCCTCGGAAGGATCGGCGAACATGCCGCGCTCGATCCGCTCCAACAGCCAGTCGGCCTGATCGCCGGTAAGATACGCCTCGAAGCGCAAGCCGCCCGCGCGGGCCTGCTCGCGCAGCGCCTTGGCCTGGTCGCGCTCGGCATAGTTGTCGGCGAAAGCCGTGTCCTCGTCCTGGTCCATATCGCTCCCTTTCGGCGGTGGATCTCGGGACCGTTTAAACGGCTCCATCGGATCGCCATGAGTGTGTGATAAAGGACATTATCATATATAGGTCAGGGAATTTATCGGCGGACCGATCTGTAGGTTGTCATGATCAATAGCCAAGGCCCGTCGGTGGAACATTACCACCATTACCCTTGCTGGCCGCCGCCCAGAGCGACATACAGAGAGACGAGAGCATCCAGCTCGGCGCGACGCAGCTGTATCAGTGTCTGTTCCGCGATGAACAGATTCCGTTCGGCATCGAGCACTTCAAGGTAATTTGCGACGCCCTCGCGGTAGCGAGTGCGGGCAAGATCGGCGATCGCTCGCTGTGCCGCAGTGGCACGAACCTGCGCGGCGACCTGTTCAGCAAGCCAGCGGCGCCCGGCAAGGGCGTCCGCAACTTCGCGGAAAGCTCCCTGAATGGTGCGTTCGTATTCGGCGATGGCAATATCCTCACGTGCCTCAGCCACGCTCAGATTGCCCTTCCTCGCACCCCAATCGAAGATGGGTAGGCTGATCGAAGGTCCAAAGCTCCAGCTCAGTCCTTCGTTTCCGATCAAATTCCCAAGATCAGTTGAAGCGAAACCGATACTACCGGTTAGTGAGATGGATGGAAAGAAGGCTGCCCGAGCAGCACCGATATTGGCACGCGCTGCCCGCAGTTTCTCTTCTGCCGCCAATATGTCCGGTCGAGTCACCATCAGCTCGGAGGGTAATCCGGCGGCAATCACCGTTCCGTTTTTCTGGTCAGCCAGCGTCAGCGGCACCGTGAGCCCGACAGGAACGGGTCCGCCCAAGAGTACGGCCAGGAAGTTCTCACTCTGCGCCTCGGCCAAGCGCAGGCTGGCCAACTCCGTTTCGGCTTGAGTCAGTAGCGACTCCGCCTGTCGAAAATCAAGAGCTGAAGTCACCCCGGCTTCAAGGCGACGCTCGGCTATGCGGAGGCCTTCCTGCCGGCTGCGTACCGTAGCTTCGGCAAGGGCGATCCGCTCGTCGGCTTCCCGGGAAGCAAAATAGGTCGAGGCCACATCCCGGATCAACGCGAGGCGGAACGCCCGTTCAGCCTGCACGGTTGCTAGATATTGCGAGCGCGCTGCGTCAGAAAGGTTGCGCACCCGGCCCCAGAAATCGAGCTCGAATCCTGTGACGCCAACGCCGATCGAGTAGCGGGCTCTGTTGCAAAAATCGTGAAGCTTGAGCATGCTTGGCGGAGATTGGACGGACGGAACGATGACGGATTTCAAGTGGCGCCATTTCCAGGGTGATGTGATCCTGTGGGCGGTGCGCTGGTATTGTCGCTATCCGATCAGCTATCGCGACCTTGAGGAAATGCTGGCGGAACGCGGCATTTCGGTCGACCATACGACGATCTATCGCTGGGTCCAGTGCTACGCCCCGGAGATGGAGAAGCGGCTGCGCTGGTTCTGGCGGCGTGGCTTTGATCCGAGCTGGCGCCTGGATGAAACCTACGTCAAGGTGCGGGGCAAGTGGACCTACCTGTACCGGGCAGTCGACAAGCGGGGCGACACGATCGATTTCTACCTGTCGCCGACCCGCAGCGCCAAGGCAGCGAAGCGGTTCCTGGGCAAGGCCCTGCGAGGCCTGAAGCACTGGGAAAAGCCTGCCACGCTCAATACCGACAAAGCGCCGAGCTATGGTGCAGCGATCACCGAATTGAAGCGCGAAGGAAAGCTGGACCGGGAGACGGCCCACCGGCAGGTGAAGTATCTCAATAACGTGATCGAGGCCGATCACGGAAAGCTCAAGATACTGATCAAGCCGGTGCGCGGTTTCAAATCGATCCCCACGGCCTATGCCACGATCAAGGGATTCGAAGTCATGCGAGCCCTGCGCAAAGGACAGGCTCGCCCCTGGTGCCTGCAGCCCGGCATCAGGGGCGAGGTGCGCCTTGTGGAGAGAGCTTTTGGCATTGGGCCCTCGGCGCTGACGGAGGCCATGGGCATGCTCAACCACCATTTCGCAGCAGCCGCCTGATCGGCGCAGAGCGACAGCCTACCTCTGACTGCCGCCAATCTTTGCAACAGAGCC
>NZ_ATHO01000116.1 GCF_000445065.1 Sphingobium quisquiliarum P25 | reverse complement strand
ACGGTATAGCCGCACGTCGCGCACTCGCATTTGAGCATCCGGGTTTTCTGCTTCTTCGGCGCGGTCGACTCCCCATCGGTGTCGAGACGGGCATGGGGGAGGGGGCCAACGGCGTCCAAGATCGGCGCGACGGCCGCAAGAAACGCCTCGCCGGGGGTGGTGGCGCGCATCGGCCCGACGAGCCCCAGCCCCAGCGCGATCCGTTTAAACGCTTTCCCATGCCCTGCCGGGATGCCGACGGCGGCATGGACCAGCTCATGCGCGAGGATGGCCGCGATCTGCGCCGGCATGGCGTCGGGCGCGTGCGCCAGGTCGGGCCGGATGAAGATTTCAAAATGGCCGTCCGCGCTCAAGCGATTATCCCAGCACTCGCCGATCGCCTTGGCCTTCGCGCCTCTGCTGGTGAAGCCGATCGCCACGCGCACGCGGTCGGGCAGGGGGGCGTCCAGCGCCTCGAACAGCGGAGCCATGCCCTGCGCCACCGCATTGAGCCAGCTTTCACGGGTTTGGTGGGTCATCGTCCTTACTCCCTTCAAATCGCCTGTCCGGCGATGGCCATGCCATCGGCCGGAACACGGACGCCCAAGAACGCCGGCGGGAGAGGGGGGCAGCGGGATTCGATGGGGGTGGAGCGGCCGCAGCGCAGCGAGGCACGGCCCCGTCTAATCCCGTTGCGGGGGAGAGAAGGCCGGGACCGGCTTTCCCCCACAAGGCAGACGACGCGCCGGCGAACGCCGGCACCTTGGCTAGCGAGATCCGCTTGCGATCTCGCCCCCGCCATGTGGGTCGTCACCTTGGGCCAAGACCGCTTGCGGGCTTGGGGAGCGCAGCGAGTAGGGCCACGGTGCCGCGCAGCGGCAGGCGCAAATCCCAGCCTCCGAACGCCCAAGGCGAAGGAGCTTGAATTAATGTCTCCGTTTTGATACACCCAGCCTCATGAAGCCGGTAGAGTGGTTGGGAAGTAGCAAGGCCGATGTTCGCGCCTTCCCCGAAGATGCGCGAACAGATGCCGGTTGGCAGCTTGAGCTTGTCCAACGCGGCGACGATCCCGACGACTGGAAGCCCATGAAAACCGTGGGGCAAGGCGTTCGGGAAATTCGCATCCGGGAAGCGTCGGGCGCGTTCCGGGTGATCTATCTGGCGACGTTGGAAGACCGGGTTCTGGTGCTTCATGCGTTCCAGAAAAAGACGCAGGCAACGGCAAAGAAAGACCTCGAACTCGCGGCGCAAAGGTTGAAACGATGGAAGGCGGAGCAATGACATCGGAAATCTATGAGAACGTGTGGGACGCGCTCGCTGATACCGAGCAGGAGGCCGCGAACCTGAAACTGCGCTCGTCCTTGCTGTATGAAATCCGCAAGGTGGTGCAGGGCTGGAATGTCTCACAGGACGAAGCGGGCAAGCGGCTTGGGCTGACACGGCCCCGGACCAATGATCTGCTGCGCGGCAAGCTGGCCAAGTTCTCCCTGGATGCGCTCGTCAACATTGCAGCGTCGGCCCATCTGCACGTCGAGTTGACGCTGAAAGAAGCGGCCTGAGCGACGGGCAAAATGGCAGGCCATCGCCCGTTTCGCGATCTTGTGGCTGATCGCATGAAGGATTGGAGTCCAGAGCGCCGCGCCCAGTATGAGGCGCGCAAGGCGCAGTTCGAGGCCGAAATGGCGGCGACGGCCGAGCTGACCGGCCAAGCCGCGACGCGCGCGGCGATCGAGGAACTGGAAGCGGGGAAGGGGGCACGCTTCCCCAGCGTCGATGCGCTTATGACGGATTTGCATGATGGCGATTGATCGGCCGCGCAAAGGGGAAACGGCTGCGGAGTTTTTCAGGCGGCGTTCCAAAGGCTCCACATTGGATGGTCTTGACCGCATCTTGGCCAAGGTGCCCGATCGGCCTCCCGAACCCGGCGACGAATTGCCCGAAGGCTGGACGCCCGATCGGCTCCGGGACAACCGGCTATGAGGGCGATTTTCATCCGCCACGGCCAAAGCACCGGCAACGCCGGCGTGCCCTGCGATGATCTCGGCGCGATCGAGCTGACGGAGCTGGGCCAGGAACAGGCGCGCGAAGTCGCGGCGAGCTGGACGCAAGCGCCCGCGCTCATCGTCACGTCGCCCTATACGCGCACCCGGCAGACGGCCGCGCCGACGATCGCGCGCTTTCCCGGCGTGCCGGTCGAAGTGTGGCCGATCGAAGAGTTCACCTATCTGCAACCGGCGCGCTGGAACGGCACGCGCAGCGCGGAGCGGATGCCGCACCTCGAACGCTATTGGAGCGCGGCCGATCCTGATTATTGCGACGGGGAAGGGGCGGAGAGCTTCGCCACCCTGCTACGGCGCTGCGAGGCCGCGCTGGCGCGGCTCGCCGCCATGCCGGCTGCATCGCTGGTCTATGTGTTCGGGCATGGGCAGTTCATCCAGGCCGCGCGCGCGATCGTCGCTGACGCCCATCTGGACGAACGGGCCAAGATGCGGGCGTTCTGGCGCAAGGGCGAGCCGCCCGCGATCGCCAACGCGCAGCGGGTAGGATTTCATTGGGAAGGTGGCCGCTGGTCCTGTGCGCCGGCGCTGGCCGGCACGGCCTAAAACTGCGCGGAAAGCCGGGGCCACAAAGCCTGAAAATCTGCTTGCAGCGTCGCCCAGCTCGCGGAGTCCAGAAACTCGCCCTGGTCGTTATCTTCAAGCCGGTGATATTGCATGACGGCCGCCTCGGCTTCGGCCTGGTGCGCCGCAAGCCATGCCTCCATCTCGCGCACGATCTCATGCTGTTCCGGCCTCAACAGCTTCGGATTGACGTAGGTTCGCACAACGAAATTCGTCGGGGTGGGGTAAAAGACGGTGTGATTCCGCATACAATATTTGTTGAAGGTCACATGGCCGCCTGAATTGTCGATCTTTGGTTCGGCCTGGAAGCGACCGAGTAGCAGGCCGCCGGCGAACGGTATGGCGAGCGGCGATCCGTTCGCCGGCTCTGTTGCAAAAATCGTGAAGCTTGAGCATGCTTGGCGGAGATTGGACGGACGGAACGATGACGGATTTCAAGTGGCGCCATTTCCAGGGTGATGTGATCCTGTGGGCGGTGCGCTGGTATTGTCGCTATCCGATCAGCTATCGCGACCTTGAGGAAATGCTGGCGGAACGCGGCATTTCGGTCGACCATACGACGATCTATCGCTGGGTCCAGTGCTACGCCCCGGAGATGGAGAAGCGGCTGCGCTGGTTCTGGCGGCGTGGCTTTGATCCGAGCTGGCGCCTGGATGAAACCTACGTCAAGGTGCGGGGCAAGTGGACCTACCTGTACCGGGCAGTCGACAAGCGGGGCGACACGATCGATTTCTACCTGTCGCCGACCCGCAGCGCCAAGGCAGCGAAGCGGTTCCTGGGCAAGGCCCTGCGAGGCCTGAAGCACTGGGAAAAGCCTGCCACGCTCAATACCGACAAAGCGCCGAGCTATGGTGCAGCGATCACCGAATTGAAGCGCGAAGGAAAGCTGGACCGGGAGACGGCCCACCGGCAGGTGAAGTATCTCAATAACGTGATCGAGGCCGATCACGGAAAGCTCAAGATACTGATCAAGCCGGTGCGCGGTTTCAAATCGATCCCCACGGCCTATGCCACGATCAAGGGATTCGAAGTCATGCGAGCCCTGCGCAAAGGACAGGCTCGCCCCTGGTGCCTGCAGCCCGGCATCAGGGGCGAGGTGCGCCTTGTGGAGAGAGCTTTTGGCATTGGGCCCTCGGCGCTGACGGAGGCCATGGGCATGCTCAACCACCATTTCGCAGCAGCCGCCTGATCGGCGCAGAGCGACAGCCTACCTCTGACTGCCGCCAATCTTTGCAACAGAGCC
>NZ_ATHO01000115.1 GCF_000445065.1 Sphingobium quisquiliarum P25 | reverse complement strand
GGCTCTGTTGCAAAGATTGGCGGCAGTCAGAGGTAGGCTGTCGCTCTGCGCCGATCAGGCGGCTGCTGCGAAATGGTGGTTGAGCATGCCCATGGCCTCCGTCAGCGCCGAGGGCCCAATGCCAAAAGCTCTCTCCACAAGGCGCACCTCGCCCCTGATGCCGGGCTGCAGGCACCAGGGGCGAGCCTGTCCTTTGCGCAGGGCTCGCATGACTTCGAATCCCTTGATCGTGGCATAGGCCGTGGGGATCGATTTGAAACCGCGCACCGGCTTGATCAGTATCTTGAGCTTTCCGTGATCGGCCTCGATCACGTTATTGAGATACTTCACCTGCCGGTGGGCCGTCTCCCGGTCCAGCTTTCCTTCGCGCTTCAATTCGGTGATCGCTGCACCATAGCTCGGCGCTTTGTCGGTATTGAGCGTGGCAGGCTTTTCCCAGTGCTTCAGGCCTCGCAGGGCCTTGCCCAGGAACCGCTTCGCTGCCTTGGCGCTGCGGGTCGGCGACAGGTAGAAATCGATCGTGTCGCCCCGCTTGTCGACTGCCCGGTACAGGTAGGTCCACTTGCCCCGCACCTTGACGTAGGTTTCATCCAGGCGCCAGCTCGGATCAAAGCCACGCCGCCAGAACCAGCGCAGCCGCTTCTCCATCTCCGGGGCGTAGCACTGGACCCAGCGATAGATCGTCGTATGGTCGACCGAAATGCCGCGTTCCGCCAGCATTTCCTCAAGGTCGCGATAGCTGATCGGATAGCGACAATACCAGCGCACCGCCCACAGGATCACATCACCCTGGAAATGGCGCCACTTGAAATCCGTCATCGTTCCGTCCGTCCAATCTCCGCCAAGCATGCTCAAGCTTCACGATTTTTGCAACAGAGCCGTCGCGCCCTTATCATACTGGTCCATCCTGCCGATGTGCAGGACCGCGATGGCGCGGTGCCCTTGCTCCAGCAGTCTCACCAGCGGCATCCCTTCGTCGCGCGCGCCTATGCCGACAGCGCCTACAACAGCGATCGCGTCCGGGACGCCACCTCCATTACGATCGAAATCGTCCGCAAATTCGCCGATCAGACCGGCTTCGTCGTCCATCCCAGACGATGGATCGTCGAACGCACCTTCGCATGGATCAACCGCAATCGCCGTCTGGCCAAAGACTTCGAGCGGACCATCAAATCCGCAACCGCGCTCCTCTATGCCGCCGCTGCCATCGTCCTCATCCGACGCATCGCTCGTTACCCATGAGATTCAAGACAGACTCTTAACAAAATTTCGTTACTTGACGGATTTCTTGGACTTAGGGTTGCAGTGCGCCGCATGTAGATGGCTGTTCGTGGAGAAAGACAACGTGATACGTATGTTGGGTGAATTTTGGCCAGATATATTCGTGATCTTACTGGTCTGTTCGCTCGTATCATTTGCAAACCAAAAATTCGGAATATTTGTCGCTACTCCGATAACATTGGGATCGACTGCATTAACGCTATTGCTCGGAGCCGCTGGGGCGACATGATTCTACTCTTATCTTCCTTTTGGCCTTGGCTTGTTCCAGCAATTGCGTGGATCGGATTTTTCACCGGTCGCTATTTTAGAAGAAAGAGCATAGCGAAAAACACATGATTGCCGCAACTCTGGCGGCTTCGCGCGCCTACGCCGGGCCGGGTTACTCCCGGCCGTGAAAGCGGCATCCATCTGCGGCCTGCACGTCAAGCGTGTCGGCGCTCCTTCGCAGCCGCCAACATCTCGCGCCGAAGGATTGCGTTCATGCGAGCCTGATAGCCCTTGCCCTGGGATTTGAGCCAAGCAAGCACATCGGCGTCGAGCCGCGCCGTTACCTGCTGCTTGATCGGCTTATAGAACCGTCCACGCTCGGCGGTCTTCCAGAAATCCTCTGTCAGCGTCGGGGCATCACTATAGTCGATACCGCTATCCGGCATCGCCTGCAGGGCATCCAGCTCGGCCTTCTGTGCCTCGGTCAAGGGGGGCAGATTGCCCGGATCGAGCTGGAAGCGGACGGTATCAGCGTCTTTCTTCTTCATAACGTCGTCTTTCCTTTCGATCGGCTTTTCGGGCCGAAATGATATGGATGATCTCCACATATTCGCCGTCGTCGTCATCCTCAGCGACGGTGTGGGCCACCAGCAGGAGTAAATGTCCTTCGACCAGGCCCAAGGTCTGCCATCGTTGCTCGCCGCCTTCGATCCGATCATGCACGCTAAGCGCAAAGGGGTCTGCGAAGGCGCTGGCGGCCGTCTCGAAACTGATGCCATGCTTTCTCAGATTGCTCTCGGCTTTGGCTGGGTGCCAGGAAAAGCGCATGGATAACATGACGGGAATATAATTATATTTTTGTCGTTATTCAAGGCGTATCCTTGACCGGCGCTGACCACCCGATCCGCTCCAACGTGTCCGTCAATGTTGATCGCGGCACGCTGAACGTGCGAGAAACCGACGCTTTGCTGGCCCCATTGGACAGAGCGGCAACTATCAACTGCATCTTTTCCGCGGCGATCGTCGGCGGTCGTCCACCTTGTCGGCCCCGCCGCTTTGCGGCGGCCAGGCCCGCCATGATCCGCTCCCGCGTCAACGCTCGCTCGTATTGGGCGAGCGCGCCGAACAGCGAGAACAGCAACTCGCCATGCGGCGTGGTGGTATCCATCTGTTCGGTCAGCGACCGGAAGGCGATGCCGCGTTCCTTGAGGTCGGTGACGATCGCCAGCAGGTGCGGCAGCGAGCGGCCGAGCCGATCGAGCTTCCAGACAACCAGCGTGTCGCCGGCGTTCATGTAGTCGAGGCAGGCTTTCAGGCCGGCGCGATCGTCGCGCGCACCGGAAGCCTTGTCGGAGTAGAGGTGCCGTTGATCGACACCAGCGGCCGTGAGCGCATCGCGTTGCAGATCGACCGGCTCTGTTGCAAAAATCGTGAAGCTTGAGCATGCTTGGCGGAGATTGGACGGACGGAACGATGACGGATTTCAAGTGGCGCCATTTCCAGGGTGATGTGATCCTGTGGGCGGTGCGCTGGTATTGTCGCTATCCGATCAGCTATCGCGACCTTGAGGAAATGCTGGCGGAACGCGGCATTTCGGTCGACCATACGACGATCTATCGCTGGGTCCAGTGCTACGCCCCGGAGATGGAGAAGCGGCTGCGCTGGTTCTGGCGGCGTGGCTTTGATCCGAGCTGGCGCCTGGATGAAACCTACGTCAAGGTGCGGGGCAAGTGGACCTACCTGTACCGGGCAGTCGACAAGCGGGGCGACACGATCGATTTCTACCTGTCGCCGACCCGCAGCGCCAAGGCAGCGAAGCGGTTCCTGGGCAAGGCCCTGCGAGGCCTGAAGCACTGGGAAAAGCCTGCCACGCTCAATACCGACAAAGCGCCGAGCTATGGTGCAGCGATCACCGAATTGAAGCGCGAAGGAAAGCTGGACCGGGAGACGGCCCACCGGCAGGTGAAGTATCTCAATAACGTGATCGAGGCCGATCACGGAAAGCTCAAGATACTGATCAAGCCGGTGCGCGGTTTCAAATCGATCCCCACGGCCTATGCCACGATCAAGGGATTCGAAGTCATGCGAGCCCTGCGCAAAGGACAGGCTCGCCCCTGGTGCCTGCAGCCCGGCATCAGGGGCGAGGTGCGCCTTGTGGAGAGAGCTTTTGGCATTGGGCCCTCGGCGCTGACGGAGGCCATGGGCATGCTCAACCACCATTTCGCAGCAGCCGCCTGATCGGCGCAGAGCGACAGCCTACCTCTGACTGCCGCCAATCTTTGCAACAGAGCC
>NZ_ATHO01000114.1 GCF_000445065.1 Sphingobium quisquiliarum P25 | reverse complement strand
CGTTGACCAGCCTGCAACTGAAGCTGATCAAGATCGGGGCACGTGTCGTCCGCCATGCCCGCGCCATCACCTTCCAGCTGGCCGAGGTGGCCGTCACCGGTCCGATGGTCCGCGCCATCCTCGCCGCCATCCGCCGATTGCGAGCGCCTCCGCTATGCGCATGACCGCCATCCACGCCCAAACTGAACGAAAACGGCAGGATGGGTCTGTCCGCTGCGCTGAAAAACACCGCCACCAGGGCACAACACGGCGGCTTCGCGGGCCGATCTGCCCTGTCTCAGCGCCTTGCGCGCCCGACGACGCCGCTCGGGACGGAAAATGATTGTCCTGCGGTCGGATTCAGGCTAAACTCACGTCAGACGGCATGCCACTTGGGGAATGTATGTCACAATCACAGAGGAGTAATCATGTCGAATCTAGAAGAGGTGATCAGCAGGTTTGCGCTGGCCGATCTTGTGTCGGATTATTGCCTTGGCGTGGACAAGCATGAACTGGAGCGATTCCAGGCGATCTGGTGGGAAGATGCAGTCTGGGATATCGAGTTTGTCCAGAAATTCAGCGGTATCGACGAGATCAGCGGCGCAGTTGAAAATCTGATCTGGCCGATGTGGCAGAGCACCACCCATTATTGCACCAATCACCGTCTTGAACTCAACGGCGATACCGCAAAGGGCATTTGCGACGTCTACTGCATCGGCAATCTTGCCGATGGTCAGGCCGCACATGTCGTCGCGAGCTATCATGACGATTATGAACGCCGCAATGGCACATGGAAGATCAGCCGCCGGTTCGTCAACCAGCGCGTTTTCAGCCCGCTCACCGGATTGAAGCTTTCACCTCCGGGCCAATGATTGCCGGGGCTCTGTTGCAAAAATCGTGAAGCTTGAGCATGCTTGGCGGAGATTGGACGGACGGAACGATGACGGATTTCAAGTGGCGCCATTTCCAGGGTGATGTGATCCTGTGGGCGGTGCGCTGGTATTGTCGCTATCCGATCAGCTATCGCGACCTTGAGGAAATGCTGGCGGAACGCGGCATTTCGGTCGACCATACGACGATCTATCGCTGGGTCCAGTGCTACGCCCCGGAGATGGAGAAGCGGCTGCGCTGGTTCTGGCGGCGTGGCTTTGATCCGAGCTGGCGCCTGGATGAAACCTACGTCAAGGTGCGGGGCAAGTGGACCTACCTGTACCGGGCAGTCGACAAGCGGGGCGACACGATCGATTTCTACCTGTCGCCGACCCGCAGCGCCAAGGCAGCGAAGCGGTTCCTGGGCAAGGCCCTGCGAGGCCTGAAGCACTGGGAAAAGCCTGCCACGCTCAATACCGACAAAGCGCCGAGCTATGGTGCAGCGATCACCGAATTGAAGCGCGAAGGAAAGCTGGACCGGGAGACGGCCCACCGGCAGGTGAAGTATCTCAATAACGTGATCGAGGCCGATCACGGAAAGCTCAAGATACTGATCAAGCCGGTGCGCGGTTTCAAATCGATCCCCACGGCCTATGCCACGATCAAGGGATTCGAAGTCATGCGAGCCCTGCGCAAAGGACAGGCTCGCCCCTGGTGCCTGCAGCCCGGCATCAGGGGCGAGGTGCGCCTTGTGGAGAGAGCTTTTGGCATTGGGCCCTCGGCGCTGACGGAGGCCATGGGCATGCTCAACCACCATTTCGCAGCAGCCGCCTGATCGGCGCAGAGCGACAGCCTACCTCTGACTGCCGCCAATCTTTGCAACAGAGCC
>NZ_ATHO01000113.1 GCF_000445065.1 Sphingobium quisquiliarum P25 | reverse complement strand
GGCTCTGTTGCAAAGATTGGCGGCAGTCAGAGGTAGGCTGTCGCTCTGCGCCGATCAGGCGGCTGCTGCGAAATGGTGGTTGAGCATGCCCATGGCCTCCGTCAGCGCCGAGGGCCCAATGCCAAAAGCTCTCTCCACAAGGCGCACCTCGCCCCTGATGCCGGGCTGCAGGCACCAGGGGCGAGCCTGTCCTTTGCGCAGGGCTCGCATGACTTCGAATCCCTTGATCGTGGCATAGGCCGTGGGGATCGATTTGAAACCGCGCACCGGCTTGATCAGTATCTTGAGCTTTCCGTGATCGGCCTCGATCACGTTATTGAGATACTTCACCTGCCGGTGGGCCGTCTCCCGGTCCAGCTTTCCTTCGCGCTTCAATTCGGTGATCGCTGCACCATAGCTCGGCGCTTTGTCGGTATTGAGCGTGGCAGGCTTTTCCCAGTGCTTCAGGCCTCGCAGGGCCTTGCCCAGGAACCGCTTCGCTGCCTTGGCGCTGCGGGTCGGCGACAGGTAGAAATCGATCGTGTCGCCCCGCTTGTCGACTGCCCGGTACAGGTAGGTCCACTTGCCCCGCACCTTGACGTAGGTTTCATCCAGGCGCCAGCTCGGATCAAAGCCACGCCGCCAGAACCAGCGCAGCCGCTTCTCCATCTCCGGGGCGTAGCACTGGACCCAGCGATAGATCGTCGTATGGTCGACCGAAATGCCGCGTTCCGCCAGCATTTCCTCAAGGTCGCGATAGCTGATCGGATAGCGACAATACCAGCGCACCGCCCACAGGATCACATCACCCTGGAAATGGCGCCACTTGAAATCCGTCATCGTTCCGTCCGTCCAATCTCCGCCAAGCATGCTCAAGCTTCACGATTTTTGCAACAGAGCCCGCCGACCTGGCCTTTACAAGCCCGTCAAGAAGCCGGTCACGCTTCGGCTCGACGCCGATGTCGTGGCCTGGTTTAAGGATCACGCGGAAGGTCGAGGATACCAGACCGAGATCAATCGCGTGCTTCGTCTCTATATCACGGAAACTCGCGCCTGATCGCTTCCAAAGTGCCTTATTCCTCCGCCTGCAGGGGGAGGCGAAGTCAATGCTAGAGATGCCTATAGCGGACGGTAGGCGACGCCGATCCGGCTCTCGGCGGTATCGCGCCGGCTCAGGGTCGCGGCGATATGCCGCTCGGCCGCCGCGCGATCGGCGAAGGCTCGGGCCTGCGCCTGACCGCGCGCGCCGATCCGCCCCCAGCGGGTTTCGACGACGATCATGCCAAAGAGGTCGAGGCTGGCGGTGATGCTGTAGCGCCGGCGAATGTTGCGGGCCGGGTCGAGCGCCACCAGCTCGATCGGATCAGGCAGAGGAAGGTTCGCGCCGAACATGGCGCGGAGCCTACAAAATCAGCTTTGCGAAGTCCGACGACTTATCTGACTCAATGGCGCGTCGCTGATTCACGCGCTGAATCAATGAGGATGAGATCGGGGGCGGAAATCGCCAGATACGACCGCACGGCCTGCTCGATCGCCGGCCATCGCGCCAACGAATGGGCGGGATGCGCCAGTTGCTCCAAGCTGATCGTGCCACCGATCGACACCACCATGCGCCAGAAGCACAGCGCGCGCGGTATCCATATCCTGGGCAGGGAGGACGGTACTATCGCCATCCAGCCATGCTCATCGGGTTCGGTGAACTCGGTGGGATCGACGCTGCCGAACATCCAGTCGCCCCGTTCGGCCTGGGGCGGGGCATCGCCAAGCGCCTCGGCGCGTATCATCCGGTCGAGCAAGGCCACCAAAGTATTTCGGTCCAATTCGGCCCAGTCGGCCCGAAGCTGCGATTTTGGCCAGGTTGAAGAACGAACACTGAACGCTTGATTGATTCTACCAGGACCGTTGCTGACCACCGACCTCGTAGATATCGGCTTCCATGGAGCAATTGTAGCTCTCTGCGATGTTGAACATCTCGGAGAGGAGGCTTTGGATTTCCTCATCAAGGGAAATGCCATCCGGATCGGGGTCATAGGCGACGGTCAGTTTGTAATCACAATTGCCGTTTTTTACCATGGCGTAGTCGCGTTCCAGCATCGCCTCAATCCGCTCCCGAGCGGGTTTTCTACCTCTTCCACGCTTGTTGAAGTTCTCGATAATCAGATGCAGGGCGATGCTGGCAGTGGGCGGCTTTTCCGGCAGTTTGGTCTGTGACGGAATAATGTCGAGCGCCCGATAGACGGTCATTCGTGAGACCTTCAGGTCGCGGGCAACGCGGGCCTTGCTGGCGCCGGCGGCAAGGCGACGGCGGATTTCATCGTCATCGACGTTCTTCTTCCGGCCTTTGTAAACGCCTTCGGCGCGCGCCGCTTCGATCCCGGCGCGCTGACGATCCTTGATGAACTTCAGCTCCATATCGGCGACCATGCCGAGTATGGTGATGACCATTCGCCCCATGTCGCCCGCCGTCGTCACCTCTGGCTCAAGGATGCGCAGCGAAGCTCCCTTTTCATCAAGCTCATGCACCAGGTTCAGGACATCGCGCGTGGAGCGGCCGAGCCGGTCGAGCCGCAGCACGACCAGCTCGTCGCCGGTGTGCATAAACTGCATGATCGTTTCCAGTTCCGTGCGCCCGCTCCGCGAGGCCCCCGATCCGGTCTCGGAACGGATAATTTCGCAACCTGCATTCTTGAGGCGGCCAATCTGGATATCCAGATCCTGGTCCGTGGTGCTGACGCGGGCATATCCGATACGAGCCAAGTGCAAAATCCGTCACATTAGGGTGGCTCTTGCAGTGTATCGTCACATTGAGCGCAAACCCACCCTTTTGTGACAGACGAATGGTGTCACTCGGCCCTATCACTCTGGGGTGTACCCAAATGTTATAGGCCGATCAGCCGCCTCACGCTGCAAGCCGTCCAAAATCAATCCGGTCGTTCAGGTCGAGGTCGAAGCGGCCATAAGGGTTCACATGACTGTAGATCAACGGCGTGAGACCACGATAATCTTCCGGCGTCATCCGCCCCGCCCACTTCGGCTCAACCAGTACGGTCTGAAGCATGCGGGTGTTCACATACACCAGCGACGCTTGCAGGAGGTGTAGCGCCAGAACGGAGATTTCCTGCTCATGGATGCGGTTGGTGGCGATCTCGCCGCCCTTGCCGAAGAACACGAAACCATTAGCGCCGTTCCAGTTCTCAACCACATTCAGCCCTTCGTGGATCTCGCGGCGGAATGCCTCCTGACGCAAATACCGGCATAGGAAGATTGTTTTGACCGCGCGGCCGAGTTCACTCAGCGCCTTGTAGGTCGGGTGCATCACTTCGGCTCTGGCAAACCGGAGCAGGATCGCTTCCGGATCGGCGGTGCGCGATTGCATGGCAGCGGCATATTTGACCATTTCGTCATATTGTTGCTCGATCTCGTCCCAGTCGATCGGGCTGGAGAGGATCGGCAGTAAATTGGAAAGCCGCGTGCGCATGCCGGCTTGGGGAAGGGCCAGTTTCTGGCGTGCCACTGCTTTCAGCCGCGGGGCAAGCTCAAATCCAAGGAGTCGGCAGAACGCAAAGCCGACTGCGCTCTGGCCGTGGCTATCGACGTACTGGCGCTGGATTTCCATGTCGGTGCAATGGCGTAGCACGCCTTCGATCATGGAGGCGACCTCCGAGGAAGAGCACCGCTTGAGCTGGGAATAAACGCAGGTCGCGCGCTTCTCCACATGCCAGTAGATCATGACGCCACGGCCGCCATAGCGGGCGTGCCATTCCGTCATCAGGTTGCGGTCCCACGCGCCGAACTTCGTTGAATCGGACGCGCATGCCGTGCCCGCATCTCCCCATACTGCGGCATTGCGGATTGCCAGTGTCGCGTTTGCTACCCGCGCGCACGCCTCCCTCAGCGCTGGCGCGTGGATGAAACGGCGATGGACATGCAGCAATTCCTCGTAACTGACATCGGGTGTTGCGCCAGCGACCCGCTTGAGCCCGGCGTTCGTGCCCAAGCCATAGAGACACAGCAAAAGACGCTGAGCCAAGGCTGCTTTCGACAGGGTAACCCGCGAGGCCGACGTTTCGAAAGCATCCATCAATCCCGTGTCCAGAGCAGCCTCTTTCAACACGTCCAGCAGTCCGGTCATCGGCCAGCGCTGACCGATCTCGCTTTTGATCGAAGCGAGACCCTTCGGTTCGGGCAAGGGCTTGAACGGTGTAATCGATATCCGGTTGTCGCCGCGCCACAGGAGCCGGACCTTGTCGTTTTGTGGAATATTGGCATTGAGGAGCAACAGTTCCCGTTCAAGCTCCTCCCGGATCGAGGCGCAAAACGCCTGCGCATCTGGCGTCAGGCTGAGGCCGGAATAGTACGCATCTCGCCTGATCTCGAAGTCCTTGGGAAGATCGTCATCGGGATTGCGATAGCGATCCGCCCCGACCACCCAGATTTCTTTGGAGCGGATGCGGTCGCGCAGTTGCGTCAGGACGCAAAGCTCATAGCTGATCCGGTTTACCCGCCCATCGTCATCAATGACGGAACTGCGCCATCGCGCTGGAATCACCTCATCGATCGGAACATCCTGCAATGGCACGAAGCGGCATCCGCCATCCACCTTGCTCCTGATCCAGTCGAGGGCCGCCAGGACCGGCCGCCACACCGCGTTGTTCGACCGGAACTCAAGTACGGAAAGCAGGCTTGGCAGCATGCGCCGGTAATGATTGGCCCAGGAACCACGCATCACCTTGTAGATGCGCCGGTCCAGAGCGCCCTTCGCATGGCTCTCCTTGACGATCGCCGCCAGCTTGGCCTTACCGGCGATCGGGAAAATGACATCGCAGATGCGCCCCGATGGTTCATTGATCGAGGCGCTGGCGATCTCGACCAGCAGGCGCTCCTTTCCATAGACCCGCTCGATGTCTTTCGCGATATCGCCCACCACCTTGCGTTTCGAGCGCGTTCCGATCTTGTGAACGGTTTCGATCAGCAGGTCGATCATCGCGTCAGTGAGTTGCGCCTCCCGCGACATTAGATAAATCGCATAAAGGCCGAGCTGTCGCGCCGGCGCATGCCGGCGCATCTCCGAGGCCTTTTCACCGGCAACGCGGCGAACAATCTGATCGACCCATGGCTTGCCCGTAGCCGTCAGGAGATCATGGGGAAGATCAAGTCTCTGGATAAAGGCGAGTTTCTCGGTCACGTCGAGAATGTTGTCGAGCGTTGCCTGTCCGGCGTCACCCTTCATCCTGTTGAATCCGGTCGAGCTGTCCGGATCGGCAAGCGAGGCTTCCAATAACGCCACCGCATCTGACGAAAGCCGATCACTGGCTCCGATCAGCCAGGTGTCCAGATAATCTTGCCGTTGTGAGCGAACGACACGTTCAAGCTCCTTGCGCGACGGCCCATAAATACGCCGGTCCCGGCACCACAGGAAAACATGCTCAAGCATGGCATTGATCGACTGGCCGCCCGGGCACAGCTCGCCAGCAATCCATTCCGTCAATTGCGCGCGATCCACCCGCTTCATGCGGTGATATCCAAGATGGATCAGGATCTCCGCACAATGCCGTCGTGCTGTCCGACTGGAAAAGTCATAACCGGCTATCTCGCCAGCCTCGACACCGAGTTGCTCGGCCAGATACGAGAGGCCATCGGTAGGGATTGAGCCGGGATCGATCGCGAAAAACCCCAGGGAAGCGAAGAATTTCAGCTGTGCGGCGAGGCCAAGGCGCGTCAGGGCCGGCTTCGAATTTACAAAATCAATATCGGCAAAGCTCAGGCTCCATCGTCCGATCAAATCCCCGCCCGGAATACTCCGATCCATCAACCCACTCCCTATGATGGAGCGAACTGTCCTCTTCTATGATTTCCATCGTCAATACCGAATGCCACGTTCCCAAAACGTTCTCCGACTTGGCCAAAATCGCAGCTTGGGGCCGACTGGGCCAATTCGGTCGAAACCTCCATGCCTATTGCGCCGCCTTCACGTCGATCGTGCAGCGCACCGCCTTCTTGGCCTTGGCGGCCTTCTCGCGGCACGTCTGAATAGCCTCGCGGTTGCCATCCGCGAGCGGTGCCGCCGCGACGATCACGCCCCAGCTCTCGGGCGCGGCCGTCTGCATCAGGTGTTGCCCTGCTTCCCACGGGCTACCCTCGTCCAGAACGCGCGTCGCCAGGCGCTCGGGCCAGCGCCAGCTTGTCGGCGCGAGAAGCGCGAGCGGTATTTGCGCCAGGGCGTAGAGCAACATCCCCAACACCACGCCGCCCAATCCGGCCCACACCAGCCAGCGGTTCTGCTCGTCGCCCCGGCGCGCGGATGCTAGCCGGTTGCCGATCTCGCGGGCGGCCTTGTCCAGCCCTGCGCGTGCCTCGGCGACAAGCCGCGCGTCCTCGCGGCGCGCGCCGCTCGCCGCCGTCGCGATCTGGCTCGTCATGGAATCCGGGGTCATCGACAATAGCGGACTTTTGGCGATGGGATCGATCCGCTGGGCGAGCGCCACCAATATTTTCTCCGTGCGCTCAAGCGTCGGCTGATAATCGGGTATCTCGATGGACTCGCGCGCGGCCGTCAGTCCCTCGATGGCACTGCGCAGCAACGACACCTCGCGGCCAAGCTGGGCGAATGCCCGCGCCGCGTCATCCTCGCCCATGTCTTCGCGGTCGTCGTCCATATCCTCTCCTTACCGGCTCATCCCCAAGCCCCTGCCGAGCCCCAAATCGCGGGTCAGCTCGCGGGCAAGCTCACGGCTCTGGTTGATGCCCCTCTCAAGCCCCAACTCGCGACTACGGCCGCGCAGGAGCGATTCAACCTGGGGATCGCGCTCAAGGCTTTTCGCCATGCCCGCCATTTCCTGCCCCGCCTTTTCCCGGCCCGACATGTCGCCGGCGCGATAGAGGCGGTCCCGATCGGCGCTGAGGCCCTGCCAGCGTTCCACGAACCGATCGGCGCGCAAAGCCGGATCGACGCGCACGCGGGCTTCTCGGGCCATCGCCTCGATCATCGGGCCGCTGCGCCCCGCCGCCGCTTCGCGCAGCAATTCAGGATTGCGCTTCATCGCCTCCGTCATATCGTCCGAAGCCCCCGGCCGGAGCGTATCGAGCGCATGGATCGCGCGCTCGAGCGCGACCTTCTGATGCTCAAGGATCGGCGCACCCGATGCCCGCGCCTGCAACACCACCTCGGCCGAGCGCGAGGTCCGCTCGACAGCGCGCGCGAAGGCGCGGTCCTCGCCGCGATCGGCCCGCGCGGGCGAAGGCGTCGCCGGCGTCGCGTCGAGCTTCAACCCGTCGAACATGCCGCGCTTGGGTTTCTCGCCCTGGACACGCCCCGGCGCGGGTCGCTCGATCGGCTTCGGCTTGAATCCGTCGAACATGCCCCGCCGCGGCTGACGCTCACCCGCGGCCTTCGCCTCCTGATCGCCGCGGCTGATCGGCCGTGGATCCTCACGCACTTCGCGCGAATATCCACGGCGAGGCGCAAAGATCTCGACCCCCTGCCTCTCGGGCGCATCCGGCAAGCGGATCTCGCCCGACAACCCGCGCCGATCGGCGAAGTCACGAACCTCGGCGTCGCGGTCCCGATACATCGGATAATCCGACGCCATATCCTTCGACCGCTCGCGCGACAGGGTGCGGACAAGCTGGCGCTGATCGGCGAAGTCGTCGCGCCCGTAATGGAGCTGCACCCCGTCACGGTGTCGCGACAAGCCGACATAAGCCGAATGGCGGTCCATGCCGGGGGTGGCGAGGACGTGCGCCCGATCGACCGTCACGCCCTGCGATTTATGGATGGTCGCCGCATAGCCATGATCGACATGGGCATAGTCTTTCAGGTCGAACGCGACCGATCGACCGTCGTCGAGCCGGACCGCCATATGCTCTGGCGTAACCCGCTCGACCTTACCCAGCGTGCCGTTCTTCACCCCAAGCCCGCGCTCGTTCTTGAGGAACATGATGCGGTCGCCGCTGGCGAACTCCCGCGCGCCCCGCTCGGCCTTCACCTCCACGTCGGGACCAAGCGCAGCCGAGTCACGCAAGCGTGCGCGCGCGGCCAGGTTCAAATCGCGAACCTCGGCATTGGTGTGGGTGAGGATGATCCGGCTCTTGTCCGGATCGGCAAGGCGCTGCGCGTCCCAACCGTCCACCAGCTCGGCACGCGCCTGCTCGCGCGTGTCGGCCGCCTCGACCATCCCATGACGCTCATAGGCATGGATCGCCTCGCCGGTCCTGCCGGTCGCCAGCGCCCGCGTGGCGTCCTTCTGCCAATCCTCATGCTGTCGGCGTATCTCGCTGATCTCGGCGGCACCGTGCCGCTCGGCCAGCGCCCGGAACGCGGCACCCGCCTCGATCGCCTGCAACTGCTCGGCATCGCCGACAAGCACGACCTTGGCCCCGGCCCGTTCGGCTTCGCCAAGCACGCGCTCCATCTGGCGCGTGCCGATCATCCCGGCCTCGTCGATCACCAGCACGTCGCGCGGCCCGAGCTGCTCGCGGCCCTGCCCCCACTGATATTCGAGGCTGGCGATCGTGCGCGAGGCGATGCCCGATCCGCCTTCCAGCCCCTCGGCCGCGATCCCCGACAGGGCGGCACCGCGCACCGTGTAGCCGGCGCGCTCCCATTCGTCGCGCGCCACGCCCAGCATGGCCGACTTGCCGGTGCCGGCATAGCCGACCACGATTGAAAGATCGTTCCGGCTGGTGATATGCGCCAACGCGGCTTCCTGCTGGGTTCCCAGCACCAGGCTATCACTCCCGGTAGCGGCCACCCCCCTAACGGCCGCTGCCGGGAGACCATGCCCTCCCCGCTCTGCAAGCCTGTCAGCGGCCCGCTCAAGCCGCTGCTCGACCGCGATCATCTCGCGCGAGGTGAACCGCTCCTGCCCTTTCCCGTCCTGCCCCAGCCCCACCAGCTCGGGCGACGCCTTCACCGCGCTCATAGCGGAATCGAACTGGTCCTTGCCGTCGCTGTGCCGATGGACGAACATCGCCAGGTCGCGGGTGGTGAACGTCGCCTGTTGCCGCGTGATCGCGTCCAATGCGATCCCCGGCTCGGCAATGATCTTCTCGCCATTCGCGCGCGCGATCCGGGCATGGTCCTCGACCCGCTCGGCCTCAAGCCCCTGTTCGGGCATCCGCGATGCTGCCGGCCCGATCTTGTGCTGCGGCTCAAGCTCGATCCCCTGCGCCGCTAATGTGCGATGGTCGATCCGCGCATCAATATCGAGCGACGCAAGCCGTTCGTTGACATGATCGGCCCATGCCTCGCGCCACCCTTTCAAAAGCTCGGCGCTGTTCCACTCGCGCACCTTCTGGCCGAACCCCTCCGGCCCTACCTCGCGCATCGACAGCATGACGTGCGCGTGCGGCTTGGGCTGGCCGTCCTTGCCCATGTCCCAATGCACATTGAGGTCCGCGACCATGCCGCGTTCGACGAACTGCTTGTTCACGAAATCGCGCGCCAGCTCGACGCCCTGCGCCTGATTCATTTCGCGCGGAATTGAAAACTCAACCTCGCGGGCAAGCTGCGCGTCCTTGCGTTTCTCGCCGGCCTCGACCTCGTTCCACAAGGTCGCGCGATCGTTTAAACGCTCCGGCGCACCCTCGGGCAGCATGATTTCCGAATGGACGACACCGGCCTTGTTCGAGAAATCTTGGATACGCCCGAGTCGGTCATCGTGCAGCTCGGACGCCGAACGATAGGCGGCCGATGCAACCGCGCTCGATCCATTGGCGCGGCTGATGACCTTGGCTGAGAAATGGTAGATCGCCATGACGGCCGCTATACTGCCTTTCTTAGCGCACGTCGGCAACGACGTATAAGCGCGCACTCACACTCCCTGTCGTTCCTGTGATTGACTTCGCCGCATTTTTTGTTCGGAACGGTTCCTCGCGCGCGCGATCATGCTATCCTGCGGCTTCAGTTTTCGGGCACGAGGGAGAGAATGATGCGCAAAACGCGCGACTATGACGCGGAGCTGAAAGCCCTTGGCGACAAGGCCAGGGCGTTGAAGGTGAAGAAGGTCCAGCAGCTTGGCGAGCTTGTCACGTCCACCGGAGCCGATGCGCTCGATCTCGATACGCTGGCGGGCGCACTGCTTGCCGCTGTGGAATCGGCCAGCACGGAAGAAAAGGAGGCGTGGCGCGCGAAAGGTTCCGCCTTCTTTCAGCGGCGCGGGAAGAAAGCTCGCGGATAATGTCGCGGCGACCGCCAAGGCGATGGCGCGAACCGGGCAAGCGCTACGCCGCGTTGAAGCCGCCGCGCGCCGCACCGATACGAGAGGATGGGTCGTGCAACGCCGCGAACGAACCCGCCATCTCATAGAACTGGGCGGCCTCGTCCAGAAAGCCGGCCTGGTCGATCTCGCCGACGACGATCGCGCCACCCTCTACGGCGCTCTACTGGATTGCGCGGCCCGCGCCCGAGGCGATGATGCCGGCGACGTGCTGGCGCTCTGGAAGCGGCGCGGCAAGCGGGCGTTCGATGCGGAGGCGGTCTCGCCTGAGAGGTTGGACAATGACGGATGACGCTGTTTCGGTCTGGTGCTTCGCGGGCAAGGATATGGCCCCGTGACCGCGAAGCTGTGCAAAATGGCCATTTGACTTCGCGCGCCCGGTGATCCGGGTTAGAATGCCGTTTCGGCATGGATCAGGGAGCGTGCATGAAGCGGCTGTGGTCGGCGGACGAGCTGGGTGAACTCTGGACGCTGTCGCCCGACGATGTCGCGTTCATCGCCGACAATGCGGATGCCGGTAGGCTGGGGCTCGCCTGTCAGTTGACGTTCTGGCGGTCGCAGGGTCGTTTTCCAGATGAGGAAGCGGACCTCGCTCCGGCCGTGATCGCGCACCTCGCCGACCAGATCGGCGTGGCGGCGGACGTCGAGAGCTACGCGTTCACCGGTCGCTCTGGACGTCGGCACCGCCAGCGTGTTCTCGATCATCTGGCGGTCGGCACCTTCGACCATGCGGCCGAAGCGGCGTTTCGGTCGTGGCTGCTATCGGATATCCTCCCCCGCGAGCCGACACCATCCGCGCTTGAGGATGAGATCACCGGATGGTTCGCCGCGAGGCGGGTCGTCAGACCCGGATCCTACCGCCTCGACCGGCTCGTCCGCTCGCTTCGCTCGAGCCACGACGATGCGATGCTCGCCGGGGTCTATGATCGCCTTGACGATGGATCCCGCGCACGCCTGAACGCGCTGTTGGCCGATGATGGTGAGGGCGCGGGCTATACGCGATTGTCCGCCGATCCCGGAAAGCCGGGGCTCGACAGCCTGTTGGCCGAGGTCGCCAAGCTCGACCTAGTTCGTGGGCTGGGACTGTCGGCTGCGTTGCTTGGCGACGTGCATCCCGACCTCGTGAAACGATTTCGCAGGCGGGCCGCAGTCGAAAGCGCCTGGGAACTGCGCCGCCACCCGGATCGTATCAGGCTGCCGCTGCTCACCTTTTATTGCGTCCCGCGCGAGGCGGAGATCGTCGACGGGCTGGTCGACCTGCTCATCCAGATCACACACCGTATCACGGTCAAGGCTGAGCGGCGCGTCGTCACCGAGCTGCTGGAGGAAGCAAAGGCGGTCAGGGGCAAGAGCGGTATCCTGTTCAAGGTGGCGTCGGCCGTCACCGGTGCGCCCGACGGCTCCGTGCGCGAGGTGATCTTTCCCGTGGTCGACGAGCGCACGTTTCAGGCGTTGGTCAAGGAAGCGCTCGCCACCGGCTCGGCGCCGTCGCGCCGCGTCCACAAGGCGGTCCGCGCCTCCTACGGCGCCTATTACCGGCGCATGATGCCGAAACTCCTCGCCGCGCTCGACTTCCGCTCGAACAACAGCGCACACAAGCCGCTCACCGACGCGCTGGTGAAGATCCGCGCGGCCGAGAATGACGGACGGCAATATTTCAGCACTGCGGAGGTCGCGATCGACGGCGTCGTGCGCCCCAAATGGCGCGACATCGTGATCGAGGAAGCGCCGGATGGCTCGGAGCGGGTCAACAGGATCAATTACGAAATCTGCGTGCTCCAGACGCTGCGCGAGAAGCTCCGCTGCAAGGAGGTGTGGGTCGCGGGTGCGGGTCGGTTCCGCAACCCCGACGACGATCTGCCTGCCGACTTCAACGAACGACGCGCCGAATGCTATGAGCGGCTCGGCCTTACCACCGACGCGCGCGCCTTCACCGATTCCGTGAAGGCGGAGATGGAGCAGGCGTTGGCAATGCTCGATCGCGGCATGCCGGGCAACACCAGGGTCAAACTCAATCCGCGCCGCCGTCATCCAATCGTCGTGACCCCGCTCGATCCCCTTCCGGCACCTCCCACCCTCGAGGCGCTCGGCGGCGAGCTGGGTCGTCGCTGGCCGATGACGGGTTTGCTCGACATCCTGAAGGAGGCGGACCTCCGCATCGGCTTCACCCAGGCGTTCTCGACGGCGGCATCGCGCGCGGCGACGGACCCTGACGACGTCCGGCGACGTCTACTGCTCTGCCTATACGGCCTTGGCACCAATGCCGGGCTGAAGCGCCTGGTCGTCGGCGACCACGGCTTCACCTATAAGGAACTGCTCCACACCCGTCGCCGCTATATCGACGCCGAGTCCTTGCGGGACGCGACCAGGCGCGTCGTTAACGCCACGCTCGCCGCGCGCGATCCAGCGGTGTGGGGCGAGGGCACGACCGCGTGCGCGTCGGACAGCACGCACTTCGCCGCCTTCGACCAGAACCTGATGACCGAGTGGCATGTGCGCTACGGCGGGCGGGGCGTGATGATCTACTGGCACGTCGAGCGCCAGTCGGTGTGCATCCATTCGCGCCTGAAGCGCTGCTCGTCGTCCGAGGTCGCCTCGATGATCGAGGGCGTCCTCGCGCATGACACCGAGATGGAGATCGATCGCCAGTACGTCGACAGCCACGGGCAGAGCGAGGTGGCGTTCGCGTTCTGCAAGCTGCTCGGGTTCCAGCTGCTGCCGCGGCTCAAGGCCATCGCAGGCCAGAAGCTCTATCTGCCCGGACCTGGCACGGCGGACGATTACCCCAACCTCGCCTGCATCCTGACGCGCCCGATCGACTGGCCGCTGATCGAGCGGCAGTATGACGAGATGGTCCGCTACACGACCGCGATGGCCGAGCGCACCGCCGATCCCGAGGCGATCCTCCGGCGGTTCACCAGGAACAACGTCCAGCATCCGACCTACAAGGCACTTGCCGAGCTCGGCAAGGCGATGAAGACGGCGTTCCTGTGCTGCTACCTGCACGACGAGGCCCTGCGCCGCGAAATCAACGAGGGGCTGAACGTCGTAGAGACCTGGAACTCGGCCAACGGCTTCATCTTTTTCGGCCGGGGCGGCGAGGTCGCATCGAACCGGCTCGACGAGCAGCAGGCATCGGTCGCGGCGCTGCACCTCCTCCAGTCCTGCCTGGTGTACGTCAACACTCTGATGCTCCAGCGCGTTCTTGCCGAGGAGCGTTGGCGCGGGCGCATGACCGCAGCGGATGAGCGCGGCTTGACCCCGCTCATCTGGGCGCATGTCAGCCCGTATGGTGCGTTCGACCTGAATATGGAGCGGCGGCTCGACATCGAGGCCAGGATCGCCGCGTGACCCTCGGCGTACCCAGCCACTCTTTACAAAAAGCGCATTTCGTCAAGAGTGACGCCGACGGCAAGGGAATGCACCCAAGGGAACACAGCATGGCCGAGAAGGCGATCAACCGGCAAAATGTAAAGAGTGACACGGATACGGCCGCCGATGCCCACGAACGCCGCAAGGATTTCCTGACGGCAGCCGAGATCGACCGCCTGCTCAATGCCGCCAAGGCCGGACGGCATGGGCTACGCGATCACCTGCTCCTGCTGATGATGTACCGTCATGGACTGCGTGTAAGCGAGGCGACCGCGCTGCGGCGCGATGAAGTAGACCTTGCCGTATCGCGCCTGTGGGTGCGTCGCCTCAAAAACGGTTTGTCCGTCGAACAGCCGATCGCGGGCGACGAACTGCGTGCGATCCGGCGCTACCTCGCGCTGCGCGACGATCACCTGCCCTGGCTGTTCGTGTCCGAGCGCGGCGCGCAGCTAACCCGCCAGGCCGTCAATTACCTGCTGGCCCAGGCCTCAGCGCGCGCCAGCCTGCCGTCGGTCAACCCGCACATGCTGCGCCACTCTTGCGGGTTCGCGCTTGCGAACCGCGCCTACGACCTTCGCCTGATCCAGGACTATCTCGGCCACCGTGACCCCAAACACACCGTCCGCTACACGCGTACGGCCGGACGCCGGTTCGAGGGACTCTGGCGCTGAAATCCCAAATGGCCATTTTGCACAGCTTCGCGGTCACGGGGCCGATATGTGGGCGCTGACCGACGACGACAGCGGCCATGCGCTCCCGGCTGAGCGGCCACAGGGCACGCGATCGGAACTAAGGGTGCAGCGGAAGGGAGAAGGCCCAATCCTCGCCTCCTGGCCGGCCCCTGCCCCCTCCACAAGGCGCTAGGGTCCGATTGGACGCTGCGCCCGCCCCACTTCCCCCTCGGAAGCCCAGCGACCGCAGGTCGCCCTGTGACGGCATCGCCGTCACGCACCAAACAGCGCATTGGCCGTTAGGCCAATTCCGCTTGCCTTGCTTTACTGTGGGGGAACGCACCTCGCTTTCCCAAAATGCCCTTGTGTTATATTGTGTTAGAATCTGTGTTACGCTGAAATAAAGTGCCGATTTTCTGTTTTGAATCAGTTAGTTATAAAATACTCTCATGGGTGATAACACGAAAGATCATGGGTGATAACACGAAAGATCATGGGTGATAACACGAAAGGAAAACAGGGGTTGTCCACAGCTCAATGGGTGAAAGCACGAAGCCTATTGGTCCATGGGTGAAAACACGATAGGTATCAGCTATGGGTGATAACACGAATCCAGATGATCGCTCCCCTCTCCTACCGGATCGTTATCCTCAGCAGGACTTTTTCGTATGCGACGTTTTCGATGCCGCTCCCAAAGGGGACATGGCCTCGATGGAGCATCCCTTATTCAGCATCTCCACCAAGCCTGATCTGACCGCGCGGGAATATCGCAACGGCTCCACCTTCGTTCGCGTGTCTCCCGGCGAGCTGGGGCTGGCGACAGTTCACGACCGGGATGTGCTGATCTATTGCATCAGCCAGCTCATGGCGGCGCTAAACTCCGGACAGCCAGTCAACCAGGTCGTGCGCTTCAAGGCCTATGACCTATTGGTGGCGACCAATCGGGGAACTGATGGCCGGGGCTATGAGCAGCTACGCAGCGCCTTTAAACGCCTTCAGGGAACGCAAATTGAAACCAATATCCTGACTGGTGGGACTGAGGCGCTGGATATTTTCAGCCTGATCGATCGTGTGAGGATCATGCGCGAAACGCGAGAAGGCCGGATGCAAGAGGTCGAGGTGCGGCTATCGGATTGGGTGTTCAACGCGATCCGTTCCAATGAAGTGCTGACCCTGAACCGCCAATATTTTCGGCTACGGAAGCCGCTGGAAAGGCGGCTATACGAGATTGCCCGCAAGCATTGCGGGTGGCCGGGCAAAGCTGTCAAATTCGGTCTGGATACGCTGCAACGCAAATGCGGGTCCAAATCGACCGACTTTGAGTTTCGGCGTCTCATCAAGACAATTGTGGACCAGGACGATGCCCATGGTCATTTTCCGGACTATGCGCTGAGCTTTGACAACACCCGCGATCAGGTGACTTTCACGCCCCGCGCGGGAAAGGCCCTGCCCCAAGAAACGCTGTTCCCTATGATCTCCAACCAGGCCCTGGAAAAGGCCCGCACGGTCGCGCCAGGATATGATGTTTACGCGCTCAAGGGTGATTATCTCGCCTTCTGGGATGACAAGGGGCAGCAACCCCTCAAGAATGCGGATGCTGCCTTTCTAGGCTGGTGCAAAAAGCGACACGAACGTAATCCATTGCGCTAGCAGTGCCAGCATGGGATCGCGGATGCGTTTTGTCATGACCCGAATTTAGCTCGCGCATCATACTTCGCCACAAGGTCGCTGATTGCCTCCCCCAATAAGTCTTGTTGTTTGCGGCGGGTCTTTGCAGCCAATACGCGGAAGGCTTCAGCGGTCGGATCATCCTGATCGAAATAGCCGCCCAAGTGATACTTGCCTGCGTTACTGTTAGGTCGCTTGGCCTCTGCCCGTACAGCATCTGCCACAGGCTGCGGGATAGTGTTTTCGTTAGCCTCGGCCTGCGGCCGCTCGATAGCGGCGGATAATAGGGATTTTCTAGCCATGTGCAGCCTTACCTTTCGTCTTCACATGTGACGGTTTGATAATTTGCAAATATTCAAATATGAAATCTCGCAAAGCTGCAATCTCTAATGCGGCCTTCCCTTCCGGCTCATGCTCAATCACGCCTAGGCCATACGGCCACGCAGCTCGAAAGCTACTACGCTCACGGATTACCGCGCGGGCAACCTGTAAGCCGGTTGCCTCGGCCAACGTGCGAGCATCGTCTAACAAGGCAGTGGCGGTTGGCGGTGCGCCATTCAGGACGACGAAGGCCTGCTTGCCGGTCGCTGTGATAAGCTGCGCGGTGCGTTTGATTGCCTCTAGGTCGATCAGGGAAGGTCGGCATGGTATCAAAACCATATCCGAACGCTGCACGGCCTCTGCTGCTTCTGCGCCTGCCGCAGGCGGTGTGTCGATGATCGCCAGCGCAAAGCCTTCGGCTTCAGCTGCATTGATCCAGGGAGATAATCTACGGGCGCTTAATGGTTCGACGTGGGGCAGTTCAGCTGTTCGCCTCTCGCTCCACGCGGTTGCGCTTTCCTGCGGATCGAGGTCGATCAGAGCAGTTTTGATGGCTCTGTTGCAAAAATCGTGAAGCTTGAGCATGCTTGGCGGAGATTGGACGGACGGAACGATGACGGATTTCAAGTGGCGCCATTTCCAGGGTGATGTGATCCTGTGGGCGGTGCGCTGGTATTGTCGCTATCCGATCAGCTATCGCGACCTTGAGGAAATGCTGGCGGAACGCGGCATTTCGGTCGACCATACGACGATCTATCGCTGGGTCCAGTGCTACGCCCCGGAGATGGAGAAGCGGCTGCGCTGGTTCTGGCGGCGTGGCTTTGATCCGAGCTGGCGCCTGGATGAAACCTACGTCAAGGTGCGGGGCAAGTGGACCTACCTGTACCGGGCAGTCGACAAGCGGGGCGACACGATCGATTTCTACCTGTCGCCGACCCGCAGCGCCAAGGCAGCGAAGCGGTTCCTGGGCAAGGCCCTGCGAGGCCTGAAGCACTGGGAAAAGCCTGCCACGCTCAATACCGACAAAGCGCCGAGCTATGGTGCAGCGATCACCGAATTGAAGCGCGAAGGAAAGCTGGACCGGGAGACGGCCCACCGGCAGGTGAAGTATCTCAATAACGTGATCGAGGCCGATCACGGAAAGCTCAAGATACTGATCAAGCCGGTGCGCGGTTTCAAATCGATCCCCACGGCCTATGCCACGATCAAGGGATTCGAAGTCATGCGAGCCCTGCGCAAAGGACAGGCTCGCCCCTGGTGCCTGCAGCCCGGCATCAGGGGCGAGGTGCGCCTTGTGGAGAGAGCTTTTGGCATTGGGCCCTCGGCGCTGACGGAGGCCATGGGCATGCTCAACCACCATTTCGCAGCAGCCGCCTGATCGGCGCAGAGCGACAGCCTACCTCTGACTGCCGCCAATCTTTGCAACAGAGCC
>NZ_ATHO01000112.1 GCF_000445065.1 Sphingobium quisquiliarum P25 | reverse complement strand
TTCGCGACCGGCGACCGCATCATGTTCCTGAAAAACGAGCGCGGGCTAGGCGTGAAGAACGGCACGCTGGGGAAGGTCGAGCGCGTGTCGCCCGACAGCATGGCGGTGCGGCTCGATGATGGCCGACAGGTGGCGTTCGACCTCAAGGACTATGCCCATGTCGATCATGGCTATGCCGCGACCATCCACAAATCGCAGGGCGTGACGGTCGATCAGGGGCATGTGCTGGCGACGCCGGGGATGGACCGCCATGCGGCCTATGTGGCGCTGTCGCGGCACCGTGAGGGCGTGCAGCTCCACTATGGCCGCGACGACTTCGCCGACGATCGGCGGCTTGTCCGCACGCTGTCGCGCGAGCGGGCGAAGGATATGGCGTCGGATTATCCCATGTATCGGGACCGCGACGCCGAGGCGCAATCGTTCGCCGATCGGCGCGGTCTGTCGGGCGAGATCCGATTGCCGGATGCGCCCGAGCGCAAGGGTGTGGAGCTTCTTGGCCCGCGTGCTGGCACCATGCGCCAGATGGGCGGAGATCCACGCCCACGCGAGATCGGCGAGGGCCGCGGCGCAGGGGATGCGAAGGCCGCGGCCGAGCGACAGCCGCGGCGCGGCATGTTCGACGGCTTGAAGCTGTCGGCCGAGCCGGCGAAGGCGGCCGAGCCAGCGCAGGGCGCGAAGGAAAAAGCGGCTCCCAAGCGGGGCATGTTCGATGGGCTGAAACTGTCGTCGCGCACGCCGACGCCGGCGAAGGAAGCCCCGGCGCGTGCCGAGCAGGGCCTTACCCATGATTTCCGGCGCGCGGTCGAGCGGGCCTCGCGTTCGGCCGAGGCGGTGTTGCAGGCCCGCGCATCGGGCGGGCCGGTATTGGAGCATCAGAAGGTCGCGCTCGAGCGCGCGACCGAGGCGCTGGACCAGATCAGGGCGGGGGCTTCGCGCGATATGGCATCGGCGTTCCAGCGCGAACCCGGCTTGCTCCATGAGGCGGCGGCGGGGCGCAGCGGCCCGATGATGGATGCGATGGCGCAGGAGGCCAAGGTGCGGGCCGATCCGAACTTGCGCGCCGATCGGTTCGTGGAACGCTGGCAACAGCTCTCCCAGGACCGTGACCGGCTTTATCGCGCCGGCGACATGACGGGCCGCGAGAAGGCGGGCAAGGAAATGGCGGGCATGGCGAAAAGCCTTGAGCGCGATCCCCAGGTGGAATCGATCCTGCGCGGCCGTGAGCGCGAGCTGGGGCTTGAGATGGGCATGGGGCGCGGGCGCGACCTTAGCCACCAGTTGACGCACGAACTTGGGATTGGCCGCGATCGTGGCCTTAGCCGGTAATTGGCCGACCGGAAAAATGGCCTGCCAGTCCCACGACTGGCAGGCCAGTAAGTCTCAAGAGAGTCGCTATTGAGACTTTCGGGTCGCGCGCCGCCTTATCATTTGATTTCGTTGGATGTTGTGAAAAATTGTCAAATATAGACGGACGGAGGCGGCGATGCGGGAAGAGGATGATAGTTTTGGCGACGCTGACGATCCGGCGCTGGCGTTCGCGCGGGTCGAGGATCGGTTGGCGTCGGTGCATGGCGAGGTGGCGTTGCTGCGCGCCGCGATCGAGGGGCTGACCGCCGCGCGCGAGAATATCGAGATTCCCGATTACGAGCCGACGCTGGGGCGCACCGAGCAAGTGCTGGGGCTCTGTTGCAAAAATCGTGAAGCTTGAGCATGCTTGGCGGAGATTGGACGGACGGAACGATGACGGATTTCAAGTGGCGCCATTTCCAGGGTGATGTGATCCTGTGGGCGGTGCGCTGGTATTGTCGCTATCCGATCAGCTATCGCGACCTTGAGGAAATGCTGGCGGAACGCGGCATTTCGGTCGACCATACGACGATCTATCGCTGGGTCCAGTGCTACGCCCCGGAGATGGAGAAGCGGCTGCGCTGGTTCTGGCGGCGTGGCTTTGATCCGAGCTGGCGCCTGGATGAAACCTACGTCAAGGTGCGGGGCAAGTGGACCTACCTGTACCGGGCAGTCGACAAGCGGGGCGACACGATCGATTTCTACCTGTCGCCGACCCGCAGCGCCAAGGCAGCGAAGCGGTTCCTGGGCAAGGCCCTGCGAGGCCTGAAGCACTGGGAAAAGCCTGCCACGCTCAATACCGACAAAGCGCCGAGCTATGGTGCAGCGATCACCGAATTGAAGCGCGAAGGAAAGCTGGACCGGGAGACGGCCCACCGGCAGGTGAAGTATCTCAATAACGTGATCGAGGCCGATCACGGAAAGCTCAAGATACTGATCAAGCCGGTGCGCGGTTTCAAATCGATCCCCACGGCCTATGCCACGATCAAGGGATTCGAAGTCATGCGAGCCCTGCGCAAAGGACAGGCTCGCCCCTGGTGCCTGCAGCCCGGCATCAGGGGCGAGGTGCGCCTTGTGGAGAGAGCTTTTGGCATTGGGCCCTCGGCGCTGACGGAGGCCATGGGCATGCTCAACCACCATTTCGCAGCAGCCGCCTGATCGGCGCAGAGCGACAGCCTACCTCTGACTGCCGCCAATCTTTGCAACAGAGCC
>NZ_ATHO01000111.1 GCF_000445065.1 Sphingobium quisquiliarum P25 | reverse complement strand
GCGCTATCGTCGCGCGCATCGGGGATGTCGTCGCTGATGCGGACGTCGAGCGAGGCGCTATCGGCCGACCCGTCGCCATCGGTGACGGTGACGGTGAAGGATTGAAGGATGCTATCCGTCCCCGGCTGGCCATGGGCGAGGCTGTTGCCGGTGAGTTCATAGCTGTAGGCAAAGCTGCCGCCGGTCACCGAGCCATCAGGGCCCGTCACGGGCGTGAATCCGGTGATGCGCAGCGTGCCTTCCGCCGTGACGATCGCAGCGGCCTTGAACGCGCCGCCCGCGAAGATGGAAACCCCTTCCACGCTCGCCGCCGCCAGCCCGTCGGGGGTGGATATGCTGAAGCTGCCCGTACGGGTGAGCGCCGCTGCATCGGGGGCTGACCCATCCGCCAGATGGGCTTCCGACACAAGGACTTCGGCGCCTTCGCCATCAAGGCCGCTGATCCCTACGCCGTCGTCCGATCCCGATATGGTGATGGTGAGGGTGGACGACGACACATCTCCATCACCATCAGTGATGGAGTAGCTGAAACTGTCGGTCAGCGTCTCGCCGGGGCTGAGCGTCTGGACCAAGGGATTTTCATTGTCGAGCCTGTAGCTGTAGAGCCCGCTGGCCTCCAGCGTCAGCGTGCCATAGACACCCTTGAACGTACCGGCGCTGGATATAGCCGCACCATCCGCGCCCTGCACGTCCGCCACGCCGTCGCTGCCGTTGGCGTCGCTGCCGCCGATGCCCGTCAGCACATTGCCGTCCGCCACCAGCGGACCATCCTCGCTCACGCCATCGCTGTCCGCCAAAGCGCGCGGCGCATCGTCGGAGATGCGGATGAGAAGATCGGCCACCCCCACCGACCCGTCACTGTCGGTCACTTTGACGCTGAACTGGTCCTGCCCCTCTTCGCCAGATGCCGGGGCCGTCAGCGTGTAGCTATAGCTGTAGCCCGCGTCTGTGCGCGTGACCTGTAATATGCCAAAGCTGCCTGAGACGGTGCCCCCCGCCGTGACATCCACGCCGCCCACAAGGAGTTGCGCCACGCGATCGGCTCCAGTGTCGATCGCCAGGACGCCGGCCGCCGTCTCGCTCGCCGAGGCCGGGTCAGAACCTGACGGCAGGCCCGCTTCGGACACCGCCGCGGTGGAAGGCATGATGCGGGGCGTGCTGTCGGCCGCGAGAAGCACGGTCACGGTGGCGCTTGCGCTGTCTCCGTCGCCGTCCTTGAGACTGTAGGTGAAACTGTCGCTCCCCGTCGCGCCAGCATTGGGCGTATAGGTAAAGCTGCCGTCGCCATTATAGATGAGGCTGCCTTTTGCGGGTCCGGTCACCAGCGAAACACCCGTCGCCAGCGCAACGCCATCCGCCCCGGTGAGATCGTTCGCGACCACATTAATAATGACTGAACTATCTTCCAGCGCGGCGGCGCTATCGTCGCGCGCATCGGGGATGTCGTCGCTGATGCGGACGTCGAGCGAGGCGCTATCGGCCGACCCGTCGCCATCGGTGACGGTGACGGTGAAGGATTGAAGGATGCTATCCGTCCCCGGCTGGCCATGGGCGAGGCTGTTGCCGGTGAGTTCATAGCTGTAGGCAAAGCTGCCGCCGGTCACCGAGCCATCAGGGCCCGTCACGGGCGTGAATCCGGTGATGCGCAGCGTGCCTTCCGCCGTGACGATCGCAGCGGCCTTGAACGCGCCGCCCGCGAAGATGGAAACCCCTTCCACGCTCGCCGCCGCCAGCCCGTCGGGGGTGGATATGCTGAAGCTGCCCGTACGGGTGAGCGCCGCTGCATCGGGGGCTGACCCATCCGCCAGATGGGCTTCCGACACAAGGACTTCGGCGCCTTCGCCATCAAGGCCGCTGATCCCTACGCCGTCGTCCGATCCCGATATGGTGATGGTGAGGGTGGACGACGACACATCTCCATCACCATCAGTGATGGAGTAGCTGAAACTGTCGGTCAGCGTCTCGCCGGGGCTGAGCGTCTGGACCAAGGGATTTTCATTGTCGAGCCTGTAGCTGTAGAGCCCGCTGGCCTCCAGCGTCAGCGTGCCATAGACACCCTTGAACGTACCGGCGCTGGATATAGCCGCACCATCCGCGCCCTGCACGTCCGCCACGCCGTCGCTGCCGTTGGCGTCGCTGCCGCCGATGCCCGTCAGCACATTGCCGTCCGCCACCAGCGGACCATCCTCGCTCACGCCATCGCTGTCCGCCAAAGCGCGCGGCGCATCGTC
>NZ_ATHO01000110.1 GCF_000445065.1 Sphingobium quisquiliarum P25 | reverse complement strand
GCGCCCGCCAGCAACAGGGCGATGGCGGACAGCTTTCCTCGATTGCCTTGCATATCTTCATCCTTTCCTGTGGACCGCATGGCCCGCGAACGGAAAGGGGCAGGGCTATGTTCCGTAAGGAAGTTTTGCTGCCCCCGGTCAGCGAGCGGCAGCGGCGGGCAAACGCGCCAGGCTTTCGGCCGCCGCCTTCCCCGCAGGCGATGCCGGAGCAATCTTCACCGCCCGCTGCCAGGCGGACCGCGCGACATCCTCATGATCGGTGAGGATGGCGATATTCCCCTCCTCCAGCGCGACGGAGGCGTCGTCCGGCGACATCTGGACTGCCCGCGCGATATGGGCCTGCGCCAGCTTCAACTCCCCCGTCCGCCGCGCCAATGTCGCGGACAGCAGCCATGCGAGCGGATCCTGCGCGGCCTGGACCGTGGCGACATCCAGCGAGTCACGCGCGCCATCCATGTCGCCGAGCGCCACCAGGGCGCGGGCGCGGTCCAGATGAAGCTCGCCCTTCTCCAGCCCGTCCGGCAGCCCGCGCGCCAGCGCCGCGTCAAAGCTGGTCCGCGCTTTGGCCGCGTCCCCGCCCGCCAGCGCCGCATTGCCAGCCTGCGCCCACAATCGCGCGCTTTGCGCCATGTCGCCGCCCCGCTCCGCCTCGTCCGCCGCCTGTTCGAAGGCGACGATGGCAGGCGCCCAGCGCTCCGCCCGCGCATAGGCGAAGCCCAGGCAATGACGCGCGTAGAAGCTGCCGCCTTCCAGCCGCCACTTCTGCGCGAAGGCAATCCCCTGATCGGGGGAGTCGATCGCCTGATCCAGACAGGCCTGGAAGGGCTTGGCGAACTTTTCCGGCACGGGGATGCGCCCGTCAGCGCGGACGGCCTGCGCCGGAGCCGCCGAAGAAGCGGCGGGAGCGGCGGCTTCCTTGCGCCGCCGGTTCATCACCGCTTCCACCTCCGGGTCATAGGCTTGCGGCGTCAACAGCAGCAGCGGCAATAAGATGGCCATCAAAGATTGTCCAAAAGGCTGGCGACGGTGCGGATCAGCAAAGCGATATCGGCGTCGCGGGAAAGGCGGTGGTCGCCATCCTTAATCAGCAGCGTCTGCACATCGGATGAACGCAGCTGCCGCGCGATCCGCAGCGCGATCTCCCAGGGCACGTCGGGGTCCTCCTGCCCTTGCAGAAGGCGGACGGGGCAGGAAATGGCGATCTCTTCCTCCAGCAGGCGCAGCGCCTGCCCCGATTCCCAGAAGGCCAGCGTCGTAACATAGGGCTGGTCGCCATAGGGCGTGGGCTCGGCGATCCGCCCCTCCGTCCTGAGCAGCGCCTTGTCGGCATCGGTAAAGCCCCATTCGGTAAAGTCCGGCGCGGCGGCTATGCCCACCAGCCCCGCCACCCTCTCAGGCCGGGCCAGCGCGATCAGCAGCGCCAGCCAGCCGCCCATGGAGGAACCGGCGAGCAGCACCGGCCCCTGCGTCAGCGAATCGATCAGCAACAGCGCATCGTCGCGCCAGCTGGCAAGCGTCCCATCCTCGAACCGTCCCTCGCTCGCGCCATTGCCGCCATAGTCGAGCCGCAGCATGGCCCGGCCGCTCTCCGCCGCCCAGGCGTCCAGCGCAACCGCCTTGCCGCCCTCCATGTCGGACATATAGCCCGGCAGGAACACGATCACGGGTCCGGCGCCGGGGCGGTAGCGATAGGCAAGCCGAAGCCCGTCAGGCCGCGCGAAAAAGGATGGCGGGGCGAGTACGGGTTGCTGCACAAAGGCTCTCCAGCGCAGTTTCGGTCGAGGGTCCGGCCACTGCCTTAAAGCGCGGCGAGCGGAAAACCAAAGCAGAAGAAAAATAAAGGGCTGCGCGATTGACAGGGTGAAAACCAACGGCTAATCGCGCCCACCTACCCCGTGCCCAGATGGCGGAATTGGTAGACGCACCAGCTTCAGGTGCTGGCGATCGCAAGGTCGTGGAGGTTCGAGTCCTCTTCTGGGCACCATTACTGGCTATGGATACGTCCAGGTAAGTCCAGTAAGCGGCTGGTTTCACAGCATTTCTTGACCGAAAATCGCCAGACACCGTCCGGCGAAATCCGGCTAAGAGCACCAGCAGCAGCCACAAAATGTTGCTCTTTTTGGTGCTCTCGGATCGACCCGGCTTTGCTGGGAAAACGACCATGCTGACCTACATCCAGATCAATGCCGCCAAGCCGAAAGCGAAGGCTTGGACCCTGAGCGATTCACAAGGCCTCCATCTCCAGATCCAACCCAACGGCTCTAAGCTCTGGCGCTTCAAGTATCGGTTCCTGGCAGCGAAATCGGGATCGCCATGGCTGACTGGTGGCAAGGGTCGGAAGTTGCCGCCCGCCTAGCGGGATAGTTACCTCATAGCCCACCGGCGCGTGCTGGTTAGCGACTTTGAACCGCCCTTTTTGAATGGAGAGAGCGATGGCGCCATCTCCTTTCAAATCGCTTTGCATGAAATTTTAATGAGGATCGTTGCATAATATGTTTCCCGCATATATGTGTGGCGCAGGAGATGTGACATGTCGGCCCTCAGCGATCTCAAGCGCCATTTGCGCCCCGGACAGGTTTATCGTCGCAAGGATCTTGCGCGCTGGTCCAACGCGGTCGATCGTCATGTGCGGCAATTGCTGGATGAAGGGCGCCTCGAAAAGGTTTCCGCCGGTGTCTATATGGCGCCGCGTCAAACAAGGTTCGGGGCGGCACCTGCCAAGCCCGAAAAGCTCGTCGAGACATTCCTCGGCGACGACCGATTTCTGATGGTCTCGCCAAATGCGTTCAACGGGCTCGGGGTCGGTACGACGCAGCTCTACAACGAGCCGGTCGTCTACAACCGCAAGCGGCACGGGAAGTTCACCCTTGATGGGCGTGTCTATGATTTCCGGATGCGGCCGTCTGTACCCAAGCGGCTGTCCAAGGAAATCCTGCTGGTCGATCTGCTGCACAATCTCGATCGGCTGCCGGAAGACAAATCGGCAGTGCTCCCGCGCGCGCTCGAGCGGGCGAAGGAAATGGATCGTTCCCGTCTTGCCAAGGCGGTCCAGGATTTTGGCTCTGCGCGGGCTGAACGCTTGCTCTCGCCTGTTCTCGAACGGGCTTGAAGGCGCACGAGGTGCTGCTGCACGATCATCAGGATTTCGACGATCTTCTCGCGGTCGTGTCGCGCGAGCATGCGATCGATCCGGGTTTGGTCGAGAAGGACTATTGGATCATGCACGTCCTCTGGGGCTTGCAGCAGTCGGGTTTTCGCTTTGAACTCAAGGGCGGAACGTCGCTCTCGAAAGGGCATGGCCTTATCCATCGGTTTTCCGAGGACATCGACATCCTGATTCACCCCGACCTGGACGATCTGCCAACCGGCAAGAACCAGAACAAGCCTGCCCATATTGAGGCACGCCGTACGTTCTATGATGGTCTGTCGGCCAAGATCACGATCCCCGGCATAACTGAGATCGAGCGCGACGAAGCATTCGATGACCAGCGCATGCGCAGTGCAGGCATCCGCCTGCATTATACTCCCCGCAACCCGCTACCGGGGGGCGTCAAGGACGGGATTTTGCTGGAGGCTGGTTTCGATCAGGTCGCACCCAATCGGCCATGCCTGATCAGTTCGTGGGCCTATGACAAGGCGGCGGCGAGTGATCTTCCTGGCCTGACTGACAACCGGGCGTTCGACGTGCCCTGCTACGAACCCGGCTACACACTGGTCGAGAAGCTCCAGACGATCTCGACGAAGTTCCGGCGGCATCTTGAGGATGGCAGCATGCCGCAGAACTTCCTTCGCCACTATTACGACGTCTATTGCCTCCTCGGTGATCCCGGCGTTCAGGCGTTCCTCGGCACCGAAGCCTATGTGGCTCATAAGGACGAGCGCTTCCCGGCTGCAGATAACAAAGCGATCGCCGAAAACGCCGCGTTTGAACTTTCGGACCAAGCCACACGGGATCGCTTCGCCCGCGCCTATGCCGCCACGTCTGCGCTCTACTATCGCGGGCAACCCAGCCTCGACGATATCCTTAGGCGCATCCACGAGTATGCGGATCGCCTGTGAGAGATCAGCGCGGGCCTACATCAAATGGACGACGCGAAAGCGGTCGGAGCTGGTGCGGATGCGCGACATCCGAATCACGGTGCAACGGAACAGCAGACAGCTAAAAACGCTGGCAAAGGGACTCGAACCTCATCAACAAAAAGTCGTAGGGTATCGACGATGGTATTGGCTGACAATATTGTGAAAAAATGATTATTTCTCAATTTACTAGCGCGATTTTCGAGTCCTCTCCTGCTTGAGACCCTGAGCGCGTGCGAAGTCGTTTGAGGACGTCTTATTCCATCACGCAAGACGCCCTCGGGCTGAGACTTGCAAGGGCTGTTTCAAGTCGGACTGTTGGTCTGACCTAGACATTTATCAGAGGCTCCGAAGACCCAAAATCCCTCAGATGTCTATCGAGGCGTAAACAACCTTATCCCGAGTCGCGGTATTGAACGAATAGTTCACCGTCGTGCCCAAGCCGCCGTTTTTGCGAACGTCGCCGTCATCCAGGCTTCCCCAATAGGCGTAAGGATACTTGCCGTGTGCCAGAGGTCCTGTCGGCGGGACGACGATAACGACGTGACCATGGTTGCTGCCGAGATCCTTGGCCTTCAAGCCTCCAACCACCAGTTTGCCGTCCGCCGCTGCGGCGGATGCCGCCACTCCGTCCTCGAGGCTTGTCCAACCGGAACCGCTAATTTGATCAACAATGCTATCCGCATTCCCGGTCAAAGTCACTCCCAGGTTCCCGGCCACCGCCTTCACAAACGCGTTGCAATCCGTGCTGTTTGATGGCCACTGTGCCTTGCAGATCGCAGTGACGTCGCTGCTCAGAAGCCGGAGCATCGCTCTATACTCGGAAGCGTTCGCGCCGGCGCCAAGCCTGATTGCGTCGGGCGGAATGACGACCACGGTCTGACGGTCGCCCGACACCATCATTGGATGCTGATTACCTGATCATCCGGGAGTAAACGGGCAAGTTCGCGGGTACCAATGCAGGCTGGGCACTGGCGCTGATACACGTCGCCGAAGCAGCGATTATCGTGCCCGCACTGACGGGACTGGGGCAGACCAGCACTGGGCTCTCGCCGCCGAGACTTGGCGTGGCTCGGCGGCGGCGCGATCGTTAAATCAAATGCATGGCGGATCGACACCGTTGCTTCGTTTCACCGGACATGGATCAGCATGCAGGAGGTGCCGATGGCGATCCCGGTCGCCCTTGCGTGTTTCATCCGTACCACAAGCCGCTGGCCTGACCCATGTCATCAGATCTTGGCATGATGCTCAGCCGCCGGCAGGCGCTGGGCGGGGCGGTTGCCGCCATGCCGCTTGCGGCTGGAGCGATGCAAGCGCCCGCCGCGCCGGTGCTGCCGGACAAGGCGTCCTTCGCTGCCGGTCCGCTCGCTTATCTGGACAATGCATCGACCCATCCCATCAGCATCGGTGCCAGAGCGGCGATTGACGCCTATATGGAAAGCCGGATGCTCGCCCCGATGGCGAAGAACCAGAGGCGCCAGGACATGGCCCGCCCGCTAGGCAAATTCGCCGGCCTGATGAATGCGGATGCGGACGAGCTGACCTGGGTCCAGAGCACGACCATGGGCGAGCAGATGGTCTTGCGCGCGATGGGGTTTCCGGCTGCGGGCGGCCGGATTGTCACCGACACGCTGCACTTCTACGCATCCTTCCCCATGTATATGGAGATGGCGCGGCAGGGCATCGATGTCCGTTGGGTCACGGCGCGCGACGGGCGCATCGCGCTGGAGGACATGGCCGAAGCGATCAGGCCCGGCACGAAGCTGGTAATGCTGTCGCTGGTGTCAACTTATAACGGCTTCACCCATGATCTGAAGGCGGTGTGCGACCTGGCCCATCCGGCGGGGGCACTGGTCTATGCCGATATCATCCATGCCGCCGGAGCCATCCCTGTAGACCTGCACGCCAGCGGTGTCGATTTTGCGGCGTGCGCGACGTACAAATGGCTGATGGGGGATTTCGGGCTGGGTTTCCTCTATGTGCGCAGGGGCGTCGCCGATCTTTTGCCCCGCACCGAATATGGCTATTATGGCTTTGCGAAGCCGGGAGCGCCGCCGGGCATCGGCCTGTCGCCACCGGAAACGCATGTCTATCCACTCGATCCGCCCGGCGCGTGGCCGGTAGCCTATATGAAGCGCGGCGGCGCCATCGGCCATTTCGCGACCGGAACCTATAGCCACGCCGTGCCTGCGCAGCTCGACTATTCGCTCGACTATATCGCCCGGCTCAGCGTCCCGGCCATTCAAGCGCATGCGCAGGCGCTGATCAGGCAATTGCGTGAGGAACTTTCGCGCAAAGGCTATCGCATCATCACGCCTCCCGAAGCGCGAGTCCCATTGCTCACCTGCCTCTTAGCCAATGCAAAGGCAGTGCTCGCCGAGCCGCTGGCTAAGGCGCAGGTGCGGCTGTCACTGCATGACAATCATTTTCGCGTCTCGCCATCGGTCTATAACGACCAGAAGGATATCGAGCGCCTGATTGCGGCGCTGCCGCCTGTCTGACCGTGCCGTCATTGGAGTTCCGCCTATGAAGACCGCTCTCGCGCTGATCGCCCTCCTGGCAGCTACCCCCGCCTTCGCGCAACAGCCGCTTCCCGCGTCCCTGCCTTTCTCGCCATCGGTGCGCGTGGGGGATACCCTCTATCTGTCAGGGCAAATCGGTCGGGTTCCGGCGGGCCTTGACCCACACAAGGAAGGGTTCGACGCGGCGGTCCGCGAATCGATGGACGCCATTGGCAAGGTCTTGAAGGACAATGGATTGAGTTATGCCAATGTCGCCAAATGCACGGTGATGCTGGACGACATGGCCGATTGGCCGCGCTTCAACAGCGTCTATCTGACCTATTTCAAGGGCAAGCGTCTTCCCGCGCGTAGTGCGTTCGGCGCGGACGGGCTGGCGCTGGGTGCCCCGCTGGAAGTCGAATGCATAGCGGCTTTCGAATGAAGGAGGTCCTGCTGGTTTGGGAATCCTAACAGGGCTTCGCTGGCGTGACCCAAGCAGACGTAGCCGCGCATCCTCTCCGGTCTACAGCGCCGCGATCAGGCCCTGGTGCGTAAGTTCCCGGCAGACGCGATGGACGACGACCTTGTCCAGTGGGGATATTCGAACAAGCTCGCGCTGTGAGGCGAGCTCCAACGTCGATGCATGGCGCGGCGGCGCCTGGCTGAGTCCGGCCGAACGCGCCGGGGTCCCAACCACGTTCGCCCCCGGCGACATCGTCTTCGAATAGCCTAGTGCCGGTCGTTCCGATCGATCAGCCCGTCCACCCGCTGATTCCTTCCTCCTTCCCGCCGATTGCCACGTTCGCGGCCTGTGCCTCGCTCGATGACATGGACGCGGTGATGGAGCTGGAGGGCTGGACCACGTCTCGTCGCAACGAGGATCAGGCGGCTGCCGCGCGAGCAATGGGTCCATGGCGAGCTTCCTTCATGCGCGCGCGGGGGGATTCAGCAGCGGCGACCTCACCACCTGGTATGCGTCGAGCGGCATCGAGGCAGCGATCGCCGAGGTCCCTCACCATGCGATTGGCGAGATGATCGACCGCGGCGCGGATCGTGCGGTCAGGGTCTATCGCGAATGTCTTGCCGATCTCGAAGGCCGCTACGAGGATCTGCGCGGCGCTCCCTTTCGGCAGTAGCAGACTTCTGTGGTGCACTCCCGCAACATGGATAAGAAGGCGGCTTTCGGGGGCAACGCAGCGCTAGACGGCATCTAAATAATTCGCGCCTTGCCGGTGGGCTCAAAAGCTGTCTTGCGCTGCAAGCACCAACAGCATATTGGCGGGACGTTCATGCCGTATCCCGGCATGGGCAATGATCGCGCCGGTGCCCCGAAAGGGGCTTAATAGGGAACGCGGTGCGGATGGCGAAATCCATCCCAATCCGAGGCTGTCCCTGCAACTGTAAGCGGTGAGCGCGATGCACATGTGCGGATGGGATTGTCCCGAACCGCCAGCCACTGGGCCGGACGCTAATTCCTGCGAGGCCTGGGAAGGCCGTGCATCAAGTTATGACCCGCGAGCCAGGAGACCTGCCGGCGCTAGGTCGCTCTTGCTTTGGTCCAGGGGATGGTCAGGGCACGGTACTTCTCCGTCTGAGCGACGAACCTAAGCGGCTGGGGCCGTGAGGGTCTGCGTCTGCGGGCGACATGCGCCCGGCCGCCGTCGCAGGCCGACCGTTCGTGCGCCTGGTTGACCGGTTCAGGTCAGCCCTGACGATATGTGCCGGTTTGCCCCCGCCGTCCAAGCTCAGGCGCGGGGGGAACGAACATGAAGTCGATCCAATATCTGTCTCTGCTGGCTCTGACGGCGGCGCCGGCTTTCGCACAATCCAATCCCAGCCAACCCACCAGGAATGAAGATGGCGACACCATCGTCGTGACCGGAAGCCGCTCCGGTGAGGCGGTGCCGGTCAAGCAGATCGGTGCCTCCATAACGGTGCTGGACGCAGAAGCGCTCGAAACGCGGCAGACGCGGATCATATCCGATATCCTGCGCGACGTGCCTGGCGTGGCGGTCAACCGCACCGGCGCGATCGGCGGCCTGACCCAGATCCGCGTGCGTGGTTCTGAGGGCAATCACGTCCTGGTCCTGATCGACGGAATCAAGGCCTCCGATCCTTATTATGGCGAATATGATTTCGGTACGCTGATCGCCGATCCAGAGGCCAAGGTCGAAGTGTTGCGCGGCCAGCAGTCCTCCCTCTATGGGTCGGACGCGATCGGCGGCGTGATCCAATATATCACCCTGACTGGCGCGGAAGCGCCCGGCTTCTCGGCCCGGGCCGAGGGCGGCTCTTTCGGCACGTTCACTGGCGGGCTCCGCGCGGCTGGCGTTACCGGCGACCTCGATTATGCCGTCTCCGGCTCCTATTATCACACCAAGGGAACGCCGACCGCACGCTATGGCACCCGCGACGTGGGGTCGGACAGCGCAGGCCTGTCCGCCAAGCTGATCTGGTCGCCAGCGGACAACTTCAAGGTCACCGGCGTCGCACGCTACAGCTACACTGACGCCGATACCAACGATAGCGAGAATGATCCGGGCAGCCCGCTGTTTGGCTACACTGTCGACAGTCCCGGCGTCCATTTCAAGAACAAGGCTTTCTACGGCCTCATTCGTGCCGAGTTGACTGCTCTCGACGGTCGCTGGACCAACGCCGTGACCGCGCAAATGGCGGACACGACCCGCAAGGGCTACACCGCTGCCGGCTTCGACTATGGCGACAAGGGGCAGCGTTACAAGGGTAGCTTCGAATCCAGCCTGCGCTTCGGCACGGACGGCATCATTCACCGCCTGACCGCCGCCGTGGATGTCGAACGCGAGCAGTTCCAGAATACAACGCCCTCTGCCTTCCAGGGCAAGCGCCATACCGACAATGTCGGCCTGGTCGGGCAGTATGAGCTTCTGGTCAACGACGCGCTGTCGCTGGGGGCCTCGATTCGCCGCGACGAGAATGACCGCTTCGACGATGTCACGACATGGCGGGCGCAGGGCAGCTACAGCTTTGCGACCGGCACACGTATTCGCGGTGCCTATGGGACGGGCGTCAAGAATCCGGGCTATAATGAATTGTTCGGCTATTCGGATGGCCGCTATATCGGCAACCCGAACCTGAAGCCGGAAAAATCCGAGGGTTGGGAAGCCGGGATCGAACAGAGCTTCGGCGGCAACCTTGCCACCATCGGCGCGACCTATTTCGACAGCAGGCTGAAAGACGAAATCTACATCACCTATCCCGCGCCGACCTATGTGGCCACACCGTCCAACCGCACGACCCTGTCGAAGCAACGCGGCGTCGAAGTCTTCGTGAGCGCCCGGCCGATCCAGCAGATCAGATTGGACGCTGCATACACCTATTTGAAGGCGCGGGAAAACGGCACCGAGGAAGTGCGGCGTCCCAAGCATGTCGCAAGCTTCAACGCGACGGTGTTCAGCAAGGACGAGCGTTTTTCCGGCACGATCACCCTGCGGTACAATGGCCGCCAGAGCGATGTCGCCTATACCGATCCCAGCTACATCCCGGTTCGCGTGTCGCTGAAGGAATATGTGCTGGTGAACCTCAACGCCGAGTACAAGATCACTCCGGCTATCGCTCTTTTCGGGCGCGTGGAGAATCTGGCGAACGAGGATTATGAGGAGGTGTTCAGCTTCGCCACGCCCGGCCGCGCCGGCTATGGCGGCGTGCGCGTCCGCTTCTGATGCGTCTCGCCGCCCTTCTGGCGGGACTGGTCCTAACCGCGCTGCCGATGCCCGTCGGCAGCGCGGACGTGCCGCATTTGCCGAAGAGGCCGATGCGGGTCATGTCGATGAACCAGTGCGCCGATCAGCTTGTCCTGGCCTTGCTGCCTCCCGAGCGGATTGCATCCGTGACCTGGCTGTCGCGCGATCCTGATGGATCGCTGATGGCCCGCGAAGCGATGCGGGTGGGCATCAACCATGGCCTGTCCGAGGAGGTCGTCCGGCAAAAGCCGGACCTGGTGGTCGCGGGCAGCTTCACCACGGCGGCAACCCGCGTGCTGCTCAGGCGCATGGGTTATCCCATGATCGAGGTCGATCATGCGGAGAGCTTCGAGGACATAAGGCGGATCACCCGGCAGGTCGCCCAGGCCGTTGGAGAGGAAGCGAAGGGCGAAGCGCTGATCGCCCGGATGGACCGGCAGCTCGCCGATCTTGCCCGCAATGCCGGTCCGCGACTGCGCGTCGCCGCCTGGGACGGCGCAGGCTTCAACGCCAGCGAGGGATCGCTCTACAACGCCGTCCTAGAGGCAGCGGGCGCGGACAATGTCGCCAATCGGCCGCCTGCGACAAGCTATGGCCGGCCAGACGTAGAGGTGCTGCTGGCGACCGCACCGACGCTGCTGGTAAAGGGCGCGGGGCTTGGCCGCAAGCCGGGCCTGCGCGACAATGTCGAGCGGCATCCGCTGGTTCGCCGCTATTGGGACGGGGCGCGCACGCTGACGATTCGGCAGGCCACCTATCAATGCGGCACGCCGATGGTCGGCGACGCCGCCATTGCCCTGCGCGCCGAACTGCGTGCCGCCGCCGCACGGGTGAAGACCCCGTTGCCTTTCGCGTCGGCGAGGGACCTGTGAACCGCTGGCTCGTGCCCGTCCTGACGCTGCTGCTGACCGGCGCGGCCCTGCTCTCCATCCTGGCTGGAACGGTGTGGCTGACGCCGGGGCAGACCTGGGACGCGCTGCTTTCAACGGCGCCCGATTTGCCGGGGCTCATCGTCCGGGAAATCCGCCTGCCGCGCATCATCCTCGGCACGTTGATCGGAGCGAGCCTGGGCCTGTCGGGCGCGACGCTCCAGGGCCTGCTGCGCAATCCGTTGGCCGAGCCGGGGCTGCTGGGCGTGACCTCTGGCGCCTCGCTCGGCGCAGTCGTCGCCATCTATTTCGGCTTCGCCTCCAGTTTCGGGCTGGCAACTCCGCTGTTCGCGCTGACCGGGGGGTTCGTCACGGCGGGGATCGCGCTGTTGCTTGCCCGGAGCGGTGGCACGCTGGCGCTGATCCTCACCGGCGTCGCGATCAGCAGCATCACCATGGCGCTGGTCATGCTGGCGCTCAATCTCGCGCCCAACCCCTATGCCGCCTATGAGATCATGACCTGGCTGATGGGGTCGCTCAGTGACCGGAGCTGGGACCATGTCATGCTCGCTCTACCGTTCGTGCTGCCCGGACTTGTCATACTGCTGCTCACCGCGCGGGCGCTTGATGCGCTGACCTTGGGCGAAGTGCAGGCCGAAAGCCTGGGCGTGCCGGTGACGCGCATCCGCCTGATGGCGCTTGCGGGCACGGCGCTCAGCGTCGGGGCGGCGACGTCAATCGCCGGGTCGATCGGTTTCGTGGGCTTGATGGCCCCGCATCTGGTCCGCCCACTGGTAGGTCATCAGCCGGGCCGGGTGTTGTTGCCGGCGATGCTGGCTGGCGCACTGCTCGTCACTCTCGCCGATGTCGCGACGCGCACGCTGATCTTCGGTGGCGCGCCGCTCAATATCGGCGTGTTCACAAGCCTGATCGGTACGCCTTTCTTCCTGTGGCTGATCCTGCATGTGCGGAGGCGGACGGCATGAGCGACTTGATCCTCGATCATATCGTTGTGCGGCGCGGCGGCCGGGCCATCCTTGACGACCTGTCGCTGCACTTCCCCGCCGGGCGGTTAACCGCCGTCGTCGGCCCCAATGGCGCGGGCAAGAGCACGATGCTGGACGTCGCGGCGGGTCTGCTCGCGCCCGATGCCGGCGCAGTGCGGCTAGGCGAAACGCCTTTGCCCGCGATCGGCCGCAAGGTACTGGCGCGGCGCCGAGCCTATCTGCCACAGCGGGCTGGCGTCGAATGGCCCGTCAACGTAGAACGGGTCGTGGCGCTCGGCCTCACGTCCAGCCTTCCGGCCTTTGGGGCGTTGCCAGATGCTCTACTCCCCGCAGTTGAGGATGCGCTTGCCGCCTGCGATCTGCTTGCCCTGCGTCATCGGTCGGCCACGGCCTTGTCGGGTGGCGAACTCGCGCGGGCAATGCTGGCCCGGGCGATCGTCGGCGATCCTGAACTGCTGATCGTGGATGAGCCAACCGCTGGCCTCGATCCGCGCCACGCGATGGACGCCATGCGCCGGTTGCGGACGCGGGCGGATGCGGGGCGGACAGTGATCCTCGCGATCCATGACCTCGATCTGGCGCTCAACCATGCCGATGGCATCGTCGCGATCCGGGAGGGTCGCCTACTGGCCGAAGGCCCGGTCTTAGATGTGGTGACGGAAGACCTTCTCTGCACGCTTTACGATGTGCGCGTCCGAATTCTGCGCGACGCCGATGGTGTCGCTGTCCGCTTCCTTGATGACCGGAGACCCGGATGAGCCTGCCGCAAGATCCGTTCGACCTTATCGCCGCCTTTCTCGATGATCCCGCCCATGGCTGGAGTATTGGCAGCTTCGGGGCGATCGGCGAGTTTATCCGCGACCCGGAAGAACAGGTGGAAATGACCCGCGCGCCGGATCGGTTGGAAGCCTGCACCGCGCGCGGCGCAATCCGTATCGAACGTGGCGCGGCGCTCACCCCGATCGCCTGGGATAGTCTTTCGCCGGACGGGGAAAGCTGGGGCCACTCGCTGGCCTTCTGCGTGCCGCGCGAAACGAGCGGGCCGCGCGTCATTGGCGACATGGGAATCGACGAAGAGGCCATCCGCGCCACAGACCGGGGCGATCGCCTGTTCGACCTTGGCGTTGGATCAGGCGTCGTTACCATGTGTCTTCGTACGAAGGATGCAGGACTGATCGCCGCCATGGAGGCTGCGCAGGGTCAGTCCGTGCCCGGCAACGGCGCGGTCATGGGGCAAGTGTTGCGCGCGCAGCCCCATCGGGTGCTGCTGTCACCGGCCGGCAGGGTCGAGGTGTTCCAGCCGATCCCGCCGCCGGACGGCAAATCGCCCGATGGGCCGCATACCCATCTGCTTCCCAAGCTGATCGCCAACCGACAGGATCAGGATGAAAGGCAGCACGAACAGCCCGGCATAGAAATGCCAGCGCCAGGTCGTGCGATAGGCGGCGCCTGCCGATGGCGGCATCGCAGCGGCGGCCGACAGGATCGAGGTTCAGAGATGCGAACGAACAACCGGCTCCATCCCTGATTTCCCGTATGCAGGTGAAACAAATATCATCCGGAGACCGGTAACGGCGAAACAGCCCCATCGTAAGCCGCCGCGCGGCGCGCGGATGTCCCCAGCGCGCCTATAAGCCACGAAAAACCAAAGCGCCGCACCTGCGGCATAGACGATATCTATGGGATCTATAGCATAATCGCGACTGGCGTGATGAGGCGGTTTAGGGATGCTTGGCCTGACCTGATATTCAATGGGCTTGGACGCGTGACCCTTAGCAGCGCTCCGTAAAGCCCCCAGGACACACGCAAGCGACATGAGGGCGGTATGAACGGAGTCCGCGTAGGTAAAAGGGTGATAGGCGCTCAATCGCCGGTAACGATCGGGTGGGAAAACATTCCCCGGGTCCAGGGCGGCCCGCTGAAGCAGTTCGTCTTCACCTGGTTTCAGCCCACAATGCTGCTCGCGCTCATCGCATTCTGGTATTACGCCCCCAATGACGTTGCGAAAGCGTCCACCGCGATCGGCATCGGCATCGGCTTCAAGGTGCTGCTGCTGGCCCTGGAATGGGTCAATCCACGCCATGAAAGCTGGCGCCTGACCTGGAAGGAGCTGGTTACAGACCTCTTCTATGTCGGTCTGGGCTATACGCTGCTCAGCATGGTTGAACGCTATATCGGCAGCGACGCCGTGATCGAGGCCGTTCAGCATAATTTCGACTGGGACAAGTTTGCATGGTTCATGGGCCTGCCGCTGCTGGTGCAGGCGTTTCTGATCTCGTTCATCTTCGATTTCGGGCAATATTGGATGCACCGCGGAATGCACAACTGGTATCCGCTGTGGCTGACCCATGCGCCGCATCACTATATCACGCAGCTCAACATCAACAAGGGAGCGGTCGGTAATCCCGTCGAACTCTTCCTGATCGGGCTCGGGATCGGCGGGTTCTTCGATTTCCTGCCCCGCGCAGCCCTGCTTGCCGGTACATTGGGTCTGGCGGTCGGCACCTATCAGCACATCAATGTCCGCTTCAACTCGCCGCGCTGGTGGCGTTTCCTGTTCAACACCACCGAACATCACAGCATGCACCATTCCCAGGACTATGAGGCTAGCCGCAGCAATTATGCCAGCACCTGGATCGTCATCGACCGCATGTTCGGCACCTGCGTCGATGGAGAAGCCGAACTGCTGGGCATGGAGGGCGGCCGCAAGATGTCGATCAGCGAAACCATGACCTTCCCCTTCACCGAAGGCTGGAAGACGATCAGGGCGAAGCTGCGCAGGGACCGTTTCGAAGAGCCTGCGGTGCTGCCCGCTGAATGACCGATATTCGGCGCGGAAAAGGGGGAAATGGCGTGAACCGGCGTTTCATCGACTGGATATGGAATATCAGGGGCAGCCTCCCGCTCATTCCCGGACAGTCGAGCGACGATGCTTTCGGCCGACTCGATCCCCTGTTTCAGGAGCCGGGCACCAGCCACGAAAGGACGGCGGACACGCTGACCTTCCGCAAGAAGAACCAGGCGGCGCAGGACAAGATGTCGGTCTTCGACGCCGGGGTCCTGCAAATACAGAAAAGCGCGCCCGGCTGCGTCCTCCACTATCGGCTGAAAAGCCGGGCGCTTCTCTTCTGCTTCCTCGCTCCCCTCTTGTTCCTGGGTTTTGCCCAGGCGGCGGTGACGATCGGCGAACTGGAAAAGGCGTCAGCGCCAGCGGCGGAGGAAAAAAAGCCCGAAAAGAACATGGAGTTGCCGCAACATCCGATCGACAAGTTTCTGGGCGCTCCCACGCCGGAAAAGCCGAAGAAGGACAAGGACGCCGAAGACAAGGACAAGCCTTCGCCCACGGCCGCCTATGTGTTCGCAGGACTATTTGCCATTCTCTACGTCGCCGGGCGCATTCTTGAAGACAGGCTGGTGAAGTCGCTGTTCCGCAAGAGATTGCTGGGCGTATAGTACGGCGCTCCGCGTCCCGCGAATTAAACTAGGCGCCCGTAGCCCCTTTCCGCTGCCCGAAGAAACCGGAGGGCACGCCTTCGCTCACCACCAGGCCGCCCGCGGCCGCGCGCTGCTTCAGATAGGCGAAAGTGCGCGCTGTCTGGCTGAACAGATGCTCACCCCCCTTGACCGGCGCATAGCGCGGCGTTTCGCCGCGCATAACGGGAGCGATGACATAGTCATAATCGCAGGCGTGGAACATGGGGAAGGAATAACGCTCCTCCTTGACCTTCTTCACGCGATGCTTCGTCGCCAGATATCGTCCGTTGGACAGGACCTCCATCATGTCGCCGATATTCATGATCATCGCGCCGTCGATCAGGGGCACGTCGGCCCATTCGCCCTGTTTGTCGAGAACTTGCAATCCGGGCGCTGTGGCGAAAAGCAATGTGAAGCATTCATAGTCGGTATGTGCCCCGATGCCCGGCCTGTCATCGGCGCTCTCATCATGGGGATAGTGGATCAAGCGCAGCTGGCTCGGGGGATGGGCGAGGTGCGGGCCGAAATGATCTTCATCCAGGCCCAGCGCCAGCGCAAAGGCGCGGAAAAGCTGCCGGCCGATGTCCATGATGTGGGCATAATAGGCGGAAACATCTTCGCGGAACCCCGCCATGTCCGGCCAGATGTTGGGCCCCAGCAGCGGGCGGCGTCCTTCCGCATGCGGATAGTCGCAATTGACGTCATAGGCTTCCTTGAGGTCGCCAGCCCCCTCGCCGAACGCCTCCTCGCCGATGGGAACATATCCGCTATGGTTCTGCGACCGGCCTATATAGCTCGTCATTTTAACGGCGTCGTCCAGCGCGAAATAGAGCTGGGCCCGCGCATGCAGGCGGCGGAAAAGCGTCCAGTCGAACTGGCTCCCCCTGATATACAGGAACCCGGCCTCAACGCAGGCGCGGTCCAGCGCCTGGGCCACGGCGCACCGCTCATTCAGGCGATCGCTTGCCAGATGGGATATGTCGACAACGGGCAGACAAGTCATGCCGCCATGCTAGACCTCACAGGTCATAACGATAAGATGTGGTGTTCCGATGATTTCCATTGATTTGATCTATGGCTGCGTCATTCTGCGATGATGGAAAGGCGGCAGATGAATGATAGAGCGGGCCTGATCGACAGGAAGTTCGCGAGCAGGGTCGATTGGAACCTGATGCGCACCTTCGTTGATATCGTCCGCGCCGGGGGCATCGGCGCGGCGGCCCGGCAACTCAACCGGCAGCAGCCCAGCATCAGCGCGGCGCTTAAGCGGCTGGAGGACCATGTCGGCGCCACCCTTCTCCGCCGCACGGCTACGGGTGTCGAAATGACGGCGGCGGGCAAGGCGATGATGACGCTTTGCGAGGAAATGCTGGAATCGGCGCAGATGGTGCCGCATCAGATCGCGCAGGCGACCAGGCGGGTCGAAGGCTTCGTCCGTATTCAGATCATATCCGGCCTGATATCGCCTGAATTTGACGAGGCGATCGCCAGCTTCCATCGGCGCAATCCCGCGATCCACATTGAAATTCGCGTTTCGCCCTGGCGTCAGGTGCTTGATGCGCTCGAACAGGGCGAGGTTGAAATCGGCGTCGGCTATGACGGCAGCGTTCGCGGCAGCCTGGTCTATGAACCGCTGCTTGTGGAGCGTCAGCAACTTTATTGCTCCCGCTACAGCCCCTATTTCGGTTATCGGCTGAGCCGTCTGCACGATCTGAAGGATGAAGGTTTCGTCCTTACCGGCGATGATGAGATCGAACTGATCACGCATCTGCGCCGCCGGTATCGCCTGGGGACCAACGTCAGCGGGCTCGCGGAAGACATTAATGAGGCGAAGCGACTCATCATCCAGGGGGTCGGCATCGGCTTTCTACCCATCCTCGCCGCCGAACAGGATGTCGCAAAGGAGCGGCTCTGGCCCATTCTCGACGCGGATACGGAGCCATCCTACGACATATTTCTCCTGTCCCGTTCCGAAGCGGCGCGAGACACTGCGACCCAGCTTTTCTGGGACGAAGTGATCCGCCGGTTGCGGGCCAAGAACAGGGCATAAATTAAATCTATGGCTTCCATCGGGATTTTACCCCTGCCCTGATGACGCAGCGCAGCACAGCTTCCTCTGGTGGAATGGAGCTGCACCATGCCGACGAAACAGAAATCCTGCTCGCCAACGTCCCCTGAACGCCTTGCTCGTCGCCTCAGTCATCTCGCCACGATGCTTGGCGATCTGCTGCTTGCCGGCATGTACGCGCGGGCTCATGTCGTTCCCGCATCCACGCCGGTTCGCCGCGCTCGATGATGGGCGCGGCCATGGCAAACACACCGGCAAGCACGATGAAGGACAGGATTTTCAACTTCGTCCCGCCCGTAATGATCGCGGCGGTCCTGTCCTTCTGGGCCTTTGGTCCCAAGGTCCTGCTGGACCAGCCCTGGACCTTGCCAGTCATGTCGGCGCTCATCACGATCGTCGTGCTGCTGCTTGAACAGATTCATGAACGCCATGCCGGGTGGCGAATGAACCGGCGGGAATTTGCCACCGACCTGTTCTATGCGGTTCTCAGCGCCACCGTGATTGCATGGATATCGCAAAAGATAGGCGAGGAGCCGTTGGCAGCGGCAAAGACTTCGCTCGGCATCACGACGCAATGGGCCATGCACATGCCATGGCTGGCGCAGGCCGCCCTCGTGATCCTTCTCATCGAATTTGGCCAATATTGGATGCATCGGCTGATGCACAATGTGACGCCCTTCTGGCTGACCCACGCCCCGCATCATCATCTGACGCAGTTGAATGCGGCCAAAGGGGCGGTCGGCAATCCCATCGAACTTGTCCTGATCAGCCTCAGCATCGTCGCGCTGTTCGACCTTGAAACGACCGCTGTCTTCGCGGCCATCAATGTCCTGGGCGTCATCTCGACCTTTGCTCATGCCAATGTCCGCTCCGACCCTCCGGCCTTCTACTCCTTCTTCTTCACGACGATCCGGCACCACAGCCTCCATCATTCGACGGACTATGACAGCACCCGCTGCAACTATGGCAATTCGCTGATCCTGCTGGATCGCATCTTCGGCACCTATCGCGAAGGCGAAGCGGCCGTGGTGGGTCAGGATGACCGCCGCCGCCTGACGATCTGGGAACAGACCATCTTCCCCTTCCGGCCGCTGATCGAAAGATACAAGACGCGCAAGGCGGCCGCCCAGGCCAGCGGAAACAGCATCGGACCTGATCAGGCGGATGGCGATGCGCCGGGCCGGGAAACCATCGGGAGCGCGATCGCGGCATGACGATGGCGCGCGCCTCGCAGGCCAGTCCCGCGCGCGGCGCTCTGGCCCAGGGCGACTTCCAGGCGGCGCGCCATCTCGCTGCCAGGATGTTGGCGCATAATCCGAAAGATGCCGAAGGCCACTTCCTCTTCGGCCTCGCAGAATCCAACGCTGGCCGCATCGGCACGGGCATCCAGCATCTCGGCCAAGCAGTGACGCTTGATCCGCAGGGCGAATACCGGGCGCAACTTGCCCGGCTCCTCATCATGGACCGCCGGGATGGCGATGCCGCATCCACCCTGCGCGACGCCGAGCAGGCTCCGCCCAAGGATGCGCTCAGCCGCGACACGATGGGCTGTGTCTATGCCCGGCTGGGTGATCATGCCGCCGCACTCGGCCATTTCGAAGAAGCGGTTCGGATCGACCCGCAAAATGTGAACTATCGCTACAATCTGGCGACGGCTCTCAACTTTCTCGGCCGCGCAGATGAGGCAGAGGCTGCGCTGGAAGCCTTGCTCACCTTCGCTCCACACGACGCGCGCGCCCACCATCTCCTCTCCGCCCTGCGCAAGCAAAGGCCGGACCATAATCATGTCGATCGCCTGACACGAACGCTTACAGGCACGAAGGACGGCCGCAGCAGGCTGTTGCTAGGCTATGCCCTGGCAAAGGAGCTGGAGGATATCGGCAGGCCGGATGAGGCGCTGGAACGGCTTTGCGCCGCCAATGCGCACCATCGCCGCACGCTTCCCTATGCCTTTGCCCGCGATGCCGCGCTGTTCGGCGCTGTGGAAGCCGCATGGCCGCTTCCCGAAGCGCATGAAGCACCCGCGGAAGATCCCATCTTCATCATCGGCATGCCGCGCACCGGAACGACACTGGTCGATCGCATCCTGTCGTCGCATCCGCTGGTGGAAAGCGCCGGGGAATTGCAGGCCATGCCGCTCGCCGTGAAGAAGGCGGCAGGAACGCGGACGCCCACGGTCATGGACGCCGAAACGATCGCCACCGCCGCGCGCGCTGACATGGGCGGGATCGGGCGCGACTTCCTGCGCCGCGCGGCGCATCACCGCCGCGACCCGGCGCTGCGCTTTATCGACAAGTTTCCCGGCAATTTCTTCTATGCGGGATTCATCGCATGCGCGCTGCCCGCCGCCAGGATCATTTGCCTGCGCCGCCATCCGATGGACACGGTGCTCAGCAACTTCCGCAACCTCTTTGCGGTCAGTTCCCGCTATTATGACTATAGCTACGACCTTCTCGACATCGCCGCTTATTATGTCCGCTTCGACCGGCTGATGAGCCTGTGGCGAAAGGTCCTGCCCGGCCGCATCATCGAACTTCGCTATGAGGATATCGTCGCCGATCAGGAAGGCCAGACGCAACGGCTGCTCACGCATTGCGGCCTCGACTGGGCGGACGCCTGCCTGTCGTTCCATGCCAATAACGCCCCGGTCTCGACGCCCAGCGCCGCCCAGGTCCGCAGGCCGATCTACGCCGACTCCGTGGGCCGGTGGAGGCGGCATGCTGCGGTGCTGGAGCCGGTGCGCCGCTTTTTCGAACAGGCCGGGGTCGACGTCTCGTGAAGGAAAGGAACCGGATCATGTCAGCAATCGCCAGATGGATGCTGATCCCGGCATTTGCCGCTGCCGCTACGCCCGCCATTGCCGCGCCCGAACCGGGCACCCGGCTGGTCGAGTGCCGGTCGGGCGATTGCCTGCTCGTCACTGGCCATCGCGATCATCGCGGCTCTGTGGTCGCGATCAACGGTCATGCGGTGGCGGTAGAAGGCGGGCGGCGCTGGCAAGCCCGCCTGCCGGTCGAAACGCTTCGCGCATGGTCCGCTCCCAACGCGCGTACGATCACCATAGCCGTCGATGGTGCCGAGACGGAGGCAAGGCTGCCGATCGGAATGTTCGTGCAGCCAGAGAAGCTGACCATGCTGGTCATCCGGGCAAAGTAATAATGAGGTAGATGTTCAGTAATAAAATAACGATCTTTATTGTTGTCTTGAAATAATCATTGTCTCGTTTTATGTGATCCGCAGTCGCCGGAGAGCGGCGTTCGTCTGACGCACAGGAGACAATGATGAAGATTGGCCTTGTGGCCTTGGCCACTTTCGCATGCGCGATCCCCGCTTCCGCCTTCGCCGCCGGCAACCCTTTCGCGCAGGATCAGGCGATCCTCGACCTCAAGGGCATCGACCTCGCTTCCGCCGAAGGCCAGCAGCGCCTCGCCATCCGCATGGATCAGGCTGCAAGCTCCGTCTGCGGCAGCCGTCTCGCTGGCGTCCACCTCGCCGCCGAAGCGAAGGCCCAGGCATGCCGCGCCGCGGTTCTGGCCGACATTCGTTCCCAGATCGAATCGCGCCTCGCCATGACCTCAAAGCCCGTGCGCGTCGCTTCTATCCGCTAGTTCATTCGTGATTTCCCCGTCACCTCGATGATTTGACGAGGCGGCGGGGACATCGATTATTTCGCCAGCCTTGCCGGATCAGGCCACCAGGTCAGCGTCTGCACGTCATGGGCCGAAGTCCACAGGCCTTCGCTCGTGAAGCGCAGCGCCCCGCTGCCCTCGGCCTTGCCCACCCGCGCCTTCACGGTCAGCGTTTCAGGGTCGATAGCGACGAAGGTCTGGTCCTCCGTGGTGCGCAGCCACACCATTCCCGCGCCTGTATCGATATCGCCATATTTCAGCACTTCGCCGACCTTGACCCGGCCGGTCACTTCGCCGCTGGCTGGATCGACGCGCGCAATCGATCCGTCGCCCTGCTCCTGAACCCATACCGCGCCTTCTCCAGCAGCGAGGAAGGCGGGCTCCTTGCCGAGCGCCGTGGTCTTGACCACTGTATCGCTTGCCGGATCGATGCGCTGTATCGTCCCCGCTTCGCTGCTCACCGCCCATACCGAGCCAAAGCCGAAGGTCAGGTAATGCGTGCCCATGCTGACCGGGATGGTGGCAGTCACCTTGTTGCTTGCGGGATCGACGCGTGAGACTATGCCCTTCTGATCGCTGGCGACCCAGATTGATCCCGCCCCGGCAACGACGTTAAGCTCGCCCTTGGGATTGGCGATCCCGGTCGGGATGGTGGCGGTCTTTTGCGCCTTGTGCCTGTCGATCCTGACGAGCGCCTGTTCCTTGCAATCAGCCACCCACAAATCATCGCCCAATATCGCCATTGCGCCGCATGGTTTGGACATCGGGACCAAAGCGATCCTGCCCTGCCGCGACCACCGCTCCACGCGGGCGTCGTTGGTCGCCCAGACGCTATCCCCGTCGACCGCCAGGAAGTCGGCAAAGCCGGGGACCTGGATCACCTGCTCGCCATGAGCCGGAGCGGCGGCGGCGGCGGCGGCGGCGGAAAAACCCGCCGCCAGTACCGCGCCAAGAATGGGAAGCTTCGACATGATCATCCCTTCCGGTCGATATAGGCGCGCCAGCCGCCCAGGGCGGTAATGTCCTCCGCCCCGGTCACCGCGCGCGGCTCGGCGACAAAGCCCTTGACGCTGCTGCCGTCGGCCAGCGTCACCGTGCCGATCGCCAGCGGGGCGGGCACTTCGGCAACGAAGCTTCCAAACTCGGCCACGCCCAGCTCATAGACCTCAAGCGCGATCGGCCCGCCATCTTCGCTATGCACCAGCGCCGGTTTGGGCGGCACGCTGTCCGCCATCGCATAGAGGCGGTAGGTGGGCGCGGTTTCGAATGCGCCCACGAAGCTGGCGTCCCGCGACGTAAGTTGCCAGTGCAATGGCATGTCCTTCAGGTGCGCGCCGACGACGGCGAGTTTCACGGTCTGCATTTTGCCCTCCAGATCAAGTGGCGGTGGAGAAGGAAGATTGGCGGCGGCGAGATAGGCGTCCGCAAAATCGAGCAGGGCGCGATCAGTGTCGGCAGGCCCGATCAGGGTGATGCCAAAGCCGGTGCCATTGGCGCGGCTGCCGGCCGGAATGGCGACGGCCGCCATGTCGAGCAGGTTCACGAAATTGGTGTAGAAGCCGAGCGCGCTGTTGAGCGCGACCGGCGCAGCGAGCAGTTCGGCAACCCGGTAGGTCGATCCGGTGGTCGGAAAGGCCAGCAGGTCGATTTCCGCCCACTGCGTGTCGGCATGGCGCTTGAGTTCGGCCAGCCTGTAGATGCCGTTGAACAGCTCCACCGCGCTGATCCCCAGCCCCGGTTCCACCACCTCGCGCACAGTCGGATCGATTGCGCCGGGATTATCGGCCAGGAGTCCGGCTAGGGCGGCGGCTCGCTCGGCCACCCACGGTCCGCCGTAAAGCAGTTGCGCGGCTTCGAGCAGTGGAGCGATGTCGATTTCCACCACTTCGGCCAGTCCGCCAAGCCGCTCCAGCGCGCGGCCATACAGATATTCCGACTCCGCGTCGCCGAACCATGCCCGTTGCTCAGGCCGCGGCACGCCGATCCGCTTGCAGGCAAGCGGACGATTAGCCAACGGCTTTGAATAAGCGTCTGCCGGATCGAAGCTGGCGATGACCCGGTCGAGCAGACGGGCATCGCCAGTGTCGCCGGTGAAGACGGTGATGCAGTCAAGCGTGCGGCACGCTGGCACCAGGCCCGAATTGCTCCACCGTCCCTTGCTTGGCTTGAACCCGATCAGATGCTGGAAGGCGGCAGGAACCCGGCCCGACCCAGCCGTATCGGTGCCCAGCGCGAAAGCGACCAGCCCGGCCGCCACGGCAACGGAGGAGCCTGAACTGGACCCGCCGCTCACATAGGCAAGATTATAGGCGTTGCGCGGTGCGCCATAAGGGCTGCGCGTGCCGTTCAGTCCGGTGGCGAACTGATCGAGATTGGTCTTCCCGACGCAGATCGCCCCGGCTGCCACCAGATGATCGACAACCGTCGCGGATTTACCTGGGCGATAGGCGAAAGCGGGACAGGCGGCGGTCGTTTCAAGCCCGGCCACATCGATATTGTCCTTCACCGCGAAGGGGACGCCCGCCAGAGGCAGCTCCTCGCCCGCTGCGACGCGGGCATCGATCGCACGGGCAGCAGCAATCAAATCCTCTGCGCTCCGTCGGCTGATCCAGATCTGCGGCTGAACGGCATCATAAGCCGTCAGCCGTTCGACTGTTTCCTCCATCACGGCGGCGGCGCTGGTCCTCGCGGCGTTCACCTCCCGGGCGATCGCGATCACGCTGCGGCGGTCGAGCGCGATCATGCCTGCGCCCTCAGCGCCAGCATCGGCGCGCCCGGCTGCAAAGCCTGACGTTCCTGCACATAAAGGGCCGCCACCGTTCCCGTACCGGGACTTTGCACTGCACATTCCATCTTCATCGCCTCGATAATGGCGATCGTGTCGCCAGCCTTCACCTCGTCGCCGACCGCGACCAGCAATTTCCATATGCTTCCGCCGAACGGCGTCTCGACCAGGGCAGCGCCATCGGGGACGTCGATCGCCTCCGATCCAGGCGCATCGGTTTCGGCAAGGTCGGTAATGCGGTCGAACTCGCCGCTGCGCTGCCATTCGGCCCGTTCCTCATCGAACGCCGCTTGCCGCCGCGCTTCGAACTCGGCGATGGACGATGCATTTTCCACCAGGAAGGCGCGATAGTCGGCAAGCCGGAATTCCGATGGCTCGATGTGGATCGATCGCCGCCCGGTGGGGAAGTCACGACGCCATTCGACGAGTTCGTCCGCGCTGACCGGATAGAAACGGATCTGATCGAAAAAGCGCAGCAGCCAGGGCTTGCCCTCTATAAATGCATCCGTCTGGCGATGGGTGTTCCAGACCTGGATGGTCCGGCCGAAAAGCTGATAACCTCCCGGACCCTCCATCCCATAGATGCACATATAAGCCCCGCCGATCCCCACCACATTGGGCGGTGTCCAGGTGCGCGCGGGATTATATTTGGTGGTGACCAGCCTGTGCCTGGGATCGACAGGAGTGGCCACTGGCGCACCCAGATAAACATCGCCAAGCCCCAGGACGAGGTAGTTCGCCTCGAATATCAGATTCTCCACCGCCGGTACGTCTGGCAGGCCATTGATGCGGCGAATGAATTCAATGTTGTCCGGGCACCAGGGAGCATCGGCGCGCACCCCGCTCATATATTTTTCGATCGTCTCGATCGTCGCCGGATCGCGCCAGCTCAGCGGCAGATGGACGATGCGGGAGGGAATGGTGAAATCCTCCAGATCGCCCAGCCTCTCTTCGGCCGCGATGAGCGCAGCCAGCGCGGCACGCTGGTCAAGCAGCTTGCCATCGAAGTGGAATTGCAGCGAACGGATGCCCGGAACCACGTCTATCGTGCCGGGAAGATTGAGCCGCTCCAGCTCCGTCATCAATGCATGGACCCGGATTCGCAACTCGATGTCGAGCACGATAGGCCCATATTCCACCAGGATATTGCGATCGCCCTGCTGACAATAGACGGTATGGGGACGGCCCGGCCCCTCAGGAATTTCGGCCAGGATCGGCGAAAGCATCTCAATTGGCCGGGCGGGACCTGAATCCTCGACCGTACCTGATGCGATCAGCCGCCGCTGGAGCCCGTCCGCCGCTATCGCGTCGCCGATGTTGACGGGAGCGAAGCGGAGCCTGTCGCCGGGCGCGAGTTGCCCGATCTTCCAGCGATCGGCGGCGATCACCACGAAGGGGCAGACGAACCCGCCCAGCGAAGGCCCGTCCGGTCCCAGGATGATCGGCATGTCGCCAGTGAAATCGACTGCACCGATGGCGTAGGGATTGTCATGGATGTTGGATGGGTGCAGCCCTGCTTCGCCCCCGTCGGCGCGCGCCCATTGGGGCTTGGGCCCGATCAGGCGCACGCCGGTTCGATTGCTGTTGTAGTGCACCTGCCATTCGGCCGCGATGATCGCCTCAATGTCAGCATCGGTGAAAAAGTCAGGCGCGCCGTGCGGGCCATAGAGCACCCGCAATGTCCACTCCGTGGTGAGGGCGGGCACGGTGACGGATGGCAGCGGCGCATCCGTCTCTTCGTCAGCCAGGTGCAGGGTATCCCCTGCCAGCAGGCGGCGCGCTGCATGACCGCCGAATTGCCCCAGTTCGAAAGTGCTGCGGCTGCCGAGATAAGGGGCGATGTCCAGGCCGCCAGCGAACAGGATATAGCCCCGCAGGCCTGCACCCACCGCACGTCCGAGAGCCAGCGTCTGCCCGGCGGCGACATCGATCGCCACTCCCCGCGAAACCGGATCGCCATCGAGCGTCGCGGCGAAATCGGCGCCCATAAGGCAGATGCGCGCCGGTGCGGTAAAGCTCAGCGCCGGACCCGTAACGGTCACTTCAAGGCCCGCCGTGCCTTCCGGGTTGCCCAGCACCCGGTTGCCAAGGCGAAATGATTGATCGTCCATCGGGCCGGACGGCGGCACACCAACGGCCCACAGCTTCTGGCGGCCGGGCCAGTCCTGCACCGTGGTGGCCGTGCCGCCGCTGATCACCCGAATGCTGCGGGATTGGGAACTGATACCTTCCAGAACGCGGGTGGAAACTTCACCGCTCACGAACGCGTCAGAGCGGACCACATCGCGCAGCCACCGCAGGTTCGTTTCTATGCCGTCGACCCGGCTCTGGTCGAGGGCGGCTTGCATCTTCGCGATTGCCTCGGCGCGGGTCGGCGCATGGACGATCAGCTTGGCGAGCATCGGATCATACCAGATGCTGACGTCGCTGCCGGCCATGCACCAGGTTTCGACGCGAAGGTCGGCGGGAAAATCGACCGCCGTCAGCGTTCCCGACGTGGGACGATAATCGAGCGCCGGATCTTCAGCGTAAAGCCGCACCTGAACGGAATGGCCATGGGGCCGGGGCGGCTCGGCATTGAGAAAGCTGAAATCTCCAGCACCACCGCGGATCATCCATTCGACAAGGTCTATGCCCATCACTTCTTCGGTGACGCCATGCTCGACCTGAAGGCGCGTGTTCATCTCCAGGAAGAAGAACTCCTCGCGCTCTGCATCATAGAGGAACTCGACCGTCCCGGCGGAGCGATAGCTGGCGGCCTGACCCAGGCGGGTCGCCGCAGCGATCAGGTCGCTGCGGACCGCTTCGGGCAACAGCGGTGCGGGCGCTTCCTCGACCACCTTCTGATTGCGGCGCTGGAGCGAACAGTCGCGCTCGCCCAATGGCATGATACGGCCTTGCCCGTCGCCGAACAACTGCACTTCGATGTGCCGCGCGCGGCGAATATAGCGTTCGAGGAATATGCCCGCATCGCCGAAATTGCTCTGCCCTTGACGGGCTACGGCGCTGAATCCCTCGCGCACGGCGGCCTCGTCCTCGCAAATGCGCATGCCGATGCCGCCGCCGCCTGCCGTCGCCTTCAATATCACGGGGAAGCCGATCTCGCGGGCGGCAGCGGCCGCCTCCTCTTCATCGGTGAGCAGGCCAGTACCCGGCGCGAGCGGCACGCCATGCGCGGAGGCGAGGGCGCGCGCGCTATGCTTGAGGCCAAAGGTGCGGATATTATCCGGCGTCGGCCCTATGAAGACGATCCCGGCCGCGGCGCAGGCTTCGGCGAACTCCACATTTTCGGCAAGGAAACCATATCCGGGATGGATGGCGCCCGCGCCGGTCGCGCGCGCCGCCTCCAATATGGCGGCGATGTTGAGATAGCTGTCGGACGCCCGCGCAGGGCCGATACAGACAGCCTCGTCCGCTTGCGCGACGTGCAGCGAACCCTCGTCCGCTTCCGAATAGACCGCGACGGAGCGCAGGCCCATGCGGCGCAGCGTGCGGATGATGCGGGTGGCGATCGCGCCGCGATTGGCGATCAGTACGGTATCGAAGCTCATGCGGTCACGATCATGCGCACAGGGGTGGGATTGAATCCGTTGCAGGGATTGTTGATCTGCGGGCAATTCGAAACGACGACGATGACGTCCATTTCCGCCTTGAGATCGACGGTCAGGCCAGGGGCGGAAATACCGTCCACGATGCCGAGCGATCCATCATCCTCGACCGGCACGTTCATGAAAAAGTTGATGTTGGAAACGATGTCGCGCTTGCCGCGGCCTTCCAGCAGGTTCGCCTCCAGGAAATTCTCGACGCAGGCATGTTCGGCCTTGGTGTGATGGCCGTAGCGCAGCGTATTCGACTCGCATGAGCAGGCGCCGCCGATCGTGTCATGATATTCGACGGAGGTCGCCGCGATGGTCATCATCGGCCGCCCCTCGTTCGATCGCAGTACCGTGCCTTCGCGCAGGAACAGGTTGCCCTGCGCCGCCACCGTATCCTGCGCACTATAGCGTTCAGCATCGTCCGCCGCCGCATAGAGGAGGAAGTCGACCGCCTGGTTGCCCTCAAGATCGACGATGCGCAACGTCTGCCCGGCCGCGACATGGTGCAGCCACGGCGCCCGCGCGGGCACGGTCACGTCGTGGAGGACGGCCCCGGGGAGGCCCTGCAAATGGGGATCAAAGCTCATATGGGAAGCTGTTCCTTCCTATCGGCGGTAATAGTCATCGACGTTCTGGAAGGCGCGCAGCCCCTCTGGCGTCGCGTTGCGGATCGGGTCGTCCTCAGCCGTCACGGGCCCGCGCCAGGCGGTCGCGCGCAGCGGAGTGACCGTATATGCCTCCCTGGGGTCCAGGACGTGCGGGCAGTTGGCAATGACCATGATCACGTCCATCTCCGCCCGCACCACGATGCTTCGCTGCGGAGGAAAGGGCCCGATCATCGGCGTGATCGCGCCATCGGCCTCGATCTTCGCGCCCTTGAAGAAAGTGACGCAGGGGTGGACGTCCCGCCGCTGAAGGCCATGCTTGGCCGCACCGAGCAGAAAGCGGTCGCGCCCGTTGGGGCAAGGCCCGCTATTGGCTCCAGAGCCATATTTCGCGGCATTCGTCGCTGCGTTGGACGTCCCGCAGAAGGTGTCGTGCGTGCCCGCGCCGTCTTCCAGAATGCTCATGAGAACGCGGCCCATGTCCGAAAGGAGCAGCTTGCCCTGTCCCAGATAAGCGTTCCACTGCACCTTCACCGTGTCAGCAACATTCAGCCGCTCGGTCGGCATTTCGGCGTTGAACAGCAGGATCGAGGCGCAGGCGTCGCCCGCAAGGTCGATCAGGCGCAGGCGCGATCCGCGCGGCAGCAGCCGGGAGGCATAGCCGCCTGCCGCGATCGTTTCTTCCCACAGCAGGTCGGTCGCGGCCACATCGGCCGGAAGGTCGTCCGCCACCGGGGGCAGCACCGGCATGGCTTCGACCACCCGCCCCGCCATGGCGCGGGCATGATCGCGGGCGGCAGATGGATTGGCGAGCGTCTCGGTCATGCGGCATTTCCCTTGGAGCCGCCTTCTTCCTGCTCATAAAGCGGCGGAAGCAGCGCGGTGGTCGTGACAAGCTGGAGTTGCTGGACGCCGCGTACCCTGCGCAGCGCGTCGCATAATTCCTTCAGCAGATATGCGGGGCCCTGGACCAGCAGGACCTCAAGCGACTGGTCCCCTTCCAGGAACACATGCTGGGAGGAGATCACCTCCTTGAGATAATCGGCCTGGGTTTGGGCGAGTTGATGCCGCACCCGTCCCCGATCGCCCCGGTAGACCATGGTGATCGTGCCCGCGAGCATCTCGTCGGGACGGGTAAGGGCCTCATGCTCGGCCAGCGCATGACGAATCAGCTCGGCAATAAGCTGCGAGCGCGAGGGCAACCCGCGTTCCTCCACCATGGCGTCGAGCTGACGGAACAGATCGCTCGACAGGCTCATGCTGAGCCTGGCCAGGCTTCCGCTGTCGCTAGCCATTTCCAACCTCCTCCTCATCATTCTGCTGGCTGGTCTCGGCGGCCGCTTCTTCGCTGGGCGCCGGATCGGCGCGGCGGCGCAGCGGAAGATCATAGACCGCGGTGGCGCCGAACCGGTGGGGGGCGTGCGGGTCGTGACGGCGCTTGTCGAGCGCGAGCACCCGCGTGCCCAGGGTGAACGCTTCCCTGATGTCGTGCGTCACCATGATGATCGTCAGCGAATAGTCTCGCCACAACCGCATGATCAGCGCGTGCATGTCCGCCCGGATGCCGGGGTCCAGCGCGCCGAACGGCTCGTCCAGCAGCAGGATGCGCGGACGCTTGATCAGCGCCTGGGCGATGGCAAGCCGCTGCTGCATGCCACCGGACATCTGCGCTGGATAGAGGTGGAGGGCGTCGCCAAGTCCAACCGCCCGCAACATCTCTTCCGCCTCCGCCATCGCCCTCCGGCGCGCGCCGCCAAACAGCCGCGCCGTCAGGGGCGCCTTGGCGCATTCAAGGCCGAATATCGTGTTTTGCAGCGCCGAAAGGTGCGGGAATACCGAATAGCGCTGGAACACGACGCCGCGGTCGGGCCCGCATTCGGGCTTCAGCCTTTCTCCGTCAAGCAATATGGTCCCCCTGGTGGGCACTTCCTGCCCCAGGACGACGCGCAGAAGGCTGCTCTTTCCCGCGCCGGAAGGGCCGACGATCGAGACGAAGGAACCGGCTTCGATATCAAGGTCGACCCTTTCGAGCACGATCTTGTCGCCATATTCGACCCAGATGTCGCGGAGGGAAAGGAGCGCGCTCAATGGCTTGCTCCATGTGCCCAGGGGTATAGCCGTCGACTGGCAACGGTAAGCGCTGCATCCATGAGGATCGCGAGGATTGCGATCCAGGCGACATAGGGGATGATCACATCCATCGCCAGATACCGGCGGACCAGGAAGATCCGGTAGCCAAGGCCGACGTCGGACGCGATCGCTTCGGCCGAGATCAGGAATACCCAGGCAGGGCCCAGCGACAGGCGCATGGCATGCAGCAGCCGTGGCATCGCCTGCGGCAGTGCGACCCGGATCATGATCTGCCATGAGCTTGCGCCCAGCGTCTGCGCCTTGACGATCTGCTCACGCGGCAGGCCTGCGACATAGGCCGCGATGTCGCGCATCATGACCGGCGCGACGCCGATGACGATCAGCGCCACCTTCGCGGTCTCTCCCAGACCCAAGGCAATGAACAATATCGGCAGCAGGGCGATGGGCGGGATGACCGCAATCGCCGTCACCAGCGGGCCAAAGGTGGCACGCACCGGCGGAAGGACGCCCAGCACCAGGCCGACAGCCAGTGCCGACAACGTCGCAATACCAAGCCCGATGCCAAGCCGCTGGAGACTGGCCAGCGTGTCGGCCCAGAAGACGAACTGGCCGCTGAGCTGGTCTTTCTGAAAAAGCAGCACCGACATGGCGTCTGCCATGCTGCCAGGCAGCGGCAGAATCTTATCCATCGGATTGGCCGCATGGCGCTGCGCCGCCAGAAACAGGTAGAGCAGGACCAGCAACAGGATCGGCAGCGCACCCAGGAAGATGCGGTCGCCTCGGCGAGCATGTCGGTTCACCCAACGCATCGTCACATCACTTTCGACAAGATCGAAACGAACTGGTTCAGAGCTTTCCGTCCGCAGCCAGTTTCATGAAGCTTTCATCGAACCGCAGCGTCACCCTCTGCGGATCACCCAGCGTCTTGCCGCCCGGAAAGGCAATACCTACGGCATCGGCCGACGACGCGCCTTTGAACAGCCCCTTGGAAAAGCTGAAATCGCGCACCTGCGTCATCGTCTTGACCAGCGCTGGAGCGGATGTGGCAGTCACCGCGGCCTTGGGATCAGTATAGAGATGCGTGGTCGACAACTGGTTTTCGAAACTTTCGGGAGTCGCCCCGGCCAGCTTCGCCATCGCCGCGCGCGCCGCCTTCCCCTGGGCGTCCTGCCGCTGCATCAGGGCGACAGTCTCATACCAGATTGCCGTCAGCGCCTTGCCCAGATTGGGATTGGCCTTGAGCGTTGCAGTATCGACGACCAGAAGGTCGAGTATCTCACCTGGAATCTGGGCGGAGCTGAAGACTTCGCTTACCCCCGGCTGAGCCTTCATGACGGAAAGCTGCGGATTCCAGGCGACCACGGCCTTGGCCTGCGGGCTGCCGAACGCGCCGACGATATCGGCATCGGATGTATTCACGGTTTTGACATCGGTAGGCTTGAGGCCTGCGGTCTCTAGGCCCCGCGCCAGCAGATAGTGGGAAACGGACAGTTCGACGAGATAGACCTGCTGACCTTTGATCGCGCGCAACTGGTTCGCGCCCTTCAGCAATATGCCGTCGTTGCCGTTGGAATAATCGCCCACGATGATGGCGCTGCTGTCCTTGCCGCCAGCAGCGGGTATGGTGAGCGCGTCCATGTTGGTGACGGTCACCCCGTCAAACTTGCCCGCCGTATATTGGTTGATCGATTCCACATAGTCGTTCACCTGAACGACATTGATCTTGATCCCGTATTTGTCGGCCCATTTCTTCACGATGCCCGCCTGCTGGGCATAGGGCCAGGGCATCCATCCGGCATAGATCGACCAGCCGATATTGAACTCGTTTCGCTGCTCTGCCTTCGGGTCCGGCCCTTGCGAACAGGATGCGAGCAACAATGCGCTGGCAAATAGTGCGACCCTGCCTGCCTTGCTGATCAGCCTGACCATGATTCGATCCCCTTTCGCAGTGCAACATCGTCATGACTGATCCTGCTGCCTTGGGAGGAATATTACAAGCCCAAAAAAAAGTAATAATGTTGAGCAGGTGCTGCGACCGCAAACACCTGAGCTCACTTGGAGTCCGGTGCCCGTTGCAGCACGGTCAGCTTACTTCATGAACGCCCGATATACTTGGTTTTCCGCGATGCCCATGAACAACGATTCGGAAGAGCAGACTCATTCGCGAATCGGCCGGGACACCTTCGGCGGTGGGACGGCAGCATAGCCGAACATGGCTCGGAAAATCCGAAGGGGTAAAATCGAAAAGGCCCTAAACAAGCCATTTTTACGCACCGCAATATAGATTTCGCTCATACTGAGCAGGCGCAAAAATATTACGCTTGACGCGTTAGGTAATATCCATACCGTGTCAGTGATTGTAGGCCGAAATGCCGAAGCGGGAAGGTTGAAGTCCGAAGTACGACAATTGAAGCGAGGGCAAGTGGATCGAATTCAGGCCAGCAGCGCAATAATGGCGGATGACATGCCGCCCGTGATGCTCGCCGGTTCTTTGAGCATGGCAGGCCTGCCGATAGATTCGCGAAATGATCGAAGAACAGGTCAGCACGGCAACACTTGTTCCAGCACGTCCGCCGGGAAAAGCGGCTGCGCCATGAATATCAGAGCCGACAGGCCAACAAGCAATCTGACAAGGCGCCGGTCCGGCCAGAGCGCCAATGGGAGGGATGTCACTTAAAGGCTCAACCGCAAGGGGGTCGGAGTGACTATGAAATTGTTTCGGAACACGCTGTTAGGCGCGACCATATTGATGGGCGCCGGAACCACTCCGGCTATCGCGCAAGGTGCCACACAAGATGGTGACGCCAACGAGATCATCGTGACCGGCACTCGCCGGGAAGTCACAATTCAGGACGTACCGATCAACATCACTGCCATCGGTGCAGAGCAATTGTCCAGGCAGCGGATCGACGATGTCCGTGATCTAGCGGACTTTACGCCCGGTATGACGATTTCGGACACCGGGCCCGGATCGACCGGAACGATCGTACTTCGTGGTCTCAATGCTTCCGACACTGATTCGACAGGTCTTTCCTATGACGACGCTCTTGGCGTCTATTTAGGCGAGGTTCCTCTCTATTATGACTTCAAGCTTTTGGACATCGCGCGGGTCGAAACATTGCTTGGGCCGCAGGGCACGCTCTACGGCCTCGGCACGCTCGCTGGCGCGATCCGCAACATACCCAATCGCCCTGACCTGACGGCCATCGGCGGCGAAGTGCATGGCCGTCTCTATGGAAAGGATCATAGTGGCAAAGCCGGGTTCCAGCTGGACGGCGTCATCAACATCCCGATCATCCGGGATCATGTCGCCTTCCGTTCGGCCACCGGCTATTATTATGATCCCGGCTTCATCGATTCTCCGCTTCTGCTCCAGGAACCGGGCGTGTCCTTTCCGCAGCCCAGCGGCCCCGGCGGCGTAACGGATGCTGACTATGCGGCGAACCTCGCCGCCCGCAAGGACGTGAATTTCGAAAAGACATTCACCACCCGCAACCAGTTGCTGGTCGAATTCAACCCGGATTTGTCGGTCAACTTCACCTACGCCTTCCAGCGGACGAAGACCGATGGCGGCCAGTATAACAGCAATGGAGTGCTGGGGACCGGCCGCTATGAAAATGGCGCGCGCTATCTGGAACCAGTGAACCGCCGCGCACATCTTGGCAGTATGGAGGTCAATGCGAACATCGCCGACTTCGCCGATCTTGTTGCGACGACCGCCTATACCAATGTGCGTAATGTCCGAACATTGGACAATACCGACCTGTTGCTCGATCTCGACTATGGTTACGAAACCTTTCCCGCCTTTTCGAGCTATAATGAAAGCGTCAACAGCCGAAAGCAGTTCAACCAGGAAGTACGCTTCGTTTCACGCCATGGCGGCCCCTTCAACTGGGTGATAGGCGGCTTCTATAACGAACAGAAGCTGCAAAACGACTATCATGAGATTATTCCGGGCCATCCCTGGGTCGACCTGGCGACCAATCCCGAAGAGATTGAATACGCCTCCTACACAAGTTCGAAAATCACTGAAAAGGCGATCTTCGGCGAAGGCACGTTCCACGTCACGCCGGAGTGGCAGGTGACTGCTGGTGCCCGCTGGTTTCAATATAAATCGAACATCAGGGGGCGGGCCGTGACCCCGTTGCTGGGCGATCCGCTCAGCCCCTATGATGCTGAAGCGGCAGGCGGCAGTGCGAAGAAGAGCGGGACGGTATGGAAGTTCAACACTTCCTACAACTTCACGCCGGACGTCATGCTCTATGCGACGTACAGTAAGGGGTATCGCATTGGCGGCCCAAACTCCGTCGCGCCTTGCCCACCCATATTGAAGCCGCCACCAGCGCAAAATGTCTGCGGCCTGCCGAATGAACTCCAATATGGCCCGGATACCACCAAGAATGCGGAAATCGGCATTCGCACCCAGTTCTTCGATCGCAAGCTGACGTTCAACTTCAACGTCTTCCAGATCAAATGGGACGGCATCCAAGTGGATTCCGCGACGTTGAACGGCATTGTCGGCATTACGGTGAATGGCGGCAAGGCGAAGTCCGAAGGGTTCGAAACTTCGTTCCAGCTACGGCCCTTGCCGGGATTATCGATCCAGGGAACCTATTCCTACGTCAATGCCAAGTTGACCCAGGATGTGCCCGCCGTCATCGCCGTGAACGATCCGGCTGGCACTTATCCCAGCGTTCCCGTCCAGTTGGACGCGCTTTCGGGCGATCGCCTGCCCGGTTCGGCCAAGAACAGCGGCAGCCTGGGCGCGACCTACTCTCATCCGTTCGGCGACGGCAGCATCGTCGGCAACTGGACCGCCACCTACCGCGGAAATGTGGTAACGCGGCTCGGCTGGGACCGCGCCTTCGGCGACAAACTGCCCGGCTATGTCCTGCATCGCGCATCGCTGGGGTATGAAACGGACAAATACAGTATCGGATTGTTCGCCAACAATATCTTCGACAAATATGCCGTCGCGTCGGTTGCCAATGACCGTTCTCGCGTCGGCCTCAATGATGGCGTGGTGCTGCGCTACTATAAACGTACAGTCATCAATCCACGAACCTTCGGCATCGAAGCCCGATTCAAATATTGATCCGGCCAAATGGTGGGGCGCTTTCCAGAAGGATCGCGCCCCGTTCCGGCCGTCAGTTGGAAGGGCAAAGACTTACAACCGGACGGCGCGAACTGGAAATTCCGCGCCGAAGCATCCTGACGGAAGTACCATCTCGGCAAGCGCCGCTCACCTGTTCAAGCAGCACCCGCACCAGTCGCGATTCACGCTTGGGCAGCCGCTTCTCTGTTGATCATCTGGATCAGGCGCAGCCGCGCGCGCATTCCGCCCAAATCCTGTTTCATGGAAATCTCGGGCGGCAGGTTTCCCTGTTGCAACGCAGTTTCGATCGCTTCAAGCGCATCGATATCCTGCGCCACCACGGCATTATTCTGTTCGACCTGGCGCGCGCTCGTCATGTCATTGCTAGTATCGTAATTCCTGGAAAGAAAAGTCCAATAATGGGTGGAATGTTCACTTTCCGGGGTAAAAGCGTGATTGAAGTTGCTGTAACCGACCGGCGCGGTCCGCCTGTCCGGGCCGCACCAATGTACGTCTCCGGCCCTGATCAGTCCGGGCGCGATCATCTCTGTCTGGAAACCCGCGCACATTCTTTCACCCATGCGCGGGTCGAGAAACCGGTGATAATCGTCTTGCGATGAAAAATCGTCCCTGACGCGCTGGAAGAAGGTGCGGCCGTCATCCTCGACGAAGGCGGCTTCTTCCAAGGGCAGCGTATTATTTTTTGGATCCCCAACAATACTGGCGTGAATGTAACTGAGGTGGCTGAGATCGAAAAGATTGTCGACAAGCAGAGTATAGCGCGCCTTGAGATGGAAATAGCCCGCCACGTCCACCCGCCAGCCGGGCACGCCGATCCCCACGAAGTCGGTCCTGGGTAGCGGCACACTGTCGGCCATGTCTGGATCGCCCATCCAGATCCACAGCAGCGGCCCTGTCTCGGCCAGCGGATATCGCGTGAGAGAGCAGCCGGGCACGCTGCGAGAGGTGGGGGCAGCGGCGCAGGCACCGTTCCTGTCGAAGACGAGCCCGTGATAGGCGCATTCGATGAGGTCGCCCAGATGCTTGCCAAGCTCCATCGGCATCATCCGGTGCGGACACAGGCCAGACAAGGCATGCGCCTTTCCCGCCGTGTCGCGAAAGAGAACGACCCTCTTTCCGAGCAGGCGGCGGCCGAGCAATGTGCCGGGCCCGACCTCCTGGGTCGTGGCGGCGATATACCACTGGTTTTCAGGCCATGGCTTTTGAGCCTCACCCAACGGGTACATCGCATCTCTCCCAGCAATTATAAGTTCTGATAAGATCTGTATCCCGCTGATCACTGGATTAGAATGGCCTCATAGTTTTAAACTTGGTACAATCAGTCCAGATGGATCTGGTCGCTTCAATTCTCTGCGGTCTCCGCGCGGCGGCGCCCCTCCTTGCCGAAACCCGTCTTGGCGAAGACTCTGGAGTCGATCTCGCCTCCAGCGGCGGCTCGCTTTTTCACTATGTAACCAAGGGGCAAGGCTGGGTTTCGGCGCAAGGCGAAAGCCATCATGTGGGTGCAGGCGATCTGGTTCTGCTTCCCCATGGCTTGCCGCATCGCATCGCCATGGGGGAAGATCCAGTGATCTCCGGCATCCAGGATATTCTGAAACGCGATAATCTGCCGATATGGTCGCATGACAATGGCTTGAGCGAGCCGTTGTTGCTCAAAATCGGAACCGCGCCGCCTGCATTGGTGATGACATCCGGGCTGATCATGTTCGATCGGCCCGGTTCCGATCAACTGCTTGCCCACTTGCCTGCCCTGATGGTCTTTCGTCGACTCGATCCGGCCATTCGCCCGTGGCTGGCGGCGACCGCTGATTTCATCGCCATTGAGCGGCAGCGGCATGTTTTCGGCTATGAAGCCATTTCCCTCAGGATCATCGAACTGCTGCTTACCGCTGCGCTGAGGACATGGCTGGCCGAAACACCGCACGAAAGTGGCTGGCTGAAGGGGCTGAACGATCCGATCGTCTCGAAAGTGTTGCGCGCAATGCACGATCATCCGGGGCGGCGCTGGCATCTGGGCACGCTTGCCGCGGCCGGCTGCTGCTCACGGTCCAAGCTGGCGGAACATTTCCGTAGCACCATAGGCGAAACGCCGTTCGCCTATTTGACCAGATTGCGCGTGGACATCGCAAAGGACATCCTGAAAAGGACGAGGCGGTCGGTGGAGGATGTGGCGGAAAGCCTCGGCTATTCGAGCGCGCGCACCTTCGCTCGCATATTCACCGCCGTCGCGGGCGAAAGTCCCAGCCGTTACCGGATGCGCCACGCGGCAGTTTGTCGATATCATCCACCACAGCGATGACGCGATCCACCCGCTCGAACAACATGGCATTTATCCTCCTGATTATCGAAGCAAGCCGCGCCAGCGTACCGCGTCAGACCAGCGTCGCGCCGCCATCGACATGGAGAACCGCGCCCGCCAGCGCGGGATTGCGCATCGCAAACAGCACCGCGTCGGCAATATCCCCGGTCGTCGGGACGTAACGGCTTGGCAAGGTGGAGGCCAAATGGGCCAGCATCTTCTCATAAGCAGGGCCCGAATGACGCGCGAGCGCCGGAGACTGGACAGGGCCCGGCGCGATCACATTCACGCGGACCGGCGCCAGTTCGACCGTCAGATTGCGGGCGAAGCTGTCCATCCCAGCCATGGTGCTCGCCGCCTCGCCCAGCGCTGGCACAGGACGCCATGCGGCGGCGCCCGAAAACAGCGTGATCGTCGCGCGCTCGGCCAGTTTAGCCCGCGCGCCGCGTACGACGTTGAAATGCCCCCAGATCCGCACGCTTACGACCTGCTCCAGATCTTCGCGCAGCGCTTCGACGAAGGATCGCTTCGGCCCTTCCACCCCGAAAGTGCCTGCGGTGACGACGAGATGGTCGATTTCAGGAACATCGGCAAAGGCGGCGGCGACCGAAGCCTCGTCGGCGATGTCGCAGACGGCGGCCGCGCTGCCGCCGATCATTGCCTTGGCCTCGGCAAGCCGGCCCGGATTACGCGCCATGATCGTGACCCGCGCGCCGCAATCGCCCGCCAGCCGCGCTACCGCCAGCCCGATGCCCTGGCTCCCGCCTACGACGACGACATGCTTTCCCGCCAGACTGTCCGCCTTCATCTCCGCTCCCGCTCATGCCGCGCTCGCCCATTGGAGACGCATCTTAGGCCCCAAATGATAGCCGTCCGCCCCGGCAGCGGAAAATCAGATGTCGGCATGAATGGTATCGCAATCGCTTATGCCCGGAGGCACAACAACTGCATTTGGCCATGGGGCACCGCGGCCTTCCTTGAGAAGCCATTGTGAAATGGGTGCGTCAGCGGCAAATGGATCTCAGCAACCTGCCAGAGGCCTTACCGGCTGCGACTTATCAATCGTTTCGACTAACCCATCCACTGTGACGCTGTTCTCAACACACACCACATGCTGCCAATAAGCGTAAGACTCCCTCGGGGCATCTGTCATTATAATTACAGATGATTTTGGATAAGCCTTGCCGATATTAGCTATTATGCCGCTGTCAACTTCATTGCCGGTTAATATTACAGTTATTCCCTCTAAAAAGGGCCTGTTCACTTCCTGGAAATCATCCACTTGCTTCACATAGTCGCATAGCTCAAACCCGCTCTCTTCCAGTAAATGGCTGATGCAGGCCGTAAAAAGATCATCTTGCCCTATGAGCTGGATAAAGCCCCTTGACTGTGTTTTCATCTCAGTTCTCCCCCGGAATTACCTATCACATAAAATCACCGTTCTCTCAGAGCTTCTTCTCTTGCTTTGATGATGGGTTTGAGGAGGTATGCGAGGACGGATTTTTGTCCTGTGAGGATTTCGACATCACATATCATGCCCGGAGTGATGGGGAGTTTGCGTGTGGCTGATCCGAGCCAGGCGCGGTCTGTTTCGACGATGACGGTAAAATAGGCTTCGCGCGTGGTTTCGTCATAGACGCTGTCGGCGGAGACCTGCTGCACGGTGCCGGTGAGGCCGCCATAGATGGAGAAGTCGTAGGCGGTGACCTTCACGACCGCGCGGTCGCCGGTCTTGATGAATGCGATGTCGTTGGGCTTGACCCGTGCTTCGACCAGCAGCTTGTCGCCGATGGGGACGATCTGCATGATCTTCTGCCCGGCGGTGACGAACCCGCCGATGGTGGTCACCTGCACGTCATTGACCACGCCGTCCACCGGGGAACGGATTTCGGCGCGCTGCGCCCGGCCCTTCGCACCGCGCAGGGATTCGCTGTTGACCGCGATCTTCGCTTCGAGCTGGCTGCGTTCGTTGAGCGCGTCCTGACGGAACTGGTAATGGGCCTCGGACAGTTGCGCCTGCGCCTCGCGGATCGCGGCGGACGCGCGGGAGGCCTGCTGCTGGGCGGCGTTGAGGCGGCCCTGAGCGTCGACCAGGTCGCGCCTGGCATCAAGCAGTTCGGTCTGCGGGATGATCGCCTTGGCGGCCAGCGGCTCCAGCATCCCGACCCGCTGGCGCGCCAGCTGCACGCTGCCGGTGAGGCTGTCGATCGTCGCCTGCGCCTCGCCCAGTTCGCGGCGGCGCTGGTCCACCTGGGCGGACAAGGCGTCCTGCTTGCTGCGCAGCGCCGACTGGCGGACTGCGGCCAGCGCCCGTTCCTGCTGGCATTCAGGCCCGCCCGTGGCGCAGACCGCGCCCGTGCCCGTGCCTTCCTGCTCCAGCCGCCCGGCGCGCGCGGTGAGCGAGCGGGTCTCCGCCTGCAACTGCCCCAGTTCCGACGCCAGCAGCGCATCGTCCAGGCGCACCAGCAACTGCCCCTTGCCGACCTTCTGCCCCGAGCGGACGAGGATCTCCTCGATCGTCGCGGGCTCGGCCGACTGGATGACCTGCGCCTTGCTGGACGGGATCACCCGGCCCTGGCCATGGGTCACCTCGTCCACCGGGGCGAGGCTCGCCCACAGCAGGAACGCCACCATGCCGCCCCCGCTATAGAGGATGACCTGCCTGTTGCCCGGCTGCCCCCGCAGCCAGCCGATCCAGCGCCTCATCATGGCTGGCCCTCTCCCATGGCATGATCACCGGCCGCCAGAGCGACCGTCCCGGTCCTTTCCCCCACCTCGTCCTTGCCCCTTTCCTGCGCCGCGAGCATGCGGCCAAGCGCGCCGCCATCGCGCGGCGGGTCCGGGATGGACAGCGTCCACCCCTTGGCCGGGTCCATCCGCCCGCCCAGATCGTTGGCGGCCCGCCGTTCGGGCAGCGCGGCTATGGGCGGATAATCGATCTCCGGCCGCGCCGCCGCCGTCACGCTCGCAGGATCGAAGGCAGGCACATGCTCCCCGCCCGCATAGCGGCCGGTGAAGGCGGGCGGCAGGCCCCAGACGCCGGGCCAGCGGTAGAAGATATGCGCGCCGATCCTGGCCAGCTTCGCCAGATGCGGCGCCCAGCCGGGGAACACATAATCGGCATGATAATGGGTCGCGGTGCCCACGCTCCGCTCCACCGCGCCCGCCAGCGCCCCGGCCGCGATCCGCCGCGCCCGGTTCCAGAGGGACGCCACCGGCCGCCGCGCCAGCGATCCGTCGCACACGAAGCTGAACTGGCACACCGAAGCGTCGAAGCGCTGGTAGACGACGCCGCACACCGTTTTGGCGAAGGCGGGATGGCGCACGCGGTTGAGCACCACCTGCGCCACTGCCCGCTGCCCGCTTTCCGGCTCGGTGGCCGCTTCATAATAGATGGCCTGGGTCAGGCATTGCAGCGCGCGGGCATGATCCTCGCCCGCCTGCGCCAGCGCGTGGAAGGGTCTGGCCGCCGGAACCGCGCCGCCCGCAAAGCCAAGGCGCTCATTCTCCTCCCGCGCCCTTGCCCCTTGCGCCACCGGCCCCGCCTGCTCCGTCATGGCGGCCAGCGCCAGATATTGGCGGGGGATCGCCGCGGGCGCTTCCGCCACCTTCGCCTGCACGGCGGGCCGCCGGGGCGCCTGGGGCCAGAGCATCGCAGTTGCAAGAACCGCCGCTCCAACGCCTGCGCACAAGATCGCAGCGCCCCATCTTCCCGCCCGATTGTCCATAGGGACGGGTTCCATCGCGCCCATCACGCCGCCCCCTTCTGCGACTGCCCGATAATCTCGTCGCGCGGCCCGTCGGCGATCACCATCCCCTGGTCGATCACGATCAGCCGCTCGACGATGCGCAGCAGCGCATGGCGGTGGGTCGAAACGATCAGCGTCTGATCCGGGTCGAGCGCCTTTGCCAGATGATCGACGAACAGATTTTCCGTCTGATTGTCCATCGCCCCGGTGGGCTCGTCCAGGAACAGCAGCCTCGCCGGTTCGACCAGCGCCCGCGCCAGCACCAGGAAGCTGCGCTGCCCCCCGGAAAGGCGGCTGCCCCGCTCGCCGATATGCAGGTCGAACCCCGCCGCGTCCCGCCCGAAGAAGCGCGACGCGCCCGAACGCTCCAGCGCCTCCAGCAGCCGTGCGTCATCCGCGTCCCGCGCGCCCAGCAGCAGATTTTCCCGCACCGACCCGCTGAACAGCTCTGCGTCCTGCCCCACATAGCGGAAGGCGGAACGCAGTTCGTGCGGATGATATTGGCGGCTGTCCACATCGTCGATGGCCAGCATGCCGCCGCTGGGCGGATAAAGGCCGCACAGCACCCGCCCCAGCGTCGACTTGCCCGACGCCACGCGCCCGATGATGCCGATCCGCTCGCCCGGTTCGATCCGCAGGTCGATGCCCTTCAGGCTCGGCTGCGTCGCGCCCGGATAGCTGAACGCCAGCGCCCGCGCGGCGATCGCGCCCTTGCGGACCTTGGGGATGATGCCGCGCGCACCGTCCAGCCGCTCGTCCGGCTGGTCGATCAGCGTCTGGAGGCTGGCGAGCGTGGTCAGCGCCTGGCGCGCCCGCACGATCACGAAGGCAAGCTGCCCCACCGGCGCGAGCGACCGGCCCGCCAGCATGACGATGGCGATGATCGCCCCCATCGAGATCTCGCCAGCCGCGAACATATAGAAACCGCCGATCACCAGCGCGATGCTCGTCACCTGCTGGCACAGCGACGCCAGGGTCACGCTTGCCGAACTCAGCCGCCGCAGCTTCTCCTGCGTCATGGCGCTCATCCGCGCATAGCGCCGCCAGCGCTCCAGCATCCGCCCTTCCGCCCGGCAGGCTTTCAGCGTCTCGATACCGCCGATCGCCTCCACCAGCGCGGCGCTCTGCAAGCTCGCGTCCGCCTGCGCGTCCCGCGACAGGCCGGCCATCGAACGTTGCAGGAAGAAGCCGGCTGTCCCCATGACGCCGATCATCACCACCGGCACCGCCGCCAGCCAGCCGCCCAGCAGCGCGATGACCCCCACGAACAGAAACAGGAAGGCGATGTCCACCACCAGCACCACGGTGGTCGAGGTGAAGAACTCGCGGACGCTTTCAAATTCCGACACCCGCCGCGCCAGCGCCCCCGTGCTCCCCGCCCGGCTAGCCAGCGGCACGTTCATCACCTTCTCGAACAGGCGCTGCGACAGCCGCTCGTCAATCTCCCGCCCCGCCTCGTCCACCAGCCGCGCCCGCGCGAGCCGCAGCGCGAAGTCGAGCGCGAACGCCAGCATGACGCCCGCGCCCAGCACCCACAGGCTCGACGCCGCCTTGTTCGGGATGATCCGGTCATAGACGTTCATCGTGAACAGCGGCAGCGCGAAAGCCAGAAGGTTGATGATCCCCGCCGCCAGCATCACATAGCCAAAGGCGCCCCGCGCCCGCCACACCTCCCGCCAGAACCAGTGCTGCCGCGCCCGCTCGTCCCAGGGCCGTTCCTCCGCCCGCTCGCGGCCATGGTCGGCCATCACCGCCAGCGCCTCGCCGGTGAAGACGGGCTCCAGGCCGCCAAGGGGCGTCCATATGGGCTCGCTCGCATGAGGGAGCTGCACCAGCGCGTCCCCCTCCCGGATGTCGAGCAGCAGCAGGAAGCGCCCGCCCGCCAAGGGCAGGATGGCGGGCAGGTTGCCCGGCCGCCACTTGTCCAGCCGCCCGCGCACCGGATCGCTCAGCAGGCCGATCTGGTCGAGCGCGGATTCCGCCTGATGAAAGGGCAGCCGCCCGGATTCATCGACGGCAAGCCCCGCCCGCAGCGCCACGATCCCCGGCGCACGCCCGAAGTGCCGCGCCACATGGGCGATGCATTGGCTCAGCTCGTCCCCCGCCATGCCCTGGCGGTCCAGCCATTCGGACAGGCTCAATGTGCTTCGTTCCAGCATTGTCGGCCCTGCGCCGCCCCGGCCCTGCCGGAGCGGCCTTAAAAGAGGGAAGCTCAGCCCGGATAGCGCCGCCGCTGCAATTCGGCGGGCGGAAGGTCAGGCACGTCATATTTCTGGCGCGCATAGGGGTTAGCGCCCGATGGCGGCGCGATCCCCAGCGTGTCGAGCAGCCGGTTGGCCGCCGCCAATATCTGATATTGCGCGAAAATCTCCGAGAAGCGCGCCGTTTCCGTCCGCACCTGCGTGTTGAACCGGGTGTTCTGGCTGTCGAGCACGTCGAGCAGCGATCGCCGCCCGACATTGAACTGCTCGCGATAGGAGATCAAAAGCGAGTCCGAAACGGCCGCCTGCCGCGACAGGTCGGTCAGCCGCTTCTTTTCCGTGTCCCACCGGTTCCACGCTGTGCGGACATCCTCCTCCGCCTCGCGCTGGCGCTGGCTCAGGCGAAAGCGCGCCTCGCTCGCGCGGCGGGTCATCTCCTGCACCTTCGCCCGGTTGATGCCGCCGTTGAACAACTGCCAGCGCAGCACCACCCGGCCCTGCACGTCATTGGTGCTCCCCCGGAAGCCGTCCACATCCTCGCCGATGCGTCCCCGCCCTTCCAGCGTCACCTTGGGACCCAGTTCCGATTCCGCCTCGTCCACGACCGCATGGGCGGCCTGGATATCGGCCTCCGCCTCCCGGATCAGCGGATTATGGGTGCGCGCGCTCGCGATCGCCTCCTCCAGCGTCGGCGGCACCGCGCCCGTCACCGGATCGGGCATCGCCACCTGATCGATCGACAGCCCCGTCAGCGTGCGGAAGCTGATCGCCGCATTGGTCAGGTCCTGCTCCGCCTCGCTCTTGCGCACCAGCGCGGATTGCAGCCGCTCCTCGGCCTGCTGCTGGTCGGCGATGCTGATCGACCCCTTCGACACGCCCTCGCCAAGGTCGCCCAGCAACTTGCGGTGGAAGGCGATATTGTCCTCCGCCGCCGCCACGACCCGCTGCTGGAGCATATAGTCCAGATATTGCCGCGCGACGTTGAGCGCCACGAACTGCGAACGCTCGCCCACGCGCAGCGCCGCCCCGTCGATCCGCGCCGCCTGCCGCCGCTTCTCCGCGCTGCGATAGCCTGAATCGAACAGCGTCTCTTCGGCCAGCACGCTCGCCTCCAGCGGATAGAGCGTCTGGTCGCCGATGCCGAGCGTGCGGCGGGTGTTGTTCTCCAGCCGCCGGATGCCCGCTGATCCCTCCACGCTGATCCGCGGCAGGTCCAATCCCCTGGCCTGCTCGCGCTCGAACTCGATCGCTTCCTTGTTCTGGATCGCCTGGTTTATCTCGGGATGGCTGTCGATCGCCGCCGCGATCGCGCTCTTAAGGTCCGTCGTCTGGGCCCAGCCGCTCGGCCCCATCGCCGCCGCGCACAGGGCCATCAGGCTGCCGCAACTCTTGCGCATGATTGTCATGATGCCTCTCCCCTTCAGTTCGCGCTGGCCGTGATCTCGACACGGCGGTTCATCGGTTCGCGCACATTGTCGGCCGTCTCGATCTTGAGCTGCGTCTCGCCCAGGCCGCTGACGCTCATCGCCTCCGCGGCGATGCCGCTCTGGCTCAGCAGCGCGGCGACATTGCGCGCCCGCCGCAGCGACAGACCGTCATTATAGCCCGTGCCCCCTGACGTGTCGGTATAGCCGGTGATGCCAAAGCGCCTCCAGCCGCACTGTGCCGCCGACTGCCCGACCTGCCCGATCGCCGCTGCCCCCTCCGGGACGGGCGCGTCCATGTTCCAGTCGAAGAAGACCGATACCGCGGGCGCGGTGCAGTCCAGCGCCGCCGGTGCTGACGCCGCAACCACGGCCGATGCCCCGTCGGATAGCGGCGGCGCTGACAGGCGTGCTGCAAATGCGTCGCATTTGCTGATGCTCTCCGCATCCTTCGTACCCGATTTCAGGAAGCCAAGCGCGATGCCGCACTGGTTCTTCGCCTCCACCGCCCAGGTCCAGCGGCTGTCCCGCGCTGCCCGCAGCCCCGCATCGCCCACGGCTTTTACCACCATGTCGTATCTGCCTTCGAGTTCACTCTTTAGTTCCGCCTTGCCAAGCTGCAACAGCGGTGACGCCGCCGCCGCCCAGGCTCCCGCCGGAACCATCCCCGCCGCAAGGCCGAAGCACAGCATGCTCCTCAACCCGTTCCGCATCATCCTCTCCCCCAAATTCCAACCGCAAGATCCCGCTGACCAGGATGCTCAGCCATGCGCGGCCGCCACCGCCTCATGCGCCGCCAGCGCCGCATCGAACACCGCAGCCGCAGCCGCCATGTGCCCGGCATCCACCACCGGCTCGACGGCAAGGACGTTGAACAGCAGCGGCGCCGGGGCATGATCCCCGCCCGGCAATGCCGCCAGCAGCGCGTCGATGTCCGGCCCCGCCGCCGTGCCCAGCGCCTCGCCCACCACTTGCACCACCTGCCCAGGCCCAGTCTCCTGCGCCGCCGCCGCCAGCACCGCCGCAGTGCCGTCAAATCCGGGCAACTCGACCGACTGCGCCAGCAATCCCCCATGGTCCCCCAGATCAGGCTGCGGCGCCTCAGGCCCATCCGGCGAAGCCGCCGCCGCGTCATCACCATCCCCAAGGCTGGCATGATCCACTACAGCCTCCTCCCCGCCATGACCCCGCTGTGGCACGGACGGCTCGATATGCTCACTCCGGTCCCCGGCAGGAGCCAGCGGCGCTGCGCGCCCCTCCTCCACCTCGACCGGCTCCAAAGCCGCCATGCCCGCCTGAACAGGCTCCGCTACGATCGCTGCCTCCGCCGCAAGAACAGGCGCAGACCCCTCCTCGCCCACAACCCCAACACCCGACACAGCCACCAATCCGGCTGCTACAAGAGCCTGGTTCTGGCTGGTGAAAGAGTGGCGCTCCTGCTGGAAAAGACTGGCGGCGCGGCCGGTCGCGAAAATGGCGTCGGCCAACATGCCCGCGGTGCCATCGCTCCGCACGAAGCTGGCCGTGCCTGTCACGTCGACATCGCCGTTCGCAGCGCTAAAGCCGGGCCCAGACGTAACCAGGCCGATGCTGACGATCCCCCGCGTGGCCAAAGCCTGATATTCCCCCGCATCGACCAGGCCGTTGCTGTTGGCATCCTGCCAGATGCCCAAGGTCGCATAGCTGCTGTCTGCCGCGTTCAATACACCGTCGCCATTGCTGTCATAGGCAAGGCGGACGCCATCGAGATCCGAAACGGCGCCCGGCGCATCATCTGAAAAGACGATGTCGAAGCGCCCGCCGCTCCAGCGCGCCAATAACCCGTCTGCTGGCGATATCCACGCTGTCGGCACCGCGCCCGTCCCATAATAATCGTGGAGGACGCCCGCGGATGATGACAGAAACGAAATTCCATCCCCATCAAGGTCGAAGACGACGGGCGCAACCGGGCTGGAAGGCGTATTCCCCTGCTTCACATTGACGGAGAAGTTCCCAGTGACCGCATCGCCATCTCCATCGGTCAGCGTGACCGCAAAGGTCACGGTCGCGCCCGTATCGGGATTGTTGATCGCTCGCGTCAGATCGAAAGTGTAGAGCCCTGACGAACCCCCTGCGGGATCGATCTTCAGCGTGAAGACAGAATTTGAGGCTGATTTCTCGCTGACTTCCAACAGCCCGTTGTTGTTGCTGTCCCGGTAAGCAGTGAAGATGTTGCCTTCCAGTTGACCTAGGATAGGCCTGCTTCCCGATTGCATGTCGCTCGACAGGATCGTCACATCCGTCACCGCGCCCGTCCCGTCAGGACCCGCATGGAGATGCAGCACTCCCACGGCCGCGGCCGCATTTGCATTGGAACTGGCAAAGCCGTTCTGGATCGAACCGAGCGAAGGCGTGTCGTCATCTATCGTCAGAGTGAGCACACCGGCCGACACCGTGCCGTTTCCATCTCCCACGCGATAGGTGAGGTTGACCGGACCGGCATCATTCTCGTCCGCTCCCCCGGCATGAAGGACGTTGTTCACAAGGGTAGCCTTATAGGCTCCGGTCAACGCATCAGTGATCTGGACTTCAAACAAGGTCGTTCCGGCCCGCGCTCCGCCGTCCACGATCGCGGACAAGGTATGGGTCGCGCCCGCCCAGCTGTAGCGCACGGTTTCGACGCCCACGACTGCGGTCAGATTGTGCATGGCCGCGAAACTGACCGTACCGGTGCCTCCCGGACCATAGAGGCCGGGACCATCCGCGCCATAAGCGATCCCCAGCGTTCCGCTGACCTGCGCCTCGCCAGATGCACCAGTATAATCCCCGGTGCCGCCTGCCGTACCGCCAGGCAGCCCATCCTCATCGAGCGTCGCAAAAACCGCCGCCGTCACTGGCGCACTGTCGGGCTGAGCCGTGAGAGTCAGGGAAGACTGAGCTTTGTCCCCGTCATTGTCGATGATGCTGTAATCAAATCGCTCGTCGGCCGCCTCGCCGCCATTCGGGCGTGCATAGGTCCACGCACCCGATGCGAAATCGAGCGTCAAACGTCCACCCGCGCTGGTATCGATCAACAACTGGTGCCCGCTGATCACGCCGCTCGCCGCGCCCGACTTGATGATCGAACTGGCGCCGTCCCAAGTGTAGACTACGCCATCAACCGTGATCGACAGTAAACGGCCGCCGTCCGCGCCCAGATGATCATTGGCCAGCAGATTGCCCGAAGCGCCCAGGTTGCCGACAATCTCTCCCAACGCATCCACCAGCGCAGCGAAGTCATCGACCAGAATAGGGGCTCCTTCCCCGTCGACGTCGACGTCCTGAAGGCGCGGGCTATTGACCTCTGCCCCCACGCCCACCGTGCTGATCGTGATGTCATTGTCAGCGACGAAGCTCTCCCACACACTGGCCACGGCATCGGCCAACGAATGGCCGCCGGTTCCGGTATGTTGATTGGGATTGCCGTCACTCAGGAAGAATATCTGATTGTTCGCGCTGGGATCAGGCGCGAAGCTTTCCATCGCTTCGGTGATCGCGGCGCTATAGTTCGTCCCGCCATTATAGGGACGGGTGCCGCCAGCCGTGGGATTGAGGGCGTCGATCTGCGCCTCCAACGCCGCATAGCTGGTGAAAGGTCCAAAGCTCATCGCCTCGTTCGAAAAGACCGTGAGGCTCACCGTCACAGTGGACGTGGCGAACAGGTCCCCCATCGCGCCCTTGACGGCGCTCAACATGACATTCAGTTCGCCCTTGTCGATGCTGCCGGAGAAATCGAGGATCAGGCCTATGTTGAAGCTGGTCGCTCCAACAGCCACCCCTGCGGTTTCCGGTGCCGCCACCGGCACATCGTCGATGATCTTGACCTCAAGATTTGCCGGGCTGGAATCCCCGTCGGTATCGGTCAGAATGATCGGGAAGGTTTCGATCAGGGCATTCTCGCCCCCGCCCGCCGGATGCTGTTCTGCTCCCAGCAGCGTGTAGCTATAGCTGACCTTACCATTCACCGGGTCATAGCCGGTGATCTCCAGCCTGTTCCCAAGCGGCGAAATGAAACTGACCTGCGAAAAAACGCCAGCCGAAATTACTGCATGGCCGTCGATCAATAGGCTATCCACCCCATCGGGAGCGGAGATGGTGAAATCTCCTGTCTGCGTCAGCGGTTCCTTGTCGCCGTCCGTTCCTGCGATCAGGTCATCCTCGTCAACAACGACATCGCCACCAGCGGTCAGGCCAGTCACACTGACCGGGTCATCAGCTCCCACCAGGCTGATGGTCAGCGTGGCACTATCCTTGTCGCCATCGCCATCGGTCAGGCTATAGGCGAAGCTGTCGATCACGCTCGCACCAGGAGCGAGCGCCGCGATCTTGGCGAGCCCGGCTGCGTTCAGAACATAATGCCGGCTTCCGTCAGGCTGCGAGACAAGATCGCCATAGATGCCCGCTGTGCTGGCAAAGGTCACGCTGCCCAGCCCATCCGCTCCGCTCACGTCATTGCCGCTGACATCGACCGCGACACTTGTGGCAGAGCCTGAAATGACCGCGCTATCGTCGCGCGCATCGGGGATGTCGTCGCTGATGCGGACGTCGAGCGAGGCGCTATCGGCCGACCCGTCGCCATCGGTGACGGTGACGGTGAAGGATTGAAGGATGCTATCCGTCCCCGGCTGGCCATGGGCGAGGCTGTTGCCGGTGAGTTCATAGCTGTAGGCAAAGCTGCCGCCGGTCACCGAGCCATCAGGGCCCGTCACGGGCGTGAATCCGGTGATGCGCAGCGTGCCTTCCGCCGTGACGATCGCAGCGGCCTTGAACGCGCCGCCCGCGAAGATGGAAACCCCTTCCACGCTCGCCGCCGCCAGCCCGTCGGGGGTGGATATGCTGAAGCTGCCCGTACGGGTGAGCGCCGCTGCATCGGGGGCTGACCCATCCGCCAGATGGGCTTCCGACACAAGGACTTCGGCGCCTTCGCCATCAAGGCCGCTGATCCCTACGCCGTCGTCCGATCCCGATATGGTGATGGTGAGGGTGGACGACGACACATCTCCATCACCATCAGTGATGGAGTAGCTGAAACTGTCGGTCAGCGTCTCGCCGGGGCTGAGCGTCTGGACCAAGGGATTTTCATTGTCGAGCCTGTAGCTGTAGAGCCCGCTGGCCTCCAGCGTCAGCGTGCCATAGACACCCTTGAACGTACCGGCGCTGGATATAGCCGCACCATCCGCGCCCTGCACGTCCGCCACGCCGTCGCTGCCGTTGGCGTCGCTGCCGCCGATGCCCGTCAGCACATTGCCGTCCGCCACCAGCGGACCATCCTCGCTCACGCCATCGCTGTCCGCCAAAGCGCGCGGCGCATCGTC
>NZ_ATHO01000109.1 GCF_000445065.1 Sphingobium quisquiliarum P25 | reverse complement strand
CCGATGTCCGGCAAGGCGCGCAACGCCGCGCGCAATTGATCGCGCAGGATGGGATCGTCGTGGAAAAGCTGGACCAGCCCCAGCCGCGCCTCGATCGCGGCCTGATCCATCAGCGGCGCGGATATGTCCTGCGCCAGCAGCCGCGCGCCCGCGCCCGTCACGGTGCGGTCGATCGCGCCTAGCAGGCTGCCCGCGCGCGCGCCGCTCATGGTCGCGGTGATCTCCAGACTTTCGCGCGTCGCTGCGTCGATCGCCACATGCGCGCCGCTCGCCTTGCGGACCGGCGGCGCCAGGAAGGGCAGGGTGCCCTTGCCCGCATGGTCGAGATAGCCGATCAGCCCGCCCATGGCCGACAATTCGGCCCGGCTGAACTGGCCGAAACCGTCCAGCGTCGCAACGCCGAACAGCTTTTTCAGCGCGGCTTCGGCCCGGCTGCTGGAAAAGGCGGCGCGATCGAACGGATGCGCCTCCGCCAGGCCGATCTCCAGCCCTTCGGGCACCACGATCTCGCTTGGCCGCAATCGCGCCAGTTCGGCGGGTAGGTCAGCCGCCACAAGCGTCAGCGTTTCGAACCGTCCGGTGGAAATGTCGGCAGCGGCGATGCCTACCTCACCGGATGCGTCGCCGCCGGTCCGGCACAGCGCCACCAGCATGTTGTCGCGCCGGGAATCGAGCAGCGTCTCTTCCGTCAGCGTACCCGCCGTCACGTAGCGGACGATGGCGCGGCCGACGAGCGCCTTCGACCCGCGCGCCTTGGCCTGCGCTGGCGTTTCGGTCTGTTCGGCTATGGCGACGCGGTGGCCCGCCTTGATCAGCCGGGCGAGGTAGCTTTCCGCGCTGTGCACCGGCACGCCGCACATGGGGATGGGCGCCCCGCCATGCTCCCCACGGCTGGTCAGCGCGATGTCAAGCGTCGCCGCCGCCGCCTTCGCATCGTCGAAGAACAGTTCGAAAAAATCCCCCATGCGGTAAAAGAGCAGGCAATCCTGCGCCTCCGCCTTGAGCGAAAGATATTGCGCCATCATCGGCGTGGGCTGCGAGGGGGCAAGATCCTTCGGCGCGGGCATCACTCCCAAGCCGATAGCCTTATGCACCCGATGAGGGAAGGCGCGAAAAAAGCCCTTCTCGCGCTTGCCCACAAGCACGCCATGACGCTAGGGCCGGGGAGATCAGAGAAACCGGATGGATGGGACTATGGCCGACAAGTCGAATGTGGAATTTTCAGAGCGCGAGGCGCTGTTCTTCCATTCGACCGGCCGGCCGGGCAAGATCGAGATTATCGCGTCCAAGCCCATGGCGACGCAGCGCGACCTGTCGCTGGCCTATTCCCCCGGCGTCGCCGTGCCGGTGCGCGCCATCGCCGAAGATCCGGCGACCGCCTATGACTATACGGCCAAGGGGAATCTGGTCGCGGTGATCTCCAACGGCACCGCCATTCTGGGCCTGGGCAATCTGGGCGCGCTGGCGTCCAAGCCGGTGATGGAGGGCAAGGCGGTGCTGTTCAAGCGCTTCGCCGACGTTGATTCCATCGACATCGAGCTCAAGACCGAGGATGTCGACAAGTTCATCGACGCGGTCGAACTGATGGAGCCGAGCTTCGGCGGCATCAACCTTGAGGATATCAAGGCGCCCGAATGCTTCATCATCGAACAGACGCTCAAGGAGCGGATGAACATCCCCGTCTTCCACGACGACCAGCATGGCACCGCCATCATCGCGGCGGCAGGCGTCATCAATGCCGCGATGCTGACCGGCCGCGACTTCAAGGACATGAAGGTGGTGGTGAACGGGGCGGGCGCCGCCTCCATTTCCTGCACCGAGCTGATCAAGGCGATCGGCGTGCCCCACGACAATGTCATCATGTGCGACAGCAAGGGCGTCATCTACCAGGGCCGCACCGAAGGCATGAACCAGTGGAAGTCGGCGCATGCGGTGAAGACCGGCGCGCGCACGCTGGGCGAAGCGATCAAGGGCGCGGACGTGTTCCTGGGCCTGTCCGTCGCGGGCGCGGTCAGCCAGGACATGGTGAAGGACATGGCGGACAGGCCGATCATCTTCGCCATGGCCAATCCCGACCCGGAAATCGCGCCGCCCGACGTGCTGGAGGTCCGCCCGGACGCCATCGTCGCCACTGGCCGGTCGGACTATCCCAACCAGGTCAACAATGTGCTTGGCTTCCCCTTCATCTTCCGCGGCGCGCTCGACGTGCGGGCGACCGGGATCAACGAGCCGATGAAAGTCGCCGCCGCCCATGCGATCGCCGAACTGGCGCGCGAGCAGGTGCCGGAGGAAGTGGCGAAGGCCTATGGCCGTTCGCACAGTTTCGGCCCGGACTATATCATCCCCGCGCCCTTCGACCCGCGCCTGATGGAGGTCGTTCCCGCCGCCGTCGCGCAGGCCGCGATGGAAAGCGGCGTCGCGCAAAAGCCGATCGCCGACATGGCCGCCTACCGCCAGTCGCTGAAAGCCCGGCTCAACCCCACCACATCGGTCCTGACCACCGCCTATGAAGTGGCCAAGGCCAACCCCAAGCGCGTGGTCTTCGCCGAAGCGGAGGAGGAAGTGGTGCTACGCGCCGCGATCCAGTTCCGCGACCTTGGCTATGGCACGCCCGTTCTGGTCGGGCGGCATGATGTGGTCGACAAGCTCAGGGCGCTGGGCGTCCGCGACCCGGAAAGCTTCGAACTGCACAACAGCGTCAATTCGCCGCTGGTGCCGGAGATGGTGGACACGCTTTACGCCCGGTTGCAGCGGCGCGGCTATCTGCGCCGCGATTGCGAGCGGATGGTGAACCGGGATCGCAACATCTTCGGCGCGCTGCTGGTCACCATGGGCGTCGCCGATGCGATGATCACCGGCATGACGCGCCCCTTCGCCCAGACGCTGCGCGAGGTGAAGCGGGTGATGGACCCGGCGCCCGGCCGCACGCCCTTCGGCATCCATGTCATCGTGTCCAAGGACAAGACCGTGTTCCTGGCCGACACCACCGTCAATGAACGGCCATCGGCTCACGAACTGGCCGACATCGCGGAGGGCACGGTCGCCGTCGCCCGCCGCATGGGCCATGACCCGCGCGTCGCCTTCCTGTCCTATTCCAATTTCGGCAATCCGCCCGGCGCGCATCTGGAAAATGTGCGCGACGCCATCAAGGTGCTCGACGGGCGCGATGTCGATTTCGAATATGAGGGCGAAATGACGGCCGACGCGGCGCTCAATCCCGCCGTCATGAAAAATTATCCGTTCAGCCGCCTGTCGGGCCCGGCGAACATTCTGGTCATGCCGGGGCTGCAATCGGCCAATATCTCCGCCAAGCTGTTGCGTGAGGTGGGCGGCACGACCATGATCGGCCCGATGCTGGTCGGCATGGACAAGTCCGTGCAGATCGCGACCATGGCGTCGAACGCATCGGAACTGTTGACGCTGGCGGTGCTGGCATCGGCGGGCGTGGCGCTTTAGGTCCGGGAAGACGGGAACAGGCAGGGTAGAATGACGGCAATATCGGCTATCGACAGCGGCACCTTCCGGCGTGTGCTGGGCCATTATCCGACCGGCGTGTGCATCGTGACGGCGCTTGAACCGGGCGGCGCGCCTGTCGGCATGGTGGTGGGTTCCTTCACCTCGGTTTCGCTGGACCCGCCGCTCGTCGCCTTCTTCCCGGCCAAGACATCGACCAGCTGGCCGCAGATCGAACAAGCGGGCCGATTTTGCGTCAATGTGCTGGGCAGCGACCAGCGGCCGCTCTGCCAGCAGTTTTCCGCCAAGGATGGCGACAAGTTCGCCGGAGTGACGCATCGCGCATCGGCGAACGGATCGCCGATCCTGGATGGCGTGGTGGCGTGGATCGATTGCACGCTGGAGGCGGTGCATGAGGCGGGGGATCATTATATCGTCGTCGGCCGCGTCATGGCGCTGGAGGTGGAAAGGCCGGGCAGGCCGCTGCTGTTCTTTCAGGGCGGTTATGGCGAATTCGTCCCCTTCGCCTGATCCGCGCCCGCTTCGTTCAACGGTTACAGCTCCTTAAGACCCGGAAGCTAAGCCATGGGGCATGCTGTCTTCGCCTGCCTCGACCGCCTTGCTGATCACCGTCGACACGGAACTGTCGGCGTTGCTGCACCAGCGCGGCCTAAGCCTGGACGACAATGTCCGCAGCTCCATCTGGGGAGAGGCCAAGGGCGGGGCATACGGCATCGGCTGGCAGATGGGTCAGTTGGAGCAGCATGGATTGAAGGGCGTCTTCTTCCTCGATCCCATGCCTGCCCTTGTTCACGGCCCTGAATTTCTGAAACCTGTCGTCGCCGCGATCGCCGGGCGCGGCCATGAGGTGCAGTTGCACATTCATAGCGAATGGCTGGCATTTGCGGCGCGGTCGCCTGTGGGCGGCCGGACCGGGCGCAACATCGGCGACTTCGCGCTGGATGATCAACTGATCCTTTTGGACATGGGGCGAAAGTGGCTTGAGGCTGCGGGCGCGCCCAGGATCAGCGCCTTTCGCGCGGGCAATTTCGGGGCGAATGACGACACGCTCCGCGCGCTGGCGCAATTGGGCTTCGCCTGGGACAGCAGCGTGAACCCGGCCTATCACCGCCATGGCTGCCGCATCACCGGCGCGCGCGACCTCACTGGACTGACGCGCTGCCAGGGACTGCCGCAGGCTCCGGTAAGCGGCATCAACGATCGCCCCGGCAACTTCCGCCCGGCACAGGTCTGCGCCATGTCGGCCAGCGAGATGCAGCAAGCCGTCAGGCATGCGGCAGGGGAAGGGCATAGCGCCTTCATCGCCGTCACTCACAGCTTTGAAATGCTCTCCCGCGACCGGCAGCGCCCCAACCATGCGGTGATGCGGCGCTTCACCGCGCTCTGCAAGGAAGCGGCGAACCTTCCAGCCATCTGCAGCGCCGGTTTCCACGACCTGTCCACTGAACTGGCATCCGCCGAATCCACCGCGCAGTCGCGCCTCGCCCCCAGCCACGCCCGCACCGCCTCCCGCCGCGTGCAACAGGTGCTGGCCACCTGGCGCTATGAAAGGCGGCTGTTGCCCGCTTGATCTTTTTTCAGCTCTTGAGCGGAGCGAGCGGCAGCAGACCTACAGGGCGAATCTCGCGGACAGATGTGTCTGGACTATGAGGCCGCTCCTTCCGCGGAACCAGCGGCGAAGGCTGCGACCATCATGTCGAGGAGCATGTTCAGGAATGTTTCGCGTGGCAGAAGGGTCTTCCCGGACTTGCGCTCGCTATCCAGCCTGACCATGGACGATACGAACATTCCGTTCAGCACATATAGGCGCGCAAAGGCTTCGTCCTCTCCAAGTCCGGGAACCAGCGCCTTCAGCCGGTTCCACGTCAGGACATGCCCATGGATATCCCAGCCGAAGCCGGACGATTCCGGCTTGAATTCGGGATGATGCATATATTGCAGCAGAAACGCCGCATAGCTGTGATCGCCATGGCTGTCCGTCACTTCCCAAACGGGCAGGAACAGGATCTCGATCAATGCCCTCATGTCGTCGAGACGACCCTGCGTCCCGGCGGCCGCGTACATTTGGTCGATCCTGGGTTCCATCATCTTGGACCGGCGCTGTATGATCGCCTTGGCCAGCCCTTCCTTGCTGCCGAAATGATATTGAATGGCGGTCTTGTTCTTCTGACCGGCGTCTTCGCCAATCTGCCTTAAAGATACGCTGTCGATGCCATGCTGCCCGAACAGGCGTTCAGCGGTGTCGAGGATGCGCTCGCGATTACTGGCGGCCACATTGGGTGAATTGGACACATTTACTCCCTCGACCAGGCATCAATGCAGCCGAGTAACGGCATTTACGCCATTCGCCAACCAGCTTGCCATGGCGGTTCGCGAACAGGCGCTCTGGCGATTGACAGAGATGAGGCAGATGCCTTATTAAGGCGATCACCTTAATTATAAGATATGTTTAGGGGAGAGAGAGTGATGAAATCGCAAAAGGGCAAGCTGCGCATTTGTCTGGGCGTCAGCGTTATCGGGTTGCTGTCGACGGCCGCCCATGGGCAGGAACTGGCACAAACCGATCCATCTCCAGCCATTGCCGACATCGTCGTGACGGCGAACCGGCGTGAGCAGGCGCAGCAGAAGGTGCCGACCGCGATCACGGCCTATGACGCCAACAGGCTGCGCGAACAGAGCGTTGCAACGGCGGCCGATCTGGTCGGCAAGGTGCCGTCAGTGCAGGTAAGCAGCAACGCGTCGCAACGCAGTACCGAAATCATCGTTATTCGCGGGCAAGGGCAGACCTATCTCTCGCCCATCGGCGTGGTCCAATATTTTGGCGAGGTGCCGCTGATCCAGGGCGGGATCGTCGCCGTGCAGGGCGGGCCGGGCACCTTTTTCGACCTTGAATCGCTTCAGGTTCTGAGAGGTCCGCAAGGTACGCTGTTCGGCCGCAATACCACCGGAGGCGCGGTCCTGCTGGGACCGAAAAAGCCCGGCAAGGAGTTTGGCGGCTATGTCCAGGCGCAGTTTGGAAATTACAATGATCGCGAATTTGAAGGCGCGATAGATTTGCCGGTCGTGTCCGATCGCCTGCTCGTCCGCATTGCGGGCAAGAAGGTGGATCGTGACGGCTTCACCAAGGATGTGGGACCTGCGGCCTATGGTCTTTCCGACATATGCATCTCCAACCCGGCCGGTTGCTTCGGGCCGCGTTCGCCGGGTTTTGCGGGGAAGGATTATGACGACAGGCATTATTGGCACGCGCGTATCGGCGTGACTTTCCGGCCGGTGGACGGGGTGGAAAATTATCTGGTCGGCTATTACGCCAAGTCGCACGACAATGGCACCGGCTTCGTATTCGACAATATTTCCACGGTGACGCCGCTAAACGTCACCAATATCGCGGCTAATCTCGCCTATCAGCGGCCGCTGGGAAACATTTTCGACCCCGCCATCGCGGCGCAGGTGCTGGCGGCGCAGAAGAGGCTGGGCGTCCGCAAGACGGCCATGAACACGGATCAATTCACGCGTCTCAAAAGCTGGGGGCTGATAGATACGTTGAGCGTCGATCTGACCGACAGCCTCACCTTCCGTAACATCGTCAGCTACCAACGCCTGACACAGGATTATAATTGGGACCTGGACGGTTCGCTATTGCCCATTCTTTCGCAGCAGGCGCCCACCGTTCCGGCTGGCAGCCCATGGGCGCCGGCCGGATCGAAGGCGCATATCACGAACCTCAGCCAGATCACGGAAGAAGCCCAGATTCAGGGCAAGTTCCTGGACGGCAAGTTGAACACGGTCGTGGGATTCTATTATTCCTATGTGAAGCCGGAAAGCGTGCAAGGGACGGGGTCGTTCAACTCCGCCGACTATAATCCGGGCTCCTTCTACGACATCCGCACGCGAAGCCTGGCCGGTTACGCCCAGGCATCGCTCGACCTCGGCGCCGTCACGCCGGGTCTGGATCGCCTGACGGTGACGGGCGGCATCCGCGTGACCAATGATCGCATCAAGGGATCACGCTATGCCACCAACTTCCTGCTTCTGCCCGGTGGAGCGGCAACGCTCGACACGACGGAGCCGACCTGGACGATCGGACTGGATTATCAGGCGACGTCGCGGGTGCTGCTCTATGGCAAGGTCACGCGTGGCTATAAGGCGGGCAGCTTCAACTATGCGGCGCCCAGTCAGGAATCCCTCACGTCGAAGCCGGAATTCGTGACCAATTACGAAATCGGCGCGAAAACCGATTTCCAGGTCGGCGGCGTTCCGGTGCGTGTCAACGTCAACGGCTATCATCTCGATTACAAGGGACTCCAGCGCGCCCAGGCATTCAGCGTCGCCAACGGCAATCTGGTCAATGGCGTATGCATCGGTTTCGACGGCCAGCCGAACGGCAGTTCAAGCTGCGTCGATCAGGGCGCGATCGTGGTCAACGCCCAGGCCGCCCGCATCAACGGGATCGAGGTGGAGACGGCTATCAGACCGGCTCGCGGGCTGGAGATCGCCGCCAACTATTCCTACATGGACGCCAAATATAAGCGATACGCCCTGCCGCTTGCGCCCGATCCGCTGGCGCGGGTCGTGCAAGGCTGCGGCGGCCCCGTTGCCGTTCCCTTCCCCGGCCAGCCGACGGCTTCGGTGGACCTGAGCTGCGCCCCGTTCCAGTTGGCGCCCAAACATCTGTTCAACCTTAACGGGCGTTACTCCTCGGCCCTGCCGAACAGCGCCGGTACGCTCGTGCTGGCCGCCAGCTACTCCTATGTCGGGCGCACCTATAACAGCTCAAGCACCCTGCCTTCGGACGATCCCAACGTCTGGGTGAAGGCCTATGGGCTGGTCAACGCCTCGGTCGAACTGAACGGCATTGGCGGTTCAGGCCTGGACGCGCGGCTGTTCGTCACGAACCTGACCGATAAGGTCTACCGCGTGAACGCCTATAGCGGCCTCAACACCGCGACGGGCTTCACCAACTCCACTTATGGAGAACCGCGCATGTACGGCGTGTCGCTGCGCTATCGCTTCGGAGGCTGAACGCTTTCTCCAGCCCCGGAGCAGGGACGAGCCTGCTCCGGGCCGGAGAGAAATCATGGAAGAATGCCGCCGGTGATACCGGCCTGGAACAGGATGGATAATGGAAAGCGAAGCAGGAACGATCCTTATCACAGGAGCCGCCTCAGGCATTGGCCTGGCGACACGCCGCCGTTTCGAAGCCAGAGGATGGAAGGTGATCGGTGCGGATCTGCGCGACGCTGAAATATGCGCCGATCTGGGCACGGTCGCCGGAAGGACGCAGATGGTGGAGCGCGCAACCGCTCTGGCGGTTGACGGCCTTGACGCGGTCATCGCCTGCGCTGGGCTTTCCATCCCAAGTACCGCCACATTGGCCGTGAACTATTTCGGCGCGGTCGCCACCCTTGAAGGGCTGCGCCCGCTCCTGCTCCGGTCGCCACGTCCCCGCGCCGTGCTCGTCGCGTCGAGCGTGTCGATCTACCCCGGCAACGAAGCCGTCATGGAAGCCTGCCTCGCTGGCGACGAACAGCGCGCCCTTGCCCTTGCGGAAGATGGCGACCCCTCCATTTACGTCACGTCCAAACGAGCGGTCGCCCGCTGGATGCGCCGGGCAGCGATTTCAGCCGAATGGGGCGGATCGGGCATCCTCCTCAATGGCGTCGCGCCCGGCGTCGTCGAAACGCCCATGGCCCTTTCCACCATGCAGGATCCTGCGATGCGAGAAGTCATCGCGCAGACCAACCCGCAAGTCCCCGATGGCCTTATCCCTGCGGATGAGATCGCGGAACTCATCGAATTCCTGGCTACTTTCAAAGGGCGCTTCCTGATGGGCCAGATCGTTTTCGACGATGGCGGCACGGATGCGATCAAACGGACAGACCTTTTCTAACCAGCCAGGCTTAGCCGGCAAAGGTTGACGTGAGGATTGCCGCTTAGCTCATGGCTGCCACCTGGTGGTGGTTCGTCAAGAATTTATCATCTGGGGGCGCTGATGGCCGTCAATGGAATAAATCGCATAATGATCGCCGTCCACGATCTGGAAAGCGCCAAGAAGAAATATCATGACCTGCTTGGGGCCACTTTCCTGGACGCGCATTGGACTGGCGAACCGTTCGGCATAGCCGTGTCGATCGCGTGGGACGCCGGGATCGAACTGTGCGCACCACTACCCGGCCGAGAAGACAGCAGCGCGGTCTCCGGCTTCCTTGCGGCTCACGGAGAAGGCGTGATGAATGTCTTTTTCAACGTCTCTGATGGGCAGGCCGCGATGGATCGCGCAATCAAGCACGGCTACAATAGCGTGCACTCTCTTGATTATACGCAAGGCGAGATCGACCAGCATCTGGGGGGCTTGTTCGGGCGATATCAGGAGTTCAACCTCGACACGGCCGAGCGCTGCGGATTTACAGTCAGCCTCGCCCGAATTGAAGCCAAGAAACAAATTTAACGGGAAAACGCATTTCCACGGCCGCAATTTCCGGCGGTTGCGGTAATCCGGCGCATGTTTTTCGCCGTGGCATGGTTGCGATTTCGTTGCACGATTGGAACAATGGCCTGAGATTGCGCAGGGGAGCGAGGGGAAGTTCCTTCGCGAGGAAGATCCTTGAACCGGAGCGCTTCGCTGCGGGTGCGCGGAAAGAGGTCTTCGAACCAGCCATGAGGTCGTTCATGCCGTTTACGCGAACATCCCTTGCCTACATCTGCGCCGCAGTTTCCTGCGTTTTGCTTGTGTCACCCGCCAGCCTCGCCGCGCAGGACCGATCCTTCGGCATCTGGCGAAATCCGTCCGGCAGCGTTCATGTCCGCGCTGAACCGTGCGGCGAGCGCATGTGCGGGGTGGTCGTGTGGGCGAATGACAAGGCAAAGAACGATGCCCGGCGCGGCGGCACCGATCCTCTCGTGGGGTTGCGGCTGTTCCGGGATTTCGTGCAGGAACGGCCCGGCGTCTGGCGGGGCCGGGTCTTCGTGCCCGATATCGGCAAAACCTTCTCAGGAACGGTCAGCATCATCGACGATGACACGCTGATCGGGAGGGGGTGTCTCCTCGGCCGCGTCGGATGCCGGTCGCAGCAATGGACCCGGATCGCGCAATGACATGGAAGGGTTTGCAGCCGATGGCGAACATTCCCGATCATCGAACCTGAGCCGTTCGGAAGTGGCTTGTTCGCCGGATCGCTTATCCGATGAATGCTGGACCGGATCGATCCGGGGAGGCGCGGACCTCAGGCTCGCCGGACCCGTCAGCATCATAGCAGCGCCACAAAATCAGAAGCGCCAGCAGCCCGGCCATCCCTGAGGGGAGCGCATAGGACAGCCGGACGGCTGCGCCATCGTCCATACCGGCCGCCACCCAAGAGGCCGGGAGCAGCCCGATCAGGGAGAGCGATGCGAACGCGCCGATGCCGAATGCGAATTTCAGTGTGATATTGCTGACCGCATAGAAGCTGGCGCCATTTCGCACCCCGGCATCGGCCGAGGCGCGGACCATGCCGGCCACAATGGCGCGCAGGAACAGGAAATCGATCCCCGCGAAAAGCCCGCGCAGGACCACGAAAGCCACCGCTCCGCCGAGACTGGCGGCGGGAATGGCCAAGGCTGCCAGGGCCATTGCGGCATTCCAGCCATAACCCGTCATCAGCAGCCTGCGGCGGCCGATGCGTTCGCTCACGGCGCTCCAGAAGGGAAGGGTGGCAAGCGCAAGGACGGCCTGGACGACGATCAGCGTGCTTCCCCACCCTTTGAGGCCAAGCGCGTCATCGATGAAAAAGAGGAAGACGGCGGAAGCGGCCGCCTCCGCGAAGCCGGAGCAAAGATAGAGCAAAAGGACAGGAAGCATCGCCGGCGTGCGAAGGATGCGTGCGAACAGGCGCAGGGGATTGGCGGCCTGGGCCACATCCGCGCTCTGCAACCGCGGTTCGGCTATATTGGTCAGGACCAGCAGCACCGCGAAGGGAAGGAACAGCATGATGAGGACGCCAAGCGCCGCGACCTGCCCCTCGCGTCCGATGCCGAAGCCCCGCTCCAGCAGGGCGGGCACGATCGGGACCAGGATGGCCCCGGCGATCCCGAACCATGTCTTGGCGGCGATGATGCGCAGCCGCGCGGCAGGGTCCGCGCCGAGTTCAAGCGCCCAGCCGCCATGCGGGGTCACCAGCATCATATAGCCAAGATGGGCGAGCAGCGAAAAGGCCGCCAGCGAGATGATGCTGCTCCCCGGCCAGCCAAAGAATACGCCCGGAATGCCGATCAGGACCGGCACGAGCCCTGCGGCCATCCAGGGACGCCGATGTCCGAAGCGCGTGGGAAAGCGATCGCTGGCCCATGCGATGACGGGGTCGATCACGCTGTCGAACAGCCGCAGCGCCATGATGAGAAAGCCGGTGGCGGCAAGCGAAAGCCCGTATGCCGTGGCGATATAGGCTGGCAGATAGACTCGCCAAGCGATTTCGAACGCCTGCACCCCGACCATGGGCGATGAAAAGGCGGCGAGCCTCCAGAGACTGGTGTGGATGTGCGGCTGGGCGCGCAAATGCTTGGTCCCCCTTCGCATCCCCTTTGCGACGAGGTGTTGACATCCACATGACGGCCGGGCCGGTCAGGTCCGGCCAGAGGCGAGCCGCTGGATCAGCGGCGCGAGATCGCCTGGCGATGCCCGGCCGGTGCTGTTGCATGCCTGTCCCCGGCCGCCCAGAACCGCGGAGAGGATCGCGCCGTCGACCGGCGAAATGGCCTGATCGCGGCCCAGCGCGCGTTCAAGGATGCGCGCCGAACCCCGGCCGCGCAGATAGCGCAACTGCGCTGCGAAGGGTTGGAACGCCGGATTGCGCGCGGTGGCGATGCAAAGCTCGCCCGAACCGAGCATGTCGGCGCGGCTTGGCGCGCCCTGCTCGGCCAGGGCGGCGACCTCTTCCATGGTCATCGCCGCGCTCTCGCCCAGCCGGACGGGAGAGCGCGATTGCATTCGCCGGTATATGCCGTCGAATGCGGCGCGCATAAGGTCGGCGCTCGTGCGGAATTTATAGGAGACCGTACCGAGCGTAACGTTCGCCGCGGCGGCAACGGCACGATGGGTCAGCGCTGTTACGCCGCTTTCCGCGACCACCTGCGCGGCGGCGTTGGCGATGGTTTCGGCAACGCTATCGGACGGCTCCGGCGTCGCGGCGAGCATCTGCGCGTCTCTCTGCCCCGTGTCGAACCAACCGCCCTGCGGCGCAAGCTTTCCGCCAAGCCAGGCCGCCCAGCCATTGCAGAGTTCTTCCAGCGCCGAACGATCAAGCGGACGGCGCCATCGCAGTATATGCAGCCCGCTGGCCCCGTCAAAGAACCAGGCGGTCAGCGTCGCGAATTCCGAAAGGCCCATCCCTGCGCACAACTGATCGAAAAATGCCTGCCACATCTGGTCCCACTGCCTGGCCGCCCAGCAGCGATCAGGATCGCGCAGCGCCATCAGCTGCCCCTCACGCCAAGCGAAGGCCAGACCGCGCTGCATTTCGCACCAATCATCGATGAGGCAGGCCAGCAGCGGTCCCAGCATGTCCGGCGATATGGCGGCCTTGCCGATCGCTTCCTGCTGCGCTTCGCACCATGCGCGGGCAGAAGCGATGGCATCTGCCTGCGCTGCGTCCAACAATTGTCCTAATCCACCGAAGTGATAGTGGATCGCAGACACGGGGAGGCCTGCTGCCGACGCCAGCATACGGGCGGAAATCGCTTCCGCGCCATCCCCCTCCCACGCAGACAGCACCGAACTTACCAGCCTTTCCGGCGCTTTTGCGGCTTCTCTACTGGTGTTCGGCATCTTCCTGCTCCTTCGGCTTCGACCCCATTTTGCCGCAGAAAGCGCAAGATACAAGTGTCACATCTATTACATACAAACGGCCTATTTCCGCCGCGACTCAACGGAAAGGGGCTATCGTGAAACCGAATAAACTGAAGCTGCCGCATGGATGGATGCTGACCGGGACGGCGATGGGCATGCTGCTCTGCCCGATCGCTGCCCATGCTCAGATGCAGGCCGCGCCGGACGCCAGGCTGGTCGCGGATGAAACCGGGGCTGGGGGGCTCGACGAGATCGTGGTCACTGCCGAAAAGCGGGAAACCAACCTGCAAAAGACTCCGATCTCGATCTCCGTTCTGGGCGAACAGGCGCTCGCCAACCGCCATGTCCAGAGCCTTCTCGATTTGCAGGACGGCGCTGTTCCGTCACTGCGGATCGGGCCGAACTTCACGCGCAATTCGGCGCTGTCCGTCGGCATCCGCGGCATCACCGGCGGCGATTCCAATCAGCCCAGCCGCGATGCGGGCATCGGCGTCTATATCGACGGCGTCTATCTGGGCCGCGCGCAGGGGCTGGGCATGGCGCTGATGGATATCGAACGGATCGAGGTGCTCAAGGGCCCGCAGGGCACATTGTTCGGCCGCAACTCCGTCGGCGGCGCTGTCAGCATCGTCTCGAAGAAACCATCGGGTGAATTCGGACTGCGCCAGACGCTGGGCCTTCGCAACTATAACGGCTATTCAAGCGAGACCCATCTGGATCTTCCTTCCTTCGCCAATATCGCGCTCAAGTTCGACGCGGTGTTCCTGAAGCGTGACGGCGTGGTGGAAAACAGGCTCGAAGGCGCCGACGATTTCAACCGGTTCGATCGCCGGGGCGTGCATGGCGCGGCGCTTTGGGAGCCGAGCGCCGATTTCAGCGCGCAGATCGATGCAGACTACAGCTATGACGTGACCACGCCTTATTATGTTCAACTGCTGAACCTCAGCCCCACGGCCTATCCGCTCGCGCCGCTCGTCAAGGTGCAGCCTGATCGGGCGAAGACCGCTGATATCGGCGTGCCGCAGCGGGAAAATGTCGGAGAGACCTACGGCGTCAGCCTCCATCTCAAGTGGAAGGTATCGGACGCGGCTGAACTGCGATCGATCAGCGCCTACCGGCATCTGGAGCAGGACCAGTGGGACAATGGCATCGGCGCGCATGCGGGCACCGTTTTCCAGCCCAACGCCACCTTCGCCCGTTACAGCCTCGCCTCGATGAGGCAGGAACAATATAGCCAGGAATTCCAGCTGGTGGGTGATGCCGGCCGGCTGCAATATGTGGCGGGCCTCTTTTATTATCATGAATCCGGTGACGACGACGCCTGGAGCCCCAACACCATGCGCTGGAACGCGGATGGCACCGTGGCAACGCCGTTGCCGTCGCTGGAGGCCGGAGCCAGGGCGCCATTCCCGGACCGCGCCAGCACGGCGAAAGCGGACAGCTATGCCGTTTATGGGCAGGCGAGCTGGAACCCGCCCGTGCTTGACGACATGCTGCGCCTGACGCTGGGCGGGCGTTTCACGCACGACAAGAAAAGCGGCCGCCTCTACAAGGTCAACGGCGCGGATACGCCCTACAGCTTCACCTTCTCCAAGGATCATTTCGATCCGCAGGTGACTGTGACGTTCGACCCCAGCAGGGATGTGCAGCTCTACGGCAAATGGGGGACCGCCTACCGCGCCGGTGGCGCCAACTCGCGGTCGCTGACTTACCGCGCCTATGGCCCGGAAAAGGTCTCGACCTTCGAAGCCGGTCTCAAGACCAGCTTCTGGGACCGGCGCGGACGGTTCAATATCGCCGCCTATACGACCCGCTATACCGATATCCAGATCGACTTCTATGCGCCCAATACCGGAACCAACCGCACCACCACGGAAACCCTGAACGCGCCCGGACATGGCAGGATCAAGGGTATCGAGGTTGACGCGTCGCTGGCCCCGCTTCCCGGCCTAACCCTGTCGGCAAGCTATGCCTATACCGATGCCAGGCTTCCCCAGTCCGTCAATCCGTTCCTGCCCGCAGGGTCGCCGCGCCAGACCATTTACGTGACCAGCACGCCCAAACATGCCGGCAGCGCCGCGATCGACTACACCCTGCCGCTGGCCGGAGAAACCGAACTGCGCATGCATCTCGACGCCAATGCTGCGTCGCGCTTTCACGCGGTCGCAGGGGAGGATACGCTTTCGGACAAATCCTTCATCGTCAATGGCCGCCTAGCGCTGGCCGGAATCGGCCTCAGCCGGGGCGCGAAGCTGGAACTCGCGCTCTGGTCGCGCAACCTCTTCAACGAACAGCATGTCTTTTACCGCAGCCGGGCGGCCTATTCCGTGGCGGGCGAGTATGGGATTTTCAACGAGCCGCGCACCTTCGGCATCGACGGCACGCTGCGCTTCTGACCGGGAGGATAGAGATGACCATCCGCAAACTCATCATCGCGGGCGCGCTCGCATTCACTGCATCGGGGGCTGCTCTGGCGTGGCAGGCCGCGCCCCAGTCGCCCGCCGTTCAGGAGGCGCACAGCCGCCTCCTGCCGCTCCAGGGCGGCCAGAATTTTCGTGACCTCGGCGGCTATCGCACGCGCGATGGGCGCACCGTTCGCTGGGGCGTCCTGTTCCGTTCGGGCGCGATGAATGGCCTGATGCCAACAGATTTCGCCTATCTCGGCAAGCTCGGCATCAGGACCGTCTGCGATTTCCGCAGCACGCAGGAGCGCAATGCCGCGCCAGTCCGCTGGCCCGGCAATATGACGCCCAAGATCCTCGCCGACGATTACAGGATGGACATGGCCGGGCTCGACTTCAGCAATGCGGCTGGCTGGACGGGCGAGCAGGCCCGTGCGGCCATGGCGTCAAGCTATCCGCGCATCCTGGAACAGTTCAACGGCCAGTATCGCCGCATGTTCGAACAGTTGCTGGCCGGGCACGTGCCGCTGGCGTTCAACTGTTCCGCGGGCAAGGACCGCACCGGCGTCGCCGCTGCGCTGATCCTGACGGCGCTCGATGTCCCCCGCGAAACGGTGGTGGAGGATTATCTCCTCAGCAACCGCTATTTCGATCCCAAGAAGGCGGTCGTGGGTGACGGCGCTGCAATGCAGGCATGGAGCAAGCTGCCTCCGCAAGTGCTGCAAGCGCTGACGGGCGTCGATCGCAGCTATATCGAAGCCGTGTTCCGCGTGATCGACGCCCATCCCGGCGGTGCGAAGGGCTACTTGCGGGACAGGCTGGGACTCGGACGGACCGAACTCGCCCGTCTGCGGCAGCGTTACACGGAATAGGCATGGGCGGGCGCCAATCCGATGGGATACGGCGCCCGCAAACTCTTGCGGGATTCGTCCGGGGAAGCGCGGTCGTCCGAAATCAGGTGAGGGCGCGGCTCTTGTCGCGCCTAAACTCCATCCCTGCAAAAAAGCACGTTGGGCGAGCGCCTTCGTTGTACCGAAATTCGATCAAATCGATACTTCAACGGGAAAAATGGCGGTGCTGTCAGACAAAGGCGAACCGCTCTCCACACGATGCACTTCGCATCGCGAGCGAAAAGATTCAGTTCATGAGAGACTGCCACTCCGCTAAGGCAGCCGAGCGTCTCTCCTTGTAGGTCTGTCGATCAATGAGGTGGCGTTCCAGTGAGAAGTGGTTGTGGACGTTGGCATGAACGGACGCGAATTTCTGAAGCGCTCTGATTTGCCTGAAGCGCAGCATCGCCCGCTCTCGTCGTCGAAAAGGGAGGTGACTGTTCTCGGCCCGGTTGTTCGCCCAGCGACCCACCTCCTGCTTTGCCCGATTGCCGAGCTCGCCCATTGCGGCGCCATAGGAGCGGAGGCCATCAGTGGTGATCGCTTCAGGCGATCCATGACGCTTCAGCACCTTCTTCATAAAGGCCAAGGCGGCTGTTTTGTCGCGGGATTTGGTGACATAACTCTCCAGGATCTCGCCTTCCTGATCGACGGCGCGCCAGAGGTAGACCATCTCGCCATTTACCTTCACGTACATCTCGTCAAGATGCCAGCGCCAGTGTTGGAAGCCTCGCATGCGGCTGATCCGGTGCTGCGGATGTCGGCCGCGAACAGCGGACCGAACCTGTTCCACCAGTAGCGGACAGTCTCGTAGCTGATGTCGATGCCGCGCTCGAAGAGCAGTTCCTCCACATTGCGCAGGCTAAGTGGAAAGCGCACGTACATCATCACCGCCAGCCGGATAATCGTAAGACCGTATGTCCGCTCTGTGGCGAGGGTGGCTCGCCCTACACTGTGGTGGCGAGGGTTGCTCGGAGAGGCCGAGCCGATGCGCGCTGCCCATGGTAACCTTGGCCTGCTGCCCTCGCTGGCAAGCCTGCGGACGTGCTCGTCCGCATGGCTGGTCCACCCTTCCATCACGGCAAGGGTTTGTCCGGCATCTTGAGCCAGAAACGGACGAATGGCGAATTCTGCGGACCCAAAGCGGGTCAGATCGGCAAGCGCATTCATAAATTTGTCGAAATCGCCAAGCCCATATCGCGCCAGGAACTCGGTGACAGCGACCGCCTGCAAGCCATGAGTGAGTTGTGGCGCCATGGCGCGGATGATCTCGAGCGCGTCCACATATCGGGCAGGTAGTGCGGCATGGAGGGCGTCAGCGATACGGCGCACGCGCTCCATGATCGACAGCGTATTGAGCCCATCTGACGCGGTCCCAAGAAAGCCACCGCGATCGAAGCGGGATGATACTGATGCTCCAACATCGGCGATAATGGTCAGCGTCTGCAGACCAAGAATGTCTTTAAGCAAGGCAGGTGCAGTCTTGTCCGTCATCGCGAGCCGATTCCAAAATTACCATAGAGCGATACGCCCAGCTTACCGTCATCCAGCGATCTGCCGTGCCATGCCGATCAGTGCCTTGAAAGCAGCCGATGGGTTTCGTCTGCTGGGATAGTAGAGGCACCAAGGCATCAGCGGCGGGGTCCAGTCTTCCAGAACGCGAACGAGACGCCCTGCTTCGATGTCTTCGCGTACGTCAGACTCCATGAAGTAGCCGATGCCGACATCCTCCAATACCGCGATGCGCGACAGACCGGCTTCATGGAGCGTGATCGGGCACGGTCCGCCAGCGATGTCTCGCCCAGACATACTCAGGCACATGTGGTCGCGACAACCACAGGAAACCCCGTAAAAAGCGTGGCGACGAACCCCGTCAGCGCGAGGATCGGCCCGAGCCATTCAAGCAGGGACTCCTTTGTGCGGCCGCGCCACAGTCGCAAGGTCAACCAACTCAGCAGAGCCAGGCAAAGCAGCCAAGTACCGATCAGTAACTCGCGCCCGTCGTAGCGAAGGGCGCTGGTCCAGCCTGACACCTGCGGAGAGCAGAGAAGGCCTTGGAGACCATAGATCAGCGAAAATGCGCCCGCCCAAAGGATGAGCCCTGACAGCGCACGCAGAAGCGCAATCATCGCAGCAGCGCCGGAAGCTGAGACGCCAAAGCGACGACCACTCCAACGCCTGCGGCATAGTCGCTCCACAGCCGCGCGATGCGCGGCTCGCTGCTGCGCGCAGCCGACAGGAAACCGGCGCGGTGACGGAAGCACACAAATACCAGCATCAGAAGCGCAATGGCAATGTGGAGCAAGCCGTAGCCGTTCAGCATGCCGACCAGCGCCCCGGCGGCGCTGCCGCTCGGAGCAGGCGCCTGCCATTGGCTCACGGCCAGCGTGGCTGCGAGCAACAGATGACCGGGAATCGCCCGTTCCACCCGCATGTCCGCGCTCCGAGCGAGGGCTCCGGCGAGCAGTGCTGCCGCGGCGGCTATCGCGATCACCAGCCAGGATCCGACGACCATATGATCCGATCGCCAATTCGGCGCGACGACGATCAGAAACACCTGCCCAAACAGCAGCGAGCCGAACAAGGTGGCATCAGCGAGCAGCAGGAAGCCGCTGCCGAGCCAGCCTGGCGGATCATCGGCTTCGGCATGGGTCGGCGCTGTCTCGCCGCGCCCGATGGGCAAGAGTCCGAGGTCTTCGCAGCGCCCAAGCACCCAGGCCCAGCGCCATCCCAGAAGCGCCACCAGGGCGACAGCGAACGGCGCCAGCCAGTAGAGCTTGAGCAGCAGCGCGACAAAAAAGCACCCCGTCGCCAACGCGGTGCAGATCGGCAGGCGCGTATTGCTCGGCAGCACGATGATATGCCGGATTTGGCCCTTCAAATCCACCGCCAGCGTCTCGCGCCAGCCGTTGCGGGCCGCACCGAGATATCCTTCGCCGCGCGCGAGTTCATTGGCCAGATCGGGCTCACCATATACTGGCTCGCGCGAACCGACCCGGGGCAGGCTGGCGATGTTATAGGGCGCCGGCGGCGTCATCATCGCCCATTCCAGCGTGCCTGCCCCCCACGGATTGCGCGGCGCACGGCGTGCCAGGAACAGCTGCAGCGCGATATCGATCGCAAATAGCGCGAAGCCGATTGCCATCACGAATCCGCCGACCGAGGAGATCAGGTTGATCCAGGTCCACCCCGCTGCCTCGGGATAGCTTTCGATCCGCCGTGGCTGGCCCAGCAAGCCGGCAAGGTGGAGCAGGAAGAAGGTGAGATGGAAGCCGATGAAGATGAGCCAGAACGCGGCCTCGCCCAGCCTGAAGGTGCGCTGCCGCCCGGTGAAGTGCGGCAGCCAGTAATAGGCGCCGGCGAGCATCGGAAAAACAAACCCGCCGACCAGCACATAATGAAGGTGCGCGGTGACGAACGCGGTGTCATGTGCCTGCCAGTCGAACGGCACCACGGCCACCATGACGCCCGTCAGCCCGCCCATGACGAACGTCACGAAGAAGCCGATCAGGTACAGCATCGGCAGCTTCATTTGCGGCCGGCCAGCCCATAGGGTTCCCAGCCAGGCGAAGATCTGCACACCCGTCGGCACCGCCACCAGCGTGGAGGCGGCAGAAAAGAAGGCCAGCGCCATGTGGGGTATGCCGACCGTGAACATGTGGTGGACCCACAGGCCGAAACTGAGGAACGCGAGCGCCAGCACCGACGCGACGATGATCCGATATCCCAGGATCGGCGTGCGGGCCATGACCGGCAGCACCGTCGAAACGACGCCCGCCGCCGGAATGAAGATGATGTAGACCTCTGGATGGCCGAACAGCCAGAACAGGTGCTGCCACAGCAGCGGGTCGCCGCCCCGTGCAGTGTCGAAAAAAGGCCAGCCGAACGCGCGTTCGAGCTCCAGCAGGATCGAGCCCAGGATCAGCGGCGGGAAGCCGATCAGCATCATCAGCGCGGTCGCGAGCAGGTACCACGCGAACAGCGGCATCCGGTCGAGCGACATGCCGGGTGCGCGTACGCGCAGAATCGACACACTTATCTCTACCGCTGCCGCGATCGCGGAAATTTCGACGAAGGTGATGCCGAGCAGCCAGAAGTCAGCGTTGATGCCCGGTGAATAGGGCTTGGAAGACAGCGGCGTGTACATGAACCAGCCGCTGTCGGGCGCCACGCCCAGCAGCAGCGACAGGATGAGCAGGGATCCGCCGAACAGATAGCACCACCAGCCATAAGCGGATAGGCGCGGGAAGGCGAGATCGCGCGTTCCCAGCAATTTGGGCAGCATGTACATCGCCAGCCCCTCGAACATCGGGATCGCAAACAGGAACATCATGATGCTGCCATGCATCGTGAAGAGCTGGTTGTAGATCTCCGGGCCGATGAAGGCGCTGCGGGGGGTCGCCAGCTGGGCGCGGATCAGCATCGCCAGCACGCCGCCGATGGCGAAGAAGGCGAAGGCGGCGAGGATCAGGCGGCGTCCGATATCGCTGTGGTTGACCGTGGAAATCGTGCCTCGCCAGCCCGGCGGCGCTCCCCAGATGGCGCTGAGTTCGCGGTGCAGGCGAAGCGCCTTCATGGCCTGCCTCCGGCGGCAAAGGCCCGCCATTCGGCTGGCGCATGCGCGATCACCTGGAAGCCGTGGCGAGAATGGCCGACGCCGCAATATTCGGCACACAGGCCAAAATAGGTTCCGGGCACCGACGCCTGGATGGTCAGCCGATTCACATGGCCAGGGATCGCGTCCATCTTCCCCCCCAAACGTGGGACCCAGAAACTGTGGATCACGTCTTTCGTGCTGAGCGCAACGGTCACCGGTCGTCCGGCGGGTATGTGAAGCGTTTCGTCCGTCGGCAGCGCGCCCGTGCCTGGATAGGAGAAACGCCACCGATACTGGCTGGATTCAGCCTCCACTTCCATCGCCCCGGCGCGAGCGGGAATGGAACGCTCGCCCAGGACGATGGCGGCCGCGAGGAGGGCGGTGAGCAGCGTGATGGGAAAAATGATACCGCCGCCGATCAACCACAGCCGTTCGGGGGCGGTGCGCGACCTCCGGCGGAAGGAAAGTGCCAGCAGGCCCAGCACGAGCGCCAGGATTCCCGCCGCGCCCGCCAGCATGATCCACCACAGCTCGGCGATAGCCGATGCCGTCGGCCCGGCGGGCGCGAGCGCGGACAGCGGAGCATCGCAGCCGGACAGCGCTGACGCGATGAACATCCATAAGGGGACTGTGAGGGAGCGGACGCTGCGTTTAGAGTAGCCCTGATGACTGAGAAAAAACCGGATACAGAAGCCCAGCTGATCGACCCGATCAGCGCTGCCCCGCACTTCCATCGTTCGGAATCGAAAATCGCGATCGCCGGCCATCCGCTGCATGCGATGCTGGTCGCCTTTCCGATCGCGATGAGCGTCTGCACGCTGGGTGCGGACATATTCTATTGGTGGACCGGCGACGCCTTCTGGGCACGCGCGGCGCTGTGGGCGATCGGCATGGCTTTCTTGATGGGGCTGCTCGCCGGGCTTTCCGGCACGGTAGAGCTGCTGCTCGTGCCCGGTATCCGCGCCCGCTCTGCAAGTTGGACGCACTTCATCATCGCAACCATGTTGCTGGCGCTGCTTGGCGCCAATTGGGGCTATCGGCTGAGCGGCTATGAGGAGGCGGTGCTGCCGCTCGGGATACTCATGTCGCTGCTGGGCGCGGGCTTCACCGGTTTCACCGGGTGGCATGGGGGCAAACTGGTGTTCGATTATCAATTGGGGACCTCGTCCAGCGGCAATTGACGCCCCAACGGTTGTTGCAGGAGTTCAGGCACAAGTTGCGTGTCCAGCGGCGGCTTCAGCAGCACCAGCAATAGGATCGCGGGGATCAGCAGGCACAATGCGGCGACCATGGGCCATGCCGGGGGAGGCTGCCTTTCGCCGGCTTCCTCGCCCATCTTGAGGACAATGTGGCCGACATAGGCATGGACCGTCACCAGCAGCGCGACCAGCGCCAGCTTCGCAAACAGCCAGGGCACGAACAATTCGCGCAGGAAGATCAGCGGCACGCCGGCGGCGATCGCGATCACCGCTGCCGGCGTGATCAGCCGGGTGTAACTATAATGCGTGAACTTGCGGATCCGGGCGTAGCGGAACTGATGCTCCCCCTCCTCATGGCGCGCCAGCATCAGCGGGAGCGAAAGTAGCCCCGCCGTCCACAGCAGGAGCGCCGCGATATGAAGCGCCTTCAGGAGCGTAACGGTCATGCCGGCGACAGCGCCGTGCGCCAGGCGCGGCGCGCCACCAGCCCGCCAAGCAGGAGATAGGGAAGCATCGCGGGCACCCACATGATGAGCCCGGCAAGTTGCTGATCCTGTCGCGGGGAAAGGCCGAACGCAGCGGTCGAGACGATATGTTCGGCATAAAAAGGCGTCGGTGCAAAGGTCAGGACAGCGCCGAGCAGCCCCATCTGCGCCATCGACCCGAGGATTGCCAGCAAGGCGGGCAAGGGTTCGCGTGGGGACAGGAGCACGCCCCACCAGAAGCATGTAGCGCTGATGAGCAGGCTCGCTTGCATCGTCCAATAGATCAGGGTGCTCGAGAGCGCCGCCGAATAGGCCGGCGGCCAGTGCCAGAACCACAGCAGGACGGTGGATGCGAACAGCGCCGCCACCGGGGAGCGCCCCGCGTCACTCCCGGGCGCGAGCGAGAGCGCGAAGAGCGGCGCGGCGACCAGGACCAACAGCAGGTGGTGCACGGTGCGGGCGGCGAACAGCGCGTTGGTCAATGCGCACAGCGGCGACACGAACGCGATCAGGAGCGCGCCGAAACCGGCGATCATGGCCCAGCGGCCCTCCGGCGGGCTTCTGCTCGCCCGCCACATCATCATCGCCGCGGCCGCCATGCCGACGATGAGCATGGGATCAAGGTTCCAGCTTGCCCACAGCTGGTCCGGCATCGGCGGCGCGCCGCAATAGCTGAACTGACGCGTCATAATGGGTGCCCCGCCAGGGTCGCGGCGGCCTGGATCAGCGCGAGATGGGTCAGTCCCTGCGGCAGGTTGCCAAGATATGCGCCCGTATCCGGATCCACCATTTCGGCATATATGCCTTGTCCGCGACCCAGCCGCGCGATCGCGCGGTCGAACTGTGTCCGGGCCTCCGCTTCATGACCCAGCAGGGCCTTGGCCTCGATGATCCAGAAGGTGCAGGCGAGGAAACAGCCCTCCTCGCGCTCGACGCCGGTGTAGCGATAATGGAACGCCCCGGCGCCAAGTTCGCGATCAAGCGCGCGGATTGTCTTTTCCACCCGCCCGTGCGCGCCGAACCGGAAGCGCACCGCCAGCGCGACCGACGCATCCAACATGTCGCTGCCCGGAAATGCGAGATAGGACTGTCGCTCTTCCGACCAGCAATTGTCGTCGATCCACTCGGCGATCCGTTCGCGTTCGCGTGCCCAGCGGTCGCGCGAGGTGGCGGGTATATGGCCGGTGTCCGCCAGTTCCACTGCCCGGGCGAGCGCCTGCCAGCAGCTGATCTTCGAGTTCGTGAAATGCTGCTCTTCCGGCAACTCCCAAATGCCGCTATCCTTCTGCCGCCAATGATCAGCGCACCGGCTGGCCAGCTGCGCCAGCATGTCGGCGGATTGGCGATCGAGGATGTTGCCACACTGGACGAACCGTTCGGCCGTCTCGAAAATATCGCCATAAATGGCATGCTGATGCTGACATGAGGCGACATTGCCGATCCGGACGGGTCGGCTGTTCCGCCAGCCCGGCATGTCCAGTTCGGTCTCGTCCGGCACGATGCGGCCATCGAGCGTGTACATCACGTGTGGTCCGTGCTCGCAAAGCCGGTGCATCAGCCAGGTGAGTGCCGCTTTGGCCTCTGCCTCTGCCCCGATGCGCAGGAACGCCTTGATGGTATAGCCGGCGTCCCTGATCCAGGCGTAGCGATAGTCCCAGTTCTTGGGCTCGCTGATTCCTTCAGGAAGGGATGTCGTCGCTGCCGCGGCGATTGCCCCTGTCGGCGAATAGAGCAGAAGCTTGAGGGCGAGCGCGCTCCGCAGGACAAGATCGCGGTAAGGCCCCTCATGGTGCACGCGCTCCGACCATTCAATCCATTCCTGGTGCGAAACGTCGATGCGGTGATCGATATCGGCGATCTTCGGCAGAACGAGGGGTTCATTCTGGCCGGCGACGATAGCTAGCGTCTCGCGCGCGCCTGGCTGCACCATGAAGTGGCCCTCGGTTTCGCCGTCCTCCTCCCGCGTGATCGTCACGCCACCACTATAACGTAGTGATCCGGTCACATCGCCGGCATGAAACAGGATCCCGTGCGCGTTCTGAGTGACAAAGGGCGAGACCGTGTCGGCGCGCGTTCCGATGCGCATCAGGAAGCGAAAGCGCACCGAGCCTTCCAGTCCCTCCACTCTTCGGGCGAGTTCGCACCAGGGAAGCCGCCCGGCCGTGCTGCTGTTGAGGGACTCCACCAGGCGCGCCCGGCCCCCCGGGGTCGTAAAGATGGTCTCGTGAACGTTGCTGCCGGGGAGATAGCGTTGCTCCGCTGTGAACGGGCTATCCGGCACAATGATGAAGCAGCCCCCCGTTTCCGGCGAGAGCAACCTGTCGAACAGGGGGGGCGAATCGAGATTTGGAACGCACCACCAGTCGATAGATCCATCGGCGCCCGACAGCGCGACCGATCGGCCATCACCCAGAGCCGCGTAATTCTCTAGCGGTAGGTAGCCGCCGCTTCGCCTGCCGTGGTTCCGGTCCGCCGTCCGCGCGGTACGTGGCTCTTCACCAACCTTCATGCGCAGCACCGCACGATGTCGCAGGGATCGTACTCCGAGGAGGCTCGAAGGCCCCCTGCCGTATCTAACGCGATCTTCAGCGCCGTACGCTGGCGGCTCGTCACAATACAGCCTTTGACAGAGGTGGCATCCACTTGCCACGGACCGTCGATCCGGACCGGGCCAGGTAGGGTATCAAACAGATTGCTGAGGCGATTGGCGACCGGTTTGCCGATCTGGTGGCCCGGCCGATAGGCGGGATTATCGCCCACACCCTTGCCATCGCTGTCCTGGAACGATCGGGGATAGATCTGATAGAGAGCGGCCTCGCGCCACCACCGGCTCATCGCGCTTTCCTTCCGAACAGCAGCGCGCTTCCAATTCCGGCTACGGCGCCTGCCAACCCAAGCGCCACGCGATGTTTGCTCATCCACCAGTGTGGGCTGTGCGATCGGGCGATGGCATCGAAACGCCCGTGCGCGCCGTGATCGCCCGGCACCGGCTCATAGAGGTTGTCGCGAGAACCCGGCGGGATCGCGTCTTCATCCTGCTGACCTTCGACGCCCGTTGCTCCGAGATAATAGTCCAGCGCGGGCGAGGCGAGATGGTCTCCCCATATCGCCTCCAATGCAGGCAATCCGACGATGATCTGTTTGCGTCGGTGATGCGCGGCGAAATGGATGGCGTCCGCCGCGACCTCGGGCTGGTAGGGCGGGCTGGCAGGTCGAGCCTTTTTCGGCAGGTTGGTGCGGATCCAGTCGAACTGCGGCGTGTTGACGCCGGGCAGTTGCACCATTGAGACATGCACCCCGCTCTTGGCGTGCAGCAGCTCGGCGCGGATCGAATCCTGGAAGCCCTGCACGGCGTGCTTGGCGCCGCAATAGGCGGACTGGAGCGGGATGCCACGGTAGGCGAGCGCCGAGCCGACAAGCACGATGCTTCCCCGGCCACGCGGGACCATCCGCTTCAGCGCCGCCATCGCGCCATGCACCTGACCGTGATAGGTCACCTCGGTAACGCGGCGATAGTCCTTCATGTCCATGTCGAGGAACCTCGACATCACGCCCGCGAATGCGGCGTTGATCCAAATGTCGATAGGTCCGAAGCGGGATTCGGTCGCCTCCGCGGCGGCTTCGACCGCTTGGGCGTCAGCCACGTCCAGCGGGAGCACGAGCGCCTCTCCGCCTGCCTCCTCCACTTCTCGCGCGGCGGCCGCCAATCCGTCCTTGCCTCGTGCGATGAGCGCAATGCGGGCGCCGTCCCGAGCGAAGCGGCGCACGACGGCCCTGCCGACCCCCGCCGAGGCGCCGGTGACAACAATCGTGGGCCGATGTTTCTTCTTCATAACTCTCCCCTTTTTCCCATCGCGGCGATGCGATCAGCTGTACGGCAGGCGATGGCCTGAATGGTCAGCGAGGGATTGGCTCCGCCTACCGTCGGGAAGACGGAGCCGTCGCAAATCCACAGATTGGGGATGTCCCAGCTCCGGCAATCGGCATTGACGACGCTCGTCGCCGGGTCGTCGCCCATCCGGGCGGTGCCATTGAGATGGCAGGTGTCCTCTTCCTCGCGCCAGAGCTCGTGGGCGCCAACCGCCTCCAGGGCTTGCTCCATGAACGGCAGAGCATGCGCGAGCATCGCATGTTCATTGTCACCGTAGGAGAAGCTGATGCGCGGGATGGGCAGTCCGTACGCATCGACTTCGTTGGCGAGGGTGACGCGATTGTCCGGGGACGGCATCACTTCACCCACCATCTTGAGACCGACTGAATGATTGGCGCGGTTCATCTCGTCGACGAGCGACTGGCCCCACATTCGGCGCCCGCCCGCAACCGTCTGCGCCCAGCCGATCGGCAGCGGTCCCTGGCTCATATAGCACCAGCCGCCATGATAATCCTTGCCGCGATCCTCGTAGTTCCAATGCTCGGTGAGCGCCAGGCTGGGGGGCGCCTTGTACGAGCGCACCTCCTGCTCCATCTGGCCCCAGACGGCCTGGTTGAGCTGAACCATCAGGTTGCGCCCGACCAGCCCCGATGAATTGGCGAGGCCATCGGGGAAAAGCGGGCTGGCCGAATTCAGGAGCAGCCGGGGCGTCTCGATCGCGTAACCGGCGACGACCACGTTGCGCGCCCTCTGGAAGCGCCACTCGCCCCCACGCTGATAATGAACCCCCGTTGCCATGCCGCGCGCGTCGGTTTCGACACGGCCGACCATCGCGAGATCGCGGATCTCTGCGCCAGCCGCCAACGCGCGCGGCAGCCAAGTGTTGAGCACTGACTGCTTGGCATTGGTCGAGCAGCCGATGGTGCACATGCCGCGATAGACGCAAGGGCGCGCCTTGCCGCGCGGCGACGATAATGTGGCGATGGGTGTCTCGCTCCAGCCGATGCCCAGCGCCTCGGCTCCGCGCGCCAGCAGCGCGGCCGGCGCATTGAGGGGGTGCGCCCGCCGGGGGTAGCGCGGCCGCTTTGGGCCCCAAGGGTAGGTCACCGGGCCGGCGATGGCGAGCGCCTGCTCGACCTCGGCATAGTAGGACCACATTTCGCGCCAGTCGATCGGCCAATCGGCGCCATAACCGAGCAAGCTGCGGCTCTTGAACCATTCCGGGCGAAAGCGCAGCGCGACCATGGCGTAGTGAACAGTCGAGCCGCCGACCGACTTGCCGCTGTTGTTCGCGCCCAGCTTCAGCGGGTTCGCGCCTTCGACGATGCGATCATCGTTCCAGTAGAGCTTCGACTGGTGCCGCTCGTCGGATGCGAAATCCTCTAGCGGCCGCCAATAGGCGCCCGCATCGAAAGCGACGACGGAAAAGCCGGCTTCCGCCAGACGGCAGGCCAGGGTCCCACCGCCCGCTCCCGTCCCGACGATCGCGAAATCGACAGCTTCGGTATCGCGATGTTCGCCCATCGGCGTCCAGCCGCCAGGGACGAATACATCGGGCGCGCGGCCGTCCTTCGCGCGCGGCTCAAGCGGCATGACCGCGCCGCTCGACATATTCGCTACTCTCCCAGGGGTCCCGCCGGTCCGCGTCGAGGCGCACATAGCCGCGTGGACTGGCCGGTCCGCCGAAACCCATGGCGCTCCAGGCGGAGGGGTGCGACCAATAGGCCGCGACCACATCGGGCACGAGCCGCCACGAGAAAAAGATGGCGGGCGGCATGTCGCCCCAGGCTGGGTCGGAGGCTTCACCTGCCTCCGCCAAGCGCAGCAATCGGTCCTGCGCGTCGCCATCGAGCGTGTCGAAGGCGCGACCGTGATGCGCGCAAGCCTCGGCTTCGAGAGCGTCCAGCCCTCGCGACCAGGCGGCGCGCAGCGGTGGAAGGCGATGATGCCGGAACCCTTCCCCGTCCGCGCCCGCCATCCTCTCGAGAAGCAGCGCCGTGGCATTGATCGGCGGACGGCCCGGAGGCTGCGGTGTGATGCGGTCGACGACAGCGCGAAGCGTCAGTCGTTGCCGGTCGGACAGCACGTCCCCGCGCTCCGTCAGGACGATCCGCTCTGCGACGATGCGGCGGGTGATCGCATCCCAGCTCTCGCTGTCCGCTTTGGCCAGCACATCATAACCAGGGAAGCGATCAACCACGCACGCGACCTATCAGTATGAGCGCGCCGAGCCCCGCGACAGCGAGCCCGGTGAAAGCAGCGGGTGCCGGAAGTGGAGGACCGGCAAGGATGTTTTGCCGCCAGTTGCGCCAGCCCCCCATGCGCCGCGACACGCCATAGGCGTGGAAAGCCGCGCCCGCGAACCCCAGCGCCGCGGTGACGATCAGAAGCGCGGCGGTGGTCGGCTGCGCTCGTCTGACGACGGCATTGGCTGCAAGGGCCGCAGCCGCGATCGGCGGCACGGCCACGGGAAGCCACATGGCCGGGTTCTGGAACGCGCCTCGAAAGTGAAGCAGCGCCGCCTCGGCCGCCGTGCCTACGATACCAGCGGCGCAAAGCGCGCCAACGGCTCTGCCGTCGGATATGATCGACGCATGGGCGCGATCAGCCGCCGCGCCCAGAGCGCCCGCGAGGACCAGGGCAGCCGGTGCGCCGAGCGGTGCCGCATGAAACAGATTGCCCCAACCGAACCCGCTAGGGCGCTTGCCAATATTGAACAGGTGGAAACCCATGCCGATTAGCCCCACCGCCACGGCGCCGCCTTGCCCTGCCACGCGCAAACTGGAATCCGGCGTGCTGCAGCCTGTGACCAGCCGTGTACCATCTATCGCGATGTTCACTGTTGACGTCGCGAGCGGGAGCAGCATCGCCGGATTGCGGAACGATCCCCGGTAATGTTCAAGGCCACTGTCCAGCAGCACGGCCGAGTGCACCAGTCCCGCACCCGCCGACAGCAGTCGGATCGCGGGATCAGGCCTGCGTATTGCGACGCTCCCCAACTTACTCAGTCCTTCGGCAAAATGCCGGCCAGAACCTGACGCGCGGTGTTCTTGAGCACCGACCCCTGTTCGGGATCGCCCTTGAACAGCAGGGAGGTGAATGCCTTTGCCTGATCCAGGCTGATGTGCGGCGGCAGCGGCGGCACGTTGGGATCTGTCTTCATCTCCAGAACCACCGGTCGGCGCGCGGCGAGCGCACGATCCCAGGCGGCGCCCACCTGCTCGGGATCGTCGCAGAAGATGCCTTCCAGGCCGATCAGCTCCGCAAACTTATGGTAGGGCACGTCGGGGATCCGCTGGGTGGCCTCGAACTTGGGATTGCCCTCCATGGCCCGCTGCTCCCAGGTGACCTGATTGAGATCCTCGTTGTTAAGAACCATGACGATCAGACGCGGGTCCGCCCACTTCTGCCAGTACTTCTGGATGGTGATGAGCTCGGCCATGTTGTTCATCTGCATGGCCCCGTCGCCGATCATCGCGATGACGGGGCGGTCGGGATGGGCGAATTTGCCGGCGATCGCATAGGGCACTGCCGCGCCCATGCAGGCCAGGCCGCCGGACAGCGAGGCCATCATGCCGCGCCTGATCTTGAGATCACGGGCGTACCAGTTGGCGCAGGAGCCACTGTCGCTGGTCAGGATGGCGCGCTCGGGGAGGCGCGGACTCAACTCGGTGAACACCCGCTGTGGATTGATCTTCTCGGCCTTGGCATGCGCCCGATCGATCAGGGTTTCCTGCCAGTCGCTGTTCCATTCGGCGATCGTGTCGCGCCATGCCGTATCGGTTTTTTGCTCGAGCAGTGGCAGCAGCGCTTCTATCGTGGTTTTTACGTCGCCGGTGAGGTTCACCTCCATCGGATAGCGGATCGACAGCATGCCGGGATCGATGTCGACCTGCACGCCGCGCGCCTGTCCTTCCTCGGGCAGGAATTCCGAATAGGGGAACCCCGAGCCGAGCATCAGCAGTGTGTCGCACGCCATCATCAATTCGTAGGATGGCTTCGTTCCCAGCAGGCCGATCGAACCCGTGACCCAGGGGAGGTCGTCGGGCAGCACCTGCTTGCCGAGCAGCGCCTTTGCGCAGCCCGCCTGAAGCACGTCCGCGATGGCGATGATTTCGTCGGTCGCTTCGCGGGCCCCGGCGCCGACGAGGATGGCGACCTTGCTGCCGGCATTCAGCACCTCGGCGGCGCGGCGCAGATCGTCCTGCCGCGGAACGACATGGGGCGGAGTCCAGCCGACGCCGGAGAAGACCGCGCCATGCTTGCGGGGCGGCTCCTCCATTTTCATGTCCTGGAGATCGTTGGGAAAGATGAGCGCCGTAACCCGGCGTTCCGCCATCGCAATGCGCACGGCCCGATCAGTGAGATGGCGCACCTGAGCCGGAACCGTCGCATAACCAGTGAACGCGCCAGCTACGTCCTTGAACATCGACGTGAGGTCCAGCTCCTGTTGATAGTGCGCGCCAACGGCACTGCGCGCTTGTTGCCCAACGATCGCCAGCACCGGCATATGGTCCATTCGCGCATCGTACAGGCCGGTCAGGAGGTGGGACGCCCCCGGCCCCGATGTTGCCAGGCAAACCCCGAGTTCGCCGGTGAACTTCGCATGGGCAGAAGCCATGAAGGCCGCCATCTCTTCATGGCGCACCTGCACGAACTCGAACTTGTCCGGGACCTTCTGCAAGGCGCCGAGCAGGCCATTTATACCGTCTCCGGGATAGCCGAAAATGCGGCGCACGCCCCACTGATGAAGCCGATCCCAGAAGTACTCCCCGACGGTCTGCGCCATGTGCAGCCTCCTCAGTCGTCAGTTTCGAGTGTCCTAGGGTAACCGACCGTGGGCGGGAGCGTTCCAACAGAGCGGAAAAGACATCACTATATAACAATACGTTGCTCGGTGATTGCCCGATGTTAGCCGAACGGCACGCCTTCGCGGCTATCCCGCGGTCGTGGGTGGTCGGAAGCCTTGCTGACGGGAGACAAGCAGCCTGGGCGTCAGGTCGGCTCGGTCGATCGCGCCTAACTGGCCCATCTGGTCAAGTGCCTCCTCCAGAAGCAGTTCGAGCGCGCGCGTCGCTCCGGCCGCCCCGGCAGCGCAGAGTCCGTAAAGCGGAGCGCGGCCGGCGAGCACCGCGTCTGCGCCCAAGGCCAGCGCCTTAAGCATGTCGGTGCCCCGGCGGATGCCGCCGGACATCATCAGTGCGAAGCGGTCGCCGACGATCGCGCGCGCCTGTGGCAGGAGGTCGAGGGCGGAAATGGCCCAATCGGCCTGCCGGCCGCCGTGACTTCCCAGGATCACGCCATCCACGCCGCTGTCGAGCGCACGGTGCAGGTCCTCCAAGTTGAGCAGTCCCTTGAGCAGGAATGGACCGCGCCAGCGCTGCCGGATGCGCGCGACATCGCGCCAGGACAGCGATTGCATCTGCTCGCGAATCCAGAAGGCGCTGTCGAAGAAGCTACGCCGTTCCTTGGGTAAACCATCTCGCCATAATCAATTTACGGGACGACTGCCATTGCGGACACTTCGGAACGGCAAGTGTCAGGCTTGGGCCAAGCTAAGCGGCTGTACATTCAGTCTAAAAACTCAGCCGCACCCATCGGCGTTCGGCAGAGCTGGCGTGGGCTTGGCGGATCAAGCGATTGCGGACGGTCGCGTATTGAATTTTTCTGCCATTGAAACTAGGAAATTAGCGCTTGGCGTGTGCTGCGTGCGCCCGGGTTTGGTGCCCGAATACGGAGATTGGTTAAAACCTCTTTCCGGGAGTGCGCTCTCCAATGGCATCATCGCGTCCCACATCGTCAGCAAACGGCCTGGTTTCCGCCCTTCGGCATTTCATGGAAAGCGCTTCCGCTGGCGGTATCGTACTAATGGTCGCAGCGTTGCTCGCGATGCTGATCGCCAATTCGGCCCTCGCGCAAAGTTACTTCGACACATTGCACAGCTACGTCGGAGGCCTCTCGATCCTGCACTGGATCAACGATGGTTTAATGGCGATCTTCTTCCTGTTCGTTGGGCTGGAAATCAAGCGCGAGCTTGTCGACGGGCGACTTTCGACATGGGATCAGCGGCGGCTTCCCGTTCTGGCGGCAATTGCAGGGATGGCGGCACCAGCGCTTGTCTACCTTGCCGTTATCGGGGGCGATCCTGATCTGGCAAATGGTTGGGCCATTCCGGCTGCTACCGATATCGCCTTCGCGATCGGCGTTCTCGCACTTCTTGGTCCGCGAGCCCCAACCTCGCTCAAGCTGTTTCTGGTGACGGTCGCGATCGTTGACGACATGGGCGCGGTAGCGATCATTGCGCTCTTCTATACCTCGGGTCTCGCCGTTATGCCGCTGGTCGCGGCGGTCGCCATCCTGGCGGCCATGTTCGCCCTCAATCGTTTCGGCGTCCGCGCACTTCCGATCTATCTTGCCGGCTTTGCCCTGCTCTGGTTCGCGGTCCTGCTTTCGGGCGTTCATGCGACGATCGCCGGCGTCCTCGCCGCTTTTACAATCCCGATTGTACGGACGCCTGGCAAGCCCGACGCTCCGCACTCGCCGCTACACAGGCTCGAACATGCGCTGAACCTGCCGGTGGCGTTTTTCATCGTTCCGTTGTTCGGCTTCGCCAATGCCGGCGTGGCCCTGGGTGGCCTGACGATGGATGAGATCTTCTCGCCAATGCCGATCGGAATTGCGGCGGGACTGTTTCTGGGCAAGCAGCTCGGCATCTTTTCCACCGTCTGGCTGGCGGTCCGGACCGGCTTTGCGGTCAAGCCGCGCGGCGCGACCTGGCTCCAGATTTATGCGGTTTCCATCATCTGCGGTATCGGCTTCACGATGAGCCTGTTCATCGGGGGGCTGGCGTTCAGCGACCCGCTGCTAGTCGAGGAAGCCAAGCTGGGAACGCTGGGCGGTTCCTTGCTGGCGGCCATTACCGGCTACGCGCTGCTGCGGTTCGCGCCGCTTCATTCCGAACATATCCATGAAGAGGTCGAGCACGCGCGGGAGATCGAGCAGGACGGCGACGTCGAATCCATTTCAAGCGAACCGCACTGAGCCGCGCGATAGCGCCACCTCATTCATCAAAGGAAATGATCATGCCCCCATTCGAAGTCCTGCTGGCGAGCGACTTTACCGCTCGCTCGGATCGTCCGACGGAACGCGCCATCCAGCTCGCCCGGGAAAAGCAGGGCAACCTCGTCATCGCCCATGTGTTGGAGAAGGATGTAAGTGCCGATGAACCAGCCGTTGTCGACCGGCTGCGAGCGGATCTCCCGGAAGGCGCCAGGAACGCGGAGTTGATCATCCGTAGCGGCTCCGCACCGAAGACGCTTGCAGCGATCGCGGTCGAGCGCGCCAGTGACGTGCTTGTGACGGGGGTGGCGCGGTATAACAGCATCGGTGACTATTTCCTCGGTACGGCCGTGGATCACATCATTCGCAATGCCGAGCAGCCGGTTCTGGTGGTGCGCCGCCGCGTGACGGGTGGCTATGAACGCATCCTGGTTGCGACCGACCTGTCCGAATGCTCACGCGCGGCGTTGCTCGCGGCTGCGGCGTTGTTCCCTGAGGCATCGATCGCAATCGTCCATGCCTTCCATGTCCCCTATGAAAGCTGGCTCAAATCCGACGATGTTACTGCGCATGTAAGAGCGGAGGCGCAGGAAGAACTCGACGCATTCCTGGCAAAGGTCGATCCCGCCATTCGGGCCCGGCTGGAACCCAGGCTCGAAGAAGGAGAAACAGGCACGGTCGTGGTCAATGCGCTGAGCGAAGCGAACGCCGACCTGCTGGTGCTGGGCACGCATGGGCGCAGCGGCTTTGCTCATGCAACGATCGGGAGCCAGGCAGAAGCACTTCTGTCCGCCGTGAACATGGACGTTCTGATGGTTCGCGAACGGGCTTAGCGCCTGGTGCGACGGCGTCAGGGGAAAAAGTTTGAGTGCGTATTTGTCGTGGGTCGAAGCCGCCATCCTGGGGGTCATCCAGGGGCTGACCGAGTTTCTGCCGATTTCATCCAGCGCCCATCTTCGGCTGGCCGGCGAGTTCCTGCCCTCGGGGACGGACCCGGGCGCGGCGTTTACCGCGATCACCCAGATCGGCACGGAGGCGGCCGTTCTGCTGTATTTTCCAGCCGGATCACCTCGGACGACGAGTTGAAGTAGCGAAACGGATTGTCAGGCTCGTCACCGGCTGGTGGCGCGATCACTACAACCGGGCCCGCCCCCATAGCAGCCTCGGTTATCGCCCACCGGCGCCCGAAACGATCAAGATGCCAGCCTGGCCGCTCGGCTCCGCTGCGCTCCGCCTCCCGCCCAGGCCGGCATCGGAGGAGATCTTCAACTAACTATGCAACCGGACCAGCCATCGCGGGCAGTCCATTCGTCTTCACCCCTTCTGCAGGAAATGGGAGGCTATCGCGTCCACCAGCCCGGCAGCAGGTGCAATCATGCCTTAACGCATCTCCGTCACACCCGATCTGCTGAAACAGTCAGGAAGGAAAAGATCATGCATCTGCGGAAGCCTGTACCGGCGATCCTCTGCCTTGTGGCAGCTCTTCCCGCCGAAGCGCAGACGTCGGGCTGGAAGGAGGGGAGAATCGTCAGGATCTGGGCCGATCCATCAGACAGGGTGTGGAGATGAATCTAAACGGCCCATGCGGAAGCGCCTTTTTTCATATCCAGCGTTCCGCAACGAACTTCACGGAGTTCACCGCGCTCATGATGACGGCAGCATCGTCCGGCCGTACGGTCAATCTCCTGGTCACCGGCTGCAATGGAGACCGGAATATGGTCAGTCACGGTGAGGCATACTTCTAGCGCATCTTCCTTCGGCATGCGGCCGGGAAACCGGCGCGTCAGGCTTATCTGAAGGCAGGCTCGAGAATCCTCTCGACTTCACGTCACACTGGAGCGAACAGCGCGTACATGGGTCGCGATCACGATCCATGTACGCAGCCCCGCCCGATGACGGCCGGGGCTGTGGGTGGTGGGAACGGCGCTGACGCCGTTTGCCTCGAAGGAGACCACCATGACAAAACTCAGCGACCTCCAGTATATTCTGCTGTCGGCAGCCTCCCGGCGGGACGACGGCAACCTTTACCCGCTGCCCGCGGGCGTGGATCCGCGCGGTGGGGCGAAGGCTGCCGGCGCACTTGTCCGGCGCCACCTTGCCGAAGAGCGCTCGACGGCAGGCGCTGAGCCATCTCTTCACATTACTGCCGCCGGGCTGAAGCTCATAGGGGTAGAGCCGGATGTCGAAATCGACAGTGGCGGGGCAGGGGATAGCCTGATCACTGACGCGCCTCCGATGCGCCCCAACAAGGCTGCACTGCTGCTGGCGCTGGTCCAGCGCCCCGGCGGCGCGGTAATTGCCGAACTGACGGAGGCGACCGGCTGGCTGCCTCACACCGTTCGCGCGGCTCTGACGGGTCTGCGGAAGAAGGGGCATGCGGTCGAACGTGGTACGCGCGACGGCAAAACCTGTTACCGATGCGGAGCAGCGGCCTGATGAGCCAGACGGAACGCCAGATCGCCGCTCTTGCGGCGATGTCCTCTGCAGCCCTGAAGGCCGAATGGCAGCGCCTGACCGGAACTGCTCCGCCCCGTATCAGCCCCGCCATGATGCGGCTTGCCCTTGCCTGGGAATGGCAGGCGAGGGCGCATGGAGGCCTTTCGCGGCAGACCAGCCAGAAACTTGCGCAGCTCGCTGGCACGAAAAGCCGGACGGCAGAGGCGAGAGCGGGGATGCGGCTGGTCCGCGAATGGAACGGTGCCGCTCATGTGGTCACCGTCGGGGAAGATCGGGTGATCCGCTGGAACGGCAGGGAATGGCGGTCCCTGAGCGAGGTGGCGCGCGCCATCACCGGCACCCGCTGGTCGGGGCCTGCCTTTTTCGGCCTGCGACAGAAGGCTGCAGCATGAAGAAGGTCCGCTGCGCCATTTACACCCGCAAATCGAGCGAGGAGGGGCTGGAACAGGACTTCAATTCTCTCGATGCGCAGCGCGAAGCCTGTGCCGCCTATATCCTCTCGCAGGCAGGCGAGGGATGGAGCCAGCTTGCCGAACGCTATGATGACGGTGGCATTTCGGGTGGGACGCTGGAGCGCGCCGGCCTGAAACGGCTGCTCGAGGCTGTCGCGGACGGGCGCATCGACATCATCGTCGTCTACAAGGTCGATCGCCTGACGCGCTCCCTCCTCGATTTTGCGAAGCTGGTGGAAGCGTTCGATGGGGCAGGCGTCTCGTTCGTGTCGGTGACACAGGCATTCAACACGACGACAAGCATGGGCAGACTTACGCTCAACATGCTGCTGTCCTTCGCCCAGTTCGAGCGGGAAGTGACCGCCGAGCGCATTCGGGACAAGATCGCGGCCTCGAAGGCGAAGGGAATGTGGATGGGCGGCATTCCACCGCTCGGCTATCGACCGGACGGGCGCACCCTCGCCATCGTTCCGGAACATGCCGTAATCGTCACTCACATTTTCCGGCGCTACCTGGAGCTCGGCAATGTGCGTCTGCTGGCCGAGGCACTGAAAAGAGAGGGGGTGCTCGCCCCCGAGCGTCGCACGGCGACCGGAAAGCGTATCGGCGGACGTCCCTTCACACGCGGTCAGCTTTATCTGATGCTGGGCTGCCGAACCTATCTGGGAGAGATATGCCACCACGATACCGTCCATCCGGGACTGCACAGCCCCATCATCGATCCTGGTCTCTGGGAACAGGTGCAGGCAACCCGTGCATTGATCGCGCAGGTCGCACGCGATCTGGCGGACCTGTTCTCCGGCACGGAGGCGGCGCCGGAAATCGTCACAGTGCCGCTGGACGGGGATCAGCCGCTGCCGCCGCGTGCGATATTCGTGATGACACAGGAGCGGACCCAGCTGATGCTGGCGGCGCATCCGGAGTTGAACGCCGGGATCGTCATCGTCGATGAGGCCCACAGCATTGCCGACCAGGGGCGCGGAATCCTGCTGCAGTGGGTCGTGGACGACCTGCTCCGCCGGCGCGCGGATTCGCAGCTGCTTTTCGCCAGCCCTGGCATCCGTAATCTGGACGTGTTCGGCCGCACCTTCGGCCTCGATAGCGTGGAGACGCTACCGTCGACTGAGCCGACGGTAGCGCAAAACTTCCTGATCGTGCGTGTAACCTCGTCGCGCCAAGGCGAATTCTCCGTCTCGAGCATCGAGCCGGGCGGCGAAGAGGCGCTGGTCGGCGAGTTCGCGATCGGACAGACGATCGCGTCGAAGAAGGAGCGCCTCGTCCAGATATCGGCCGCTCTCGGCAAGGGTGCGCCCACCATCGTCTATGCGAACGGTGCCGCCGAGGCGGAGGACTTGGCCATCCAGCTAACCGACCTGCTTGCGGACCGGGAGACGACGCGGCGCCGTGAAGCGGTTGCGCAGCTCATCGCTCAGTCGGTGCACCCCTCCTACGTCCTAGCGGCGGCGGTTCGCAGGGGTGTTGGCTTCCACTACTCCAACATGCCAACGCAGGTCCGGCAGGCGGTAGAGGATGCCTTCGCGGATGGCGCGATCGACTTCCTGGTGTGCACCAGTACGCTTCTACAAGGCGTGAACCTGCCGGCTCGCAACGTCTTCATGTGCAGGCCGGAGAAGGGGAGGCAGCGGCCTCTGGAGGGTACCGATTTCTGGAACCTCGCGGGTCGCGCCGGGCGGCTCCGCCGCGAGTTCCAAGGCAACATCTTCCTGATCGACTATGACGAATGGAAGGCCAAGCCGCTCGATCAGGAGAGGGACAGCGAGATCGTGCCTGCCCTGCAGGACGGTGTCACACAGCGGCTGGAGGATCTAGTCGCGACGATGGCCGACGACGATGGTTACGACAGGAAGCAGGACGGCGACCTCGAGACCCTGTTCATCCGGCTCCTAGACGATCATTCGCGCGGCGAGCTGCCGACCACGCTGTCGCGGCTGACTGCGGTGGGCGTGCCGTCGGCGTCGGCCGAACGGGTCCAGGCGGCTCTCGACGACGTGGTCGAAGTGCTGACGCTGCCCGTCGAGGTCGTGCGCCAGAGTCCGAACCTGTCACCGCACCGGCAGCAGTCGCTTCACGCCGCACTTCTCGCCAGAGCGGGTACGGACAAGGCAAGCGTGCGCGCGCTGATTCCCGCGCATCCGCGCGAGAGCGGAGCATACGCCTCCTACTCATCGCTGCTGAGGCTCTGCCATACACACCTGCTAGGGCTTCCAGAGAGCCACGGATCGCACCGGTACCATGCCCTAATGGCGGTGTTCTGGATGAGCGGCGACCCTCTCCCGAGGATCATCGATAACGCCATCAACTATGACAAGAAGAAAAGCTCCCGAGCGGTGATCCGCAACACGCTCGAGACCATCGAAAAGGTGATCAGGTTCGAGGTGGTAAGGCTGATGTCATGTTACTGCGCCGTCCTCCTCCAGGTTCTAGATGAGATCGGCTTGCCGGAGATGGCCGGCTCGGTCCCGCCGATTTCCCTCTATCTCGAAGTCGGGGCCTCCGACCGGTCGATGATCAGCTTCATGGGCCTCGGCCTCTCCCGCGTTGCCGCAGCCATTCTAAACGATGCTGCTGTCAACAAGAACATGACGATCGCGGAGGCACGAGCATGGCTCAAGGAAGCAACGCTGGACGCGTACGAGCTGTCACCGTTACTGGTCGATGAGATACGCCGCATCGCACGCTGACACCGGGCGAGTTCCAACCCAACTACCGGGGACCTCCACGACAAGATGACGACCATCGTGAAGCCAGTCACGGCTCACGCTGAAATGATCAATCTGACTGGGTCTTAGCGGCTCGAGGGGCTCGCTGAACGAACGGCCGTATCCTATCTCGCACTACCAAGAGCTGAGCGTCAGCAGACGGCCCATTAAGCAGACCATAAACGGGAGAATGGATGCAGCCAAGCGCCCGGCGGCGCTTACCCAAATTCAGCGCCCGCCCGGGCGGCCGTTGGGGCCCGTTCAATTCAGTCCGGCGAGCCGTTCCGCGGTGCGCGCGGTATCGACGAACTTCGCGAGAAAATCCTGCAGGACCGCCGATTTGTATTGGAGGATATAGCGCGGGTGTTCAACTACCAGCACATGCGAGAAGATGCCGAGCTCGTCGTTCAGAGCGTTCAGCACCTTGCTGTTCTCGCCGGATCCGATGATGACCAGCACGCCGCGATGCCCGATCTCGGCCTGCCGCCGGATCTGACCGGGGATTGACGCCATGACCTCTTCGGGAAGATCCTTGTCGTAGTAATTGCAATATTTGTCTTTTTTCAAGATCGAAAGCGGATAGGCCGCGCCAGCATAGTGCCGGGCATAAAAGGGCTCAGCTCCCCCATAGGCGTCGATGAACTGGTAGAAGAAGTCGGCAGTCAATTCCCGGCTCTTGCTAAAGTCGTTCACGATGCTGCACTTCTCGAGCAAGGCAAAGCCGTCTGTATAGGGCACTCCGGTCGAGGTCGGGCGAACCCGGCTCGGGTTGATGCCGAGCCAGAAGACACGGCTCTGGTCGTCATCATAATATGCGCTGCAGAACGCCGCCATGGCTTCGCGGCGTTGATCATCGGCAATCGGAGATAACAATGCGACTTCGGGGGTCGCCCAGCGAAAACGCTCGAGTGATTCATAGAATTCCATAACCCTGGATCCAAAGGTCGATGTCATGCCATAATCCTTGGTGTACTCGATCTTTTGCGCTAGTCGGCGCAACTATTGGCGAGGGATGCCCGCAATGGATGAGTTGGTCAAGGAAGAGCAGCGAGGCTTCTTCAGAGGCAATCGAGCTGGATGCGCCTTCGCGGCTTTCGCGGCGAAGGACCCGGTTAAATATGGGTGGCGATCGCTCGTCATCCCGGTCAGCCCCGATGCGATCGGCCTCCAGCTGCGCAATGCCATCGACAGCCCCGATACGCAGGCGCTGTCGCTGATCTTCCCGTCCGTGCAGAGCGCGAACGATGTGCTGGCGCTAGCGGGCGCCTGCCTGGAGACGGGTCTCTTCCATGACGAGGGGTTCGACCGCGAGACCCTGAAGTTCATCAGGCTGCGCGCGCATGTCGATGAGAACGTGTCGTGGGTGACGGGCTTCGGCCCGTTCGATTTCCTGCCGTTGACGCGCCAAGCACCGCATTGCGAACTTACAATCCGAGTGAAGCCAAGACCGGATTACGGGTGGCATTTTAAACCGCCTATCGAAGGCATCATTCATCTCGCCGATCTCGACATGGTGGGGCTCAGCGACAAGAACCTGAGGCGGCTCTGGCAGGTCTCTTTCCAAACGACGCAGAAAATCCTCGGACATGCCCCTGATGACGAGAGCGCGGCAAAGACCACCTTCGTCATCCCGATCTAGCGCAGCGCCTAGGGATATTTCTGGCTAAGGAAGGTCAGGATGCTCTCGGTCGAGATCGACAGCTCCTCGGCCAGTTTGAGGGCGTTCACGAGCGAATTCGCGACGATCTTCGTCGCCTCTCCCAAGTCCGGGTGCGCGCCGTGATCCATCTTCTCGGCGAGCGCAGCGAGCTGACCCGAGGTCTTCGAAAAGTGAAGCGCCGAATGCTTAACACAGAACGCGATGACGCGATCGGCCTCGGGGAGCGCGGGATATTGCGTCTTCGTGACCGGCAGAGCTTCGACGACGAACGAGCGGAGTTCGTCGATCCGGTGTGTAGCGGCAACGCTCGTCAAGTCTCTCTCGCTCCATAGGTCATGCATGATTCTGCTGCCTACTCAGTTATCGACGACTTAGCGAGCGTACATTGGGAATACGCCCCTAACAAGATAGCCGCCGCCATTTGCGGCATTCCGAGGTCCGCCTGCCGCATCGATATACCAGAGATCCACGCTTCGGAATGGTTGGCGGTGCAATTTTGCAGTGCGGATGCGTGTTACGTAATGAGATGCAGGCAGACGCCAATGGCCTGTTGAAAGCCGACAGTCGCAATGCCCCAACGTTAGCTCTTGAGTGCGCCCGTCAAATGCGTCCCGAGCGGCAGCTTGTCCGGAAGAGTCGCCCCGAAGCCGACTGTCGCCAAAGTTGTCTCTCCATCAGTGCCCCGATCCTCAGTGGATTTTGTGGCGGTTAGCCTCGGCGAGAGGCTGAAGGCGATCAACACATTCAGGGCGGGCCTCTAAGCGACGAGAGGTAGATCGCCGCATAAAACATTCGGCGTAACCTGCGCGACCCGTCTGCATATTCCACTTGCCTGCGCGCGCCAGTCGAGCAATGTGGCCCTGCTTCCCGTGAAAGCCGGGGAGTGGGGCGTGGAAACCTCACACACAGTGCTCGGTCACGGATTTTCCGGGGCCGGGTGGCATGCGCGCATGTCCAGCCGGCAACGGTAAAGGCGTATGCGCCTGACTGTGTGCAGGTTTCCAACATCCGGCTTCCGAGCCGTCGCCCCGAGAGGACATAGGAGCGACGCACGAGGCCAGCGCCAGAGGCAGCGTTCCTGAACAGAGGAGCGTGACCGCTGAGTGCATCTGCCATCCGAAATGCCGCATCAAAAGGCGAGCTGTCGCGCCAGTCGACCCTGATAGAGAACCACTGACCCGGTAACGGGCGTGTCGCGCTGCGTGGTGTCGGCGCTCGATTATGTCGGGAAGACCCGCTACACGCGTACCGGCTTTCTCTATCCTGTCATCGAAAACCACCCCCAGCATGGCCTTCTGGTCGGAGTGAGCAGCGGCGGACGCTTCCGGCTGCCGACCGGCACGATTCTCTGGCGGGTGGACGAACAGCCCTTTCGCGAAGTGCGGCCGGAAGATGGGCCGATGACCGCAGACATGGCCGCGATGCCGACGGGCCTCACGCCGCAGGATCCGGTCGCAGCGAAGGCAATGGCCGATGCCGTGGCGGTTTCCAACCGCATGATCCTGAGCGCAACCGCCACAAGCAGCTTTGCGATGGGTGATTCGGCCCGCGCCATGCTTGCGGAACTGCGAAGCGGCCATGGCCTCCTGTTCAGGGCGAAGGCAGCCGCCGCTGACACCGGTCTCCCGGGCTCAGGCATGTACAGGGTGGGTCAGATCACGAAGGACGGCCTCAGGCCGGTGCCTCTCGATGCATCCCTCGCGGCGGCTCTGGCAGAATGTCATATTGAGTGATACACGCTTTTGCTCGAGGGTGAGAGTGGAGTGTAGAATTTTAGGTATACATATTGTGTAGTACCCGATCATGATGTAGGAACCTTCCCATCGAGATGGAGGTTCCCTTGACACGTGATGAAATGGATCGGCTGACGGCCGGCATGACCAGCAAGGCGGCAAAGGTGCGGGCGCTCAATGAAGCGGGCGTGAGCACCGGCGATATCAGCCGCTATCTCGATATCCGCTACCAGCATGTCTACAATGTGCTGCTACGGGCTGGGGTGATCGAGAAAACCACGCCTCCCAGAGAAGCGAAAGCAGCCATCCTCAGCGGCGGCGGCGATATCATCGTCGGCCGCGTCAATGAAGCCGGGGCGATCGAACTGCCTGCCGATGTCATGGAACGCTATGGGCTCGCCGCAGGCGAGCCCCTGTACTGTCGTGCGCTGGATGATGGGCTGGCGGTGCTGAGCAGACAGGCGGCGCTTGAAGCCATCACCCAGGCGGCCCGCGAGAAGATGCCGGAGCAGGCCGCTCTCCTCGAAGCTCTGATTGGCGGACTGGCGCCTCCACCACCAACAGCCGGCTGAGTGCCCGGCCTGAACTGATCAGGAGTAAGACATGGATAACGAGAATGTCCGGGGGAGCGGGCTCATCCGTTCCCTCAAGGTAGAACTGCGCCCGCTCGAGGCGCTGAAGGAAGCGCCGCGCAACGCGCGCCGTCACAGTGAAAAGCAGATCGGCCAGATCGCCTCCTCGATCCGGCAGTTCGGCTTCACCAATCCCATTCTGCTGGATGGAGATGGCGTCATCGTGGCGGGGCATGGCCGATATGCAGCGGCAAAGATGCTGGGCATGGAAGATGTGCCGGTCATCCCGATTCATGATCTCACCGAATCGGAACTGCGGGCCTATGCGCTGGCCGATAACAAGATCGCGCAGAACAGTGGATGGGACACCGATATCCTGCGAATCGAGCTGCAGGAGCTTCACGACATCGAGCTGGCGTTCGATCTGGAGATCACCGGCTTTTCGACCACGGAGATCGACATGCTGACGCTGGCGACGCCGGAAGAGGCAGCGCTGGAGAAGGTGCCGGAGGTGGATCGGCGCGAGACGTGCGGGGTGGAACGTGGTGACCTGTGGGTGCTGGGTAAGCACCGGCTGCTGTGCGGCGACACCCGTGATCCTGCTTCCTTCGCCCGGCTGATGGGGGAGGAGCGTGCCCGGCTGGTCTTCTCCGATCCACCGTTCAACGTGAAGATCCAGGGACATGTGGGCGGCCTTGGCAAAACGCGGCATGCGGAATTCGCGATGGCAACGGGCGAGATGAGCAAGGCCGAGTTCACCGGCTTTCTGGAAACCGCATTCCGTAACGCAGCGGACGTCAGCATGGACGGCGCAATTCACTACCAGTGCATGGACTGGCGGCACATCGACGAGATGAAGAAGGCAGGGGAAGCCGTCTATTCCGAGCTCAAGAATCTCTGCATCTGGTCAAAGGACAATGCAGGAATGGGCAGCTTCTACCGCTCGCAGCATGAGCTGGTGTTCGTCTGGAAGGTTGGCACTGCGCCGCATCTCAATACGGTCGAGCTCGGGAAGAACGGCCGATACCGCACGAACGTGTGGAACTATCGTGGCGCAACGAAAACCGGCGCCAGCGCAGAGCTGGCGCTGCATCCGACCGTGAAGCCGGTCCCGATGATCATGGATGCGATCAAGGACACCTCCCGCATGGGTGAGATTGTGCTCGATCCTTTCGGAGGCTCGGGATCCACGCTGATCGCTGCCGAGAAGACGAAGCGTCGTGGACGGCTGATCGAATATGAGCCGGGCTATTGCGAGGTCACGATTCGGCGCTGGCAGATGGTCACCCGCAAGGCAGCGATCCTCGAGGCTACCGGTGAAACATACGCCGAAGTTCAGAAGCGGCGCGCCGAGGCGATGGACAGGGTTGCCGATGCCGCGCTTGAAGGGAACGTGGGCCAGTGAGTGCTTCGGGGAACAGGGGGCAGTTCGCGAAGGGAACGTCAGGCAACCGCAGGGGTCGGCCGAAGAAGAAGCCGATCGGTTTCCGTACGCTGGCCGAGCTCGATCAGGTGATCCTTGGTGTCATGAACAGGCAGGTCAGTTCGGGCGGTGGAGGTGAACGCATGACGCTGCTGGAGTTCAACTGCACGAGCCTCGCGACCGGTAAATCGGCCAATCCTCTGGCATGCCGCTCGGTCATCAGGATTGCGATTGATTGCGCGAAACGGGAGGAGGAACGGGTCTGCGAGGCGGAGCGGAGGGCGGAGCAGCTGCGCGAGCGGGAGGAGGCAAGGCTGCGTGCGGAGCAGTCGAGGTTTGATTACCATGGCGGGGATTGACCCCTCGTCGGACCTTTCAAGCGATGCATTCCGGAGCTGGGTCCTGGAGCGGGCAAACGCGCCTGTGCGAATCAGAAACGAAAATGGCAAATCTGAAACGGTTACGACGTTTGAGGCGCGACTGCTGGAACTCGCGTCGGGTAACTGCCAGCGGCGGATATGGTGTATGGACTTCATTCGGATGGTGCAGCTGGCGTTGGAGTATGAGCGCCCCTTTTCCGTGACGGCCAAACGACGCGCGAGCCTCGCGTTAACTGGCGAAAACGGCTGAATTCCGCCATTCTCGCCCAGGGATACTCGACGAAATTATTAACGCGCCAAACAGGGAAAAATCTGTCTGTTTCTGCGTAATTTATTTTGGAGAAGCCCGCATCCTGCAGCCTGTTTTCGCCTGTTATGAAAGCCGGCTCTGATTTCCGCAAAGATGTAAAAAATCGAGGAATTGCCGAAGTTTATGCTGATCTGTGCCGCAGTTTTGCGTGATCCCGGCGCTTCAAAAAAATGATGATGAAATGACCGCCGACGGCTTGGCCAGGTGCCTGACCATAGGGATCATCGGCTGGGGCGGCTCGTGGGAGCGCGCGTGCCGCCAGACCCGCACCAAGCCCCCGGTGACGCCTGCTGTAAGGGAGTGCCGGCATTCCGTACTGCTGCCTGGGGCAGCAGAGAATGTCGCGCAGAGTCTGCCATTGTTCGTCCTGACCGGACTCTCCCCGCTACCGAAGCAAAGTGAATGCACGCGGGTTCGCGCCGTATTTCGGCGAAATCTCGTAACGTAGCGGTATCTTGAGACTAGCTGGCGGAGACGGAGGGATTCGAACCCTCGGTACCGGATTTACCAGTACGACGGTTTAGCAAACCGTTGGTTTCAGCCACTCACCCACGTCTCCAAACATGGCCTGAACGCCCGCTTGAGGCGGGACAGCGGCTAGGCGAATTGGGCTATAGCGGCGGCTTTCGTGCATGGCAACGGTCCTCTGGCACGAAAATTGGCGTGTCGGCCTTTAGACGATTCGTTCCGGCGCGGAATCGACTCCGGTCACCGTTCGTTCATTGTCGTTTCAGCTTGAACCCGGATAATCTGCCGGATGATTGACGAGCGGGCAGATGGGGGCATGGCGGGGATGATCGGGACGATGAAGCGGGCGGCGGCGCGCATCACGCGCATGGGCGCGGTGGCTCTGGCGATTGGCGGGGTCGCGCTGGCGCCTGTCGCGGCGCAGGCGCAGGTGCGCACCGTCGATCCCAATACGGCGATCGATGCCGATCTCGCCCCGGTGCCGCCGCAGAACAGCACGCCCACCGATCCCGGCGTCGATACCAGCGTTCCGCCCGCGCAGACGACGACCGATCCCGCCGCGCCGCCGCCGGTCACGTCGGGCAGCACGGCGACCGGCGCGCCCGTCACCGCCAATTCCCCGCCCGCTGCTCCGGCGGCGAGCGAATCCTATCAGGAAGACGATCTGATCGGCGCGGCCGAAGGCGTGTTCGGCAAGGGAGCGGAGCGTCTGGCAGGCATTATCGAGAAGATCCTGAAGGATCAGGGCCGCCCCAATGCCTATATCGCCGGGCGGGAGGCGTCCGGCGCGTTCGTCGTCGGCCTGCGCTACGGATCGGGCACGCTCAACCACAAGGTGGAAGGCGCGCGTCAGGTATATTGGACCGGCCCGTCGATCGGTTTCGACGTGGGCGGCAACGCGGCCAATACCTTCGTGCTCGTCTATAATCTCTACGACACGCAGGACCTTTACCATCGCTTCCCGGCGGCGGAGGGCACGGCCTATCTGGTGGGAGGCTTCACCGCCAGCTATCTGCGCTGGGGCAGCGTCGTGCTCATCCCGATCCGGCTTGGCGTCGGCTACCGGCTTGGCGTCAATGCGGGTTATATGAAGTTCACCGAAAAGCGGAACTGGCTGCCCTTCTGAGCCGCTAGAGGAGAAGGCTGAGTTGCGGGCCTTCTTCACTGCCTTCCTGATGATCGAGATTGTGGACGCCCAGACCCAGCAGCCGCGCACCCATGCGCAGCGGCAGTTGCGCCTGGAGCAGGGCGCGGCCCGTTTGCGCCAGCAGGCCGGGTGAACGCACCGGCGCGGCGAAGCTTTTCGAGCGGGTGATGATGCGGAAGTCGGCGAACTTGATTTTCAGGACCACGGTGCGGCCATAGGCGCTGCTTTTTTCAATCCTGCCCCACAGATTGGCGGCGATGCGGTCAACCTCGGCGACCAGCGCATCCTCCGTGACCAGATCGTCGAAAAACGTGTCCTCCACACTGACGGACTTGCGCTCCTGCCGTTCATGGACCAGCCGGTGATCCTCGCCCCGCGCGGCGCGATAGTAGAAATCGGCGGCGCTGCCGAAATGCTGTTGCAGGAAGGGCAGGTCACGGGCGCGCAGGTCCGCCCCGGTTTCTATGCCCAGCGCCTGCATCCGCCGCGCGGTCACCGGGCCTACGCCGTGGATGCGGCGGACCGGCATCTTGGCCATGAACGCCATCCCGTCCCCCGGCCGGACGACGCACAGCCCGTCTGGCTTGTTCTGATCCGACGCCAGCTTGGCGATCAGCTTGTTGTAGGACACGCCCGCCGACGCGGTGAGGCCGGTTTCCTCCCGGATCATGCGGCGGATTTCCTGCGCGATCACCGTGGCGGACGCGATGCCGGGCTTGTTGCTGGTCACGTCCAGATAGGCTTCGTCCAGGGAGAGGGGCTGGATGATGTCGGTGAAGCGGGCGAAAATGCCCCGCACCTGCGTTGAAACGGCGCGGTACACGTCGAACCGGGGCTTCACGAACAGCAGGTCCGGGCACAGCCGCCGCGCCCGCGCGCCGGGCATGGCGGATTTCACCCCGAACACACGCGCTTCATAGCTGGCCGTGGCCACCACCCCGCGCGGCCCGCCGCCGCCCACTGCGATGGGCTTGCCGCGCAGGGAAGGGTCGTCGCGCTGCTCGACCGATGCGTAGAAGGCATCCATGTCGATATGGATGATCTTGCGCGTGCCAGCCGCCGGAGGTTCCATGGCGCGCGACTATGGCACAACCGCGTCGCAGGGAAAATGTGGAAGGGGGTAAGCGGACGCGCCGATCATTTCTTCTTGTTCTGGAGCGACAGCAGCGCGGCGAAGGGGCTTGCCTGCTCCTCCGTCAGCACCCCCGCGTCTCGCAGATAGGCGTCGGCGTCCGGCGATCGGGGATAGGGCGTCATCGCCAGCGCCATGGTTTCGGCGACCGCCTCGCCCATGTCGATGACCTGCCCGTCAAAGCCGATGACGTCGCAATCGTCCGAATCGATCTCCAGCTCCTCGCCTTCTTCTCCGGTCCCGCTTTCGGCGACGAAGCGCAGCAGGAAGTCGGTGTCGATGCTTTCGGGCACGGGCAGGCCGGTCGCGACGCAGGGCTGCGTCAGTTCCGCGCGCACATGGCCGCGCGCCAAAATGCCGCCCGCTTCCTCGGTCAGCCCATATTCCGCCTCCAGCCGGTCCAGGCTCAGAAGGTTGAAGCGCCGCGCCAGCGCCTCGCGTTCGGCGGGTTCGGCGCTGATGGTCACGCCCTGCGCATGGCGGGCAAGCTGATCGGCGCGGACGGGGCGGGAAAATTCCGGTGCGGGCGCGGTCATCCCAGCTCTCCCGCCATGAGCGCGTCGCGCGTCATCGCGCCAAGCCGGACCCAGCGCGCGCGCAGCCGCGATTCGACATGCGCAAGCGCATCGGCCGATGGAGGCGCGCCACGATAAAGGTTGCGCGCCAGCGCCTCGCTCAATTCCGCTTCCCCTGACAGGGCTTCGCGATAGGCGGAAAGCCGCCCGCCCAGCGCGCTCACCATCCGCCCGATATGCTTGCCCACCACGACGTCGCCAATGCCTTCCTGCCGCAACTGCCCGTCCATGTCGTCGACGAACAATTCGGTCAGCCACACGCTTTCCTGCGCCGCGTTCAGGCTTTCGAGCCGCATCAGCACCTGGGCGAGGATGGCGACGATCATGTCGAACCGGCCGTCGATCGTGTCGGGAACCTCGCCTTGCAGATACCAGTGCGGCTCGCGGCCTTCCTGAACGATGGCGTTGTATAGCGGCTGCATCGCATCCTTGGGATCGCGGCTTGCGAACAGGCGCCGGAAGAGGTTGGGCATGACGTGGACGTTTCCTGGCTGAACCGAACGAGGCCCCTCTTGCCGGGGTCCGCTCAATTCCATATTGATCGGCGGGCCGCCCGATGCAATGGCGGCGTCAGCTTTAAGGATTTCCGGGGCCCGTCCCGGCAGGAGAAGTGCATGCGCCAGTTCAGCCGACAGTCCCGCAGCGGGCGGCTCTTGCTCGCGGGGGGCCTTGTGGCGCTTGCGCTGGGGATGTCGGGCTGCACCCGCATCCGCACCCATCAGGGGTATCAGGTCGACAAGCTGCTGGTCGATTCCATCCAGCCGGGCATCGACAACCGCGCGTCGGTGGAAGGCACGCTGGGCCGCCCGACCTTCGCCGCCCAGTTCGGCGATCAGGACTGGTATTATGTGTCGCGTGACATGCGTGCGCTCGCCTTTTCCAATCCCAAGCCCGTGGCGCAGACCGTCCTTCGCGTCCGCTTCGACGCGGCGGGCAATGTGACGGCGGTCGACCGCATGGGCCTGGAACAGGTCGCCAGAATCTCGCCCTCTGGCGACAAGACGCCGACGCTGGGCCGCCATCGCAGCCTGCTGGACGAGATTTTCGGCAATATCGGCGCGGTGGGCGCTGGCGGCATGGGCGGCATGGGTGGCGGCGGCAGCAACACTGGCGGCGGCCCGAACGGCAGCTAGGCTTTGCCCTGATCAATGGGGAGCATGGTTAAGCTTCGCCAAAGTCAGCTCTCGCCTTAAAACTCCTCCAGGGTTTCGATGATCCTGTCAGCATCGACGCGGTCGGGATGGATGCGATCATGGATGCGGTTGGGCCGGGCGATCTGCACCGTGTCCCAGCCCATGGCGCGCGGCGCGGTGAAATCCTTGGACGGATTGTCCGCGACATAGGTCAGCGCCCCGCCTGAACGGCCGAAAATATGTTCGATATGCTGGAAGGCGCGTGGGTTGGGCTTCCAGCATTCCCTGCCCCAGCGGTCGGTGCAGACGCCCAGATGAACGCCGCGCTGGTACAGGGCCAGGGCCCTTATCTTCCGCCTTTGCGCGTCCAGGAAACCATCGGTGATCACGGCGAACCCGGTCGCGGGATCGCGGCGGGCAAGGAATTGTTCCGCATCGGGCGCAAGCCGGATGCTGGGCCGATGCTGCCGGTAGGCGGTGAGCATGCGCGCGATGAGGTGCGGATGCGGCTCCAGCCCCATGTCCCGCAGGCTGTCGTCGAAGATGCGGGTGCGATGCCCCGCCTCGAACCGCTCGCGCATCACCCTGCCGAGGCCGTCGAGCCCCAATATGGCGCGCGCCCACAGGCCCACGGCTTGCAGGCCGCTCAGGACATAGTCGCGCTCCAGATAGAGCGTGTCGTCCAGATCGAATATGATGACGCGGTCGAACCGCCCCCGATATGCGCCGGGCCTGTCAGATGAAGACAGCATCGTCGAAACGCAGCATCAGCACGTCCTCGCGCCAATCGTCCCCGGCGGTGCAGGGCAGCCCCAGCCGCTCCTCCAGCAGCCACTGGCTGAAGCGCGCGCCTGCCCTGTGGGCCAGTGGATAGCCGCCGCCGAACCGGGCGTTGATTTCGAATATCGAAGCGCCGCCGTCCTCGTCCATGCGCGCCTGGAAGCACATCGCCCCGCGCGCGCCTTGCAGCGCCTGTCCCAGCCGCCACGCCATGTCCTGCAACAGCGGATTGCGCAGGGTGACGCCCTTTTCCACCTCGCCCGACCGCACGCGCAGCCGCTCGTGCGGGACGGCGCATCGCATCCTCCCCGCACCGTCGAAATAGAGGCTGACGGTGAATTCCCGCCCATACAGGAATTGCTGCAATATATAGGGCTCGGCCCGGCTCAGCGCCTCCAGTTGGCCGCGTTCCTCCACCATCATGATGCCGCGGCTGGAACTGCCGTGACGCGGCTTGGCGAGCAGCGGCAGGGAAAGGTCACTCCGGCCGTCCAGAACATCCTCCAGCGCGACGGTCGCGGGGGAGGGGATGCCAGCGTCCGACAGGAATCGCGCCGTCGCCAGCTTGTCGCGCGCCATGTGGACCAGCGCAGGATCGCTCACCGCGACCTGGCAGCCGATCGCGCTGAACCGGTCCCGCGCCTCGCTATAGGCGATCAGTTCGGTGTCGATCGTGGGGACGATCAGGCCGATCCGCTCGCGCTTGCAGATGTCCAGCATGGCGGGGATGAAATCCTCGCTGTCCGCAGGCGGAGCGGCGAGGCCCATGTCCGCTTCGACGCAGGCCGCGCTACATTCCGGCATGAGGTCCGACGCGTAGAGCCTGAGGCCTATGCCCAGCACCGCCGCGGCTTCGCGGAAGCTGCGCAGCAATCCGACGCGGCGGCCCGCCGAACTCAACAGCATGCGCAGCGACCGGCCCGGCTGCGGCGTGGCGTGGTCCGTGCTCACATGCGCGGCGCCTTCTCTCTGGCTGGTGACGGGCAGGTCCATGTCAGGCGACCTCTCTGATCAGGATGAAGGCTTCGGCGGCTTCCCGGCTGACGCAGCTTCCCCGCACCTGGGCCAGCGCGCGCAGGGTTTCGACCGATCGCTCGTTCGGGAAAGGCCGCACCTGCGACGCGAAACAGCCGAACGCTTCGATCTTGCGGGCGATATGGCTGCTGATGTCCACGAATATGTTGGGTTGGAAGGACGGCGCGAGATAGGGCGCGGCCCAGTTGGTTTCCGACACCGTTTCATAGGCCAGAATGCGCGCTGGATAATGCGCGCCCAGCGGCCGCGCGGCGACCATGGCGGCGTCGAACACCAGATGATGGTCGAAATGTAGGTCGCCCATAAAGGGCAGGAACAGCGTGTCCGGGCGGCATTGCGCCACCAGCGCGGCTATCCCGGCGTTCAGCTCCGCGCGGGGCACCCGGTCCAGTTCGGCGGCGGGAAAATCCAGGAAATGCGTGCGCGCGACGCCCAGCAGCGCATGGGCGCGGCGCGCTTCCGCCTGCACCTGCTCCACCTGCGCCGTGTCGAAGCGGGGCGCATGGCCGCGCGTCGCGATCACCACGTCGACATGCCGCCCCAGCGCCGCCAGCCGCGCGATGGTGCCGCCGCAGCCCAGCACTTCATCGTCGGGATGCGGCGCGATCACCATGGCCCGCTGGATCGTGTCGATCATGCTCATGCCGCTGCCGCGTCCCGGCCAAGAATGGCGTGATTGGGCAAAGGAGCCTCCCGCGCCGTGCGCCATTGCGTGACGCGCAGGCCCTGTCCGTCGCCGCATTTGACGGTGAAGCTCTCGCCCGTGCGCTCGACCACCTGCCCGGACATGGCGGCGGCATGATGCCCAAGCGGTACGGGCACCGCCGCTTCTATGGTGATGCGATCGCCGCCCAGGCTCGTCCAGGCTCCGGGATAGGGATCGCCGCAGGCCCTGACGCAGCGCCAGATGAGCGACGCCGGTTGCGCCCAGTCGATCAGCGCATCTTCGGGCCGCCTGCGCGCGGCATAGGTCGCGCAACGCTCATCCTGAACGGACAGGGCGGGCGCGCCGCTGGCGATATCGTCCAGCACGCCGGGCAGCATCTCCTCCAGCTTCGCCATATGCTTGGCATAGAGGGTCGCCGCCGTCTCGTCCGGCGCAAGGTGGAAATAGCGCTGGGCGAGCAGCGGTCCGCTGTCCACGCCCGCATCGATCAGGAACAGGGAGGACGCCGAAATCGGCTCGTCCAGCAGGATCGTCCACGGGATCACGGCCCGCCCCCGCAGGCGCGGCAGCGGGGCGGGGTGATAGCCCACCACGCCGCGCTTCGCGCTCGCCATGAACTGCTCGCCGCAAATCTGCGACCAGCCGATGACGAAGATATAATCGGGCGCGATGTCGTGGATCACCGCCAGCGCGGCCTCCGAATTGATATTCTTCACCCGCACGATGCGGGAACCCGCTTTTTCCGTCTCCGCCGCCAGGTCGATGAAGTCGGAATGGCGGCTGGCAAGGTCGAGGGGCAGGGTGAAGACGGCGGCAAGATCCCATCGCGGCGCGGCGGCAAGGCAGCGCAAGGCGATTCGCGTACTTTCGACCGCGCCAATCAGTATGGCCCTCATGCGCACTCCCTATCGATGCTCAATCTTCCATATGCGCGGTGGCCGGAGCGGTTTCCGCGCAAGCGGCCATAGAGCGCCAGATGCGCGGTGGCGCAGCGCTCGATGGAAAAGCGCCCCGCGCTTTCCAGCGCTCCGGCGGACAGGCGGGCGTGGCTGGCGTCATCGGACAGGATGGCCGCCATGGCCGATGCCAGCGCTTGCGCATCGCCCGGCGGCACCAGTTCGCCGTTCATTCCCGGCACCACCATTTCCCGGTTCCCGGCGACGCGCGTCGCCACCATCGGCAAGCCGCTGCTGGCCGCTTCGATGAGGGAGATGGGAAATCCCTCCCACAGCGAACTGTTCACGAACAGGTCCGCCCGCCGCATCAGCATGTCGACATCGCCGCGCGCGCCCAGCAATTCCACATGGCTGCCCGCGCCGCTCGCCTCGACCAGCGCCTGAAGCTCGCCCAGCATCGGCCCGCCACCGGCGATGCAGATGCGGGGGCGGCGGCCCTGTGGCGCAAGCGCAGCGGCCAGCAGCCGCGCGGCGCGTATCAGCGTTGGATAATCCTTCTGCTCCGACACGGTGCCGACAGCCAGTATCATGGGATCATGCGCCACCGGCTGACGGGGCTCCGATGCCCGGAAACGCGGATTGGCTGCGTTCCAGATCAGTTGCACGGGCTTGCGGCTATGGGCGCGCAGCATCGTCTCGCATTGCTCGCTGATCGCCACATAGCCATCGGCGATCCGGTTGAAGAGGTGGAAGGCGGCGGGCGGGAAGGACAGGCGGCTGTTATGGTGGGTCAGCACCACCGGCACGCGCGGCCGGGCCAGCGCGACGATGGGAAGCGCGCGGGCGGTGTGGCAGTGGATCACATCGGGATTCATCGCGCGCGCCATGCCGCGCAGCGCCCGCGCGCCCCCGATCCAGGCGTTGCGGTTCGCAAGGCCCAGCGACAGCGCCTGTCCGCCCGCTTCACGGATATGCGCCATCATCGCCGCTTCCGTCTCGCGATCGTTGCCGATCTGCGCGGCGTCGCTCAGCGCGATCACGGTGGCGTCATGGCCGGTCGCCGCGAAGCGTTCGGCAAGGTCCCTGACCAGCATTTCCGCGCCGCCCGACGTGAAGCTGGTGATGATGGAGCAGATGCGCATCGATCACCTCCCCGGAAGAAAAGGTTGCAGGCGCTGGCGGATGGCCCCAGTCATCGCTCCACCCCCACGGGATGGTCCTTCAGCACCTCGAAGATGACGTCCTTCCAGCGGGCGAGGATATGGTCGAGGTCGAACAGGGCCATGCGCGCCTTCGCCTCGGTGCCTAGTGCCCCGCGCCGCGCGGGATCGCGGCAGAGCGCGGCGATCGCGTCGCCCAGGGCCGCGATGTCGCCATTGGGGACCAGCATGCCGCTGCGGCCCTGCTCGATCATTTCGGCAGGACCCCATGGACAGTCGAAGGAGACGACCGGCAGGCCCGCCGCCATCGCTTCGCCCACCACGATGCCCCAGCCTTCGAAGCGGGAAGACAGGACGAACATATCCGATTGGGCGATCCACTCGCCGGGCTGGCGGGTGATGCCGGGCAGAGCGATGCGGCCGGTCAGCCCCAGCCTGTCCCTTTGCGCTTCCAGCGCCGCGCGGTCGGGCCCTTCGCCCCAGATCACCAGCCGCCAATCGGGGATATCCGCCGCCACGCGCGCAAAGGCGTCGATCAGCCGGTCGAACCCCTTTTGCGGCACCAGCCGTCCGACCGCGCCGATCGTCCGGCCATCGGAGCAGCGCGGCAGGACGGCGGACGGCGGCGGCGCGGGATTGGGGATGACCCATCCCTTCACGGCCATCGTCCGGGCGAAATAGTCCATCGCGCCCTGCGTCATGGTGACCAGCCCCGCCGCGCGCGGATAGGCCCAGCCGCGCAGCATGTTCCACAATCGCCCGACGGTTTGCAGCTCCGGGTTGTTGCGTTCCGAAACGATCACGGGAATGCCGCTGCGCCGCGCGCTCAGCACCGACAATATGTTGGTCCGGGTCAGGAAGCTCACCACCAGGTCGGGCGCGGCCTGCTCCAGCGCCGCTTGCAGCCGCCGTTCGCGCTTCAGCATCGCCAGCGCTCCGGCGGCTGCGCTGCGGCGCTTCACCGTCATGCCCAGCCGCACGATCCGCACCGCCGGGTGATGGCTGTAATAGGCCGGGGCGGCTTCATCCTCGAACGCAATCAGCCTGACGGTCCAGCCCAGCGCCGCGAAGTGATTGCACAAAAGGCTTACGATATGCTCCGATCCGCCCGCTCCCAGCCCTGGAAGGACGAAGGCGATGTTCGGCGGTCGGCTGGCGCGGACGAGCATCAAGAATCCCTGTTTACAACATGATGTCGCTGCCAAGTTTCCGTGCCGGGCGCGGTCAAGTCCATTGCGCGAAGGGGTTAGGCGGCGACCCTTCGGATGAAAGGGCCGCCACCCCATGGTCAATAATGGAGACGCAGCGTCAGGCCCGCGCGGACCCGTTCGAACTCGTCGAACGGGTCGCTGCTGGTGCGTTTGGAATAGCGCACGTCCGCGCCGATCGCGACGCGGCGGTTGAGCGAATATTCCAGATCGCCGGTGACGCCGTAGATTTTCTGGACGTCGCCCGCGCCGAAGAATTTGCTGCGGCGGTAGACCAGCCCGGCTTCGCCGCGCAGGTTGTGGCGGATTTCCTGCTGCACGCCCAGGCGGAACCGCATGTCCTCGCGCGATTGCGCTCCGGTGCGGTAGGTCGCGACATTGCCGATGAATCCGTCGAGCGTGATCGCCGTGCGCGGTTGCGGGGAATAAGTGAGGCTCGCCTGCGCCGACAGGCGGGTGCGCGCTTCGATCAGCGGGTCCTTGGGATTGAAGTGATACAGGCCGACCGCCGCTTCCCCGCGCACCGTGCCCCCCGGATCGATGGAGACGCCGACGCGGCCCCCATAGGTGGTCGAATCGCGATTGGGGAAGCCCGGCGGCGTGATCCGGTAGTCGCGCTTCGACACGAACCCTTCGACAAAACCGTTCAGCAGCGGCGCGGCGCGCACCAGCACCCGGCCCAGAAGGGCGTAATTGTCGATGTCGCGATCCTCGTCGAAATCGCTGGTATAGCGGAAACGGCTGGCGCTCCCCCGCACCATGAAGCCCAGCCGGGCACCCTGGCGGCTGTAGGACAGGTCGCCGTCCAGCACGTTGAGCTTGCGCGGGCCGATGGATGTCACCGTCCGTCCTTCGGGTTCGCCGCGATCCTCGATGACGTGGCTCCAGCTTGCATTCGCCGTCAGCTTGTCGGCGGCGGACGGTGTCCAGACCGCGCCCAGCGCGACTTCTCCCGCCTCGGCATTTTCGCGCTCATATTTGAAGTAGCGGCGGACGCTGCCCGCCGCCCGCGCGGAAAGCTGCAACCTGCTGCCGGGCTTCACCACTTCGACATAGGGACTCACCAGCAGCTTGAAATCGTCCTTCTCGCCGGACGGTTGCGCATAGATGTTGCTGTCATATTCCAGCTTGCCGTCGATGCCGATCGTGGCGGTGGCGCTGCCCAGCCGCAGCGGCGTGGGCACGAACACCGCTTCGGGAACGTCCAGGAAGGTCTTGCCGGATCGCAGATCCTGCGCATGTGCGGCAACGGCGGGAAGGCCCCCCGCGACTGCGATGGCGATGGCGGCCCGCGCCGTGGAGCGGGCTTTCATCAGAACCACTTCTCATAGATGCGGATCGTGTCGCCCGGCTGGATCATGTCGCGTTCGCTGGCGCGGCCTTCGATCTGCCTGCCTTCCACCATGCGGGTGATGCCCACATCCCCCTGCTGCGCGCGGAAGGTGTAGCCGCCCGCCGCCGATACCGCCGCCAGCACCGACATGCCCGCGCGATACTGATATTCGCCGGGGCTCTTGACCTCGCCCAGCACGTAGAAGGGGCGCAGCTTGACCGGCTGGACGCTGACCGTGGGCGTGTTCAGCAACTGGCGCTGGGTCAGTTGCTGCGCGATGCTGGCCTGGAGTTCGGGCACCGTCTTGCCGCTGGCGGGAACGTCGCCCAGCACCGGAAGGGCGATCTGGCCGCGATCGTTGATCACATAGCTCGCCTCGCTCGTCCCTGCGGGCGTCAGGCCGGGGATGGAAACCCGGATCTCGTCACCCGCGCCCAGGCGATAGGCGACGGTCGGCGCTGGGGGCAGGCTCGACAGGTTGGAAAGACCGCTGGAACAGGCCGCCGTCAGAACGAACATGCCCAGGCACAGACTATGGGTGAACCGCTTGTTCATCTGCTTCCCCTCTCAACTGACCGGGCTTCAGTTTAAGCGGTTCGGGCATCGCGTGGTTGAACGATTCCGTATCGGACGCAGGCGAAAAGGGGACAGCGCGCCAGCGCTTTTGGGATGCTTCCTTTTATGCCGCCAGGCGGGAGCTTTGTCTCCAATGGCTAAGGTCGCGGCCGATCAGCTTCTCCAGATCCTCGATATCGCGCGCATAATAATCCATCATGCGCGCGCGCAGGGCCTCTGGCAGCGGCGGATATTGGATCTGCCGGGCAAACAGGCCGCGCACCTTCTCGAACATGGCGTTGCCGCGCAGTGGCCTCGCCGCATCCTTCAGCGGAGCCAGCGCGGTGCGGACGGGCAGGGGCAGGAACCGTTCGCTGCTGTCGTTGCGGGGGCTGGCGCCTACCTCACTGGAATAATGGCAGGGCGCGCCGATATGGGCGCTGACGGTCGCGACCGTCGCCTCAGGCGACCTCTTCACATCCTCGAACAGGATGACCTTGATCTGGGCCGCGCTGAAATGGTCGAGCCAGCGCCGCAGGTGCCGGGCATACAGACCGTCCTCCAGGAAGCGCGGCTGATCGTTGGCCCGCCCGTCCAGATAGGCCTCCGGCCCCTGCGTCACGGTCCCGCGCCGGAACAGCATCTTATAGTCGGAATAGGCCCGCTCCACCGGATTGCGCAATTGCACCACCAGCCTCGCCTGCGGCAGCAAGGGGGCCATGCGCGCGGCCGCCAGCGGATGGGCGAGATAGTCGGCGGACTTTTCCCCCAGCATCTGCCCGGCCGCCGCGCCGTCGAAGAAGCGGCGGTAATGATCGATCCCGCGATCATATTCCTGGCTGAAGAAATGCGGTTCGGGCGCGGGCAGGTACACCGCCGGATTGTCCCGCAACTGGTTGTGAATCCAGGTCGTGGCGCCCTTGACCGCGCCGATGATGATGAATTGGGGCAGGCGATGATTGATCATGGGTCTCTTGCGCCCTCCTTTCAGGATTCCAGTCCGGCCAGCGCGGCGCTCAGGCATTGCGCCATGCGCCGCATATCCTCTTCGTCGAGCAGATGATCGACGGGAAAGGCTATGCTGCGCCGTCCCGCTTCCTGCGCGGCGGCCAGATCGCCGTCGCGGCGAGGCGGCGCATCGGCGAATGCCGCCTCCTTCGACATATCGGCGCATGAACCGCTGCCCACCGGCATGCCCATGCGGCACATGCTGTCGATGACGGCCACAGTCGATCCGGCCTTGCCCAGCCGTTCGGGATCGATCGCCGCATAAAGCCGGTAGAAGGCATGGCCCACATGATCGGGAATGGGCGGAACATGGACGCCCGGCTCGCCCGCCAGATATCCGCTCAGCGCCGCCGCATTGCGCCGCCGCCGCGCGACCCAGCCGGACAGCTTGGCCAGTTGCGCCCGGCCGATCGCCGCCTGCATCTCGGTCATCCGCCAATTGGTGCCGAAACTGTCGTGCAGATAGCGGAAGCCGCTTTCGGCGGGCGGGCTGAAGAATTTGTCCGGGTTCTTGCCATGGTCCTTATAGGCCCAGGCGCGCTTCCAATGCGCCTCCTCGCGCAGCAGCAGCATGCCGCCTTCGCCGCCGGTCGACATGATCTTGTCGGTGCAGAAGGAAAAGGCGGCGGCGTCGCCCCAGGACCCCGCCATGCGGCCGTGCAGGCTGGCCCCATGCGCCTGCGCGCAATCCTCGACCAGCCACAATCCTTCCTCATCGGCCAGCGCGCGCAAGGCCAGCATGTCGCACGGCCAGCCGCCCAGATGGACGCAGATCATGGCCGCCGTCCGCGGGCTGATCATCCTGCGGGCGGACTGCGGGTCGATGCCGTTGCTCACCGGGTCGATGTCCGCGAATACCGGCGCTGCCCCCACCGCGACGACGCAGGCGGCGGTGGCGAAGAAGCTGCGGCAGGGAACGATCACCTCGTCGCCCGGCCCTATCCCCAGCGCGCGGAGCGCCAGTTCCAGCGCGACCGTGCCGTTCGACACCGCAATGCCGTGCGGCATCCCGCAAAAGGCGGCGAACTCCGCTTCGAACTGGCGGGTCTGCTCGCCATGCATCATCGAATTGACGCGCCCGGCCTCCAGCAGGCGGACGACGGCGGCGATCTCGTCAGGTTCATGCTGCGGCCAGCGCAGTTGGGGATTGTCGAGCGGGCTTCGCCTGTCCCCCGCGGATGACGCCTGGACGCTGGCAAGCGAAGCGGCGGCGGCTTGGATCATATCTGGCTCCCCGGTGAGGTCAGGCGACGTCGCGCGGCATGGACGGCGGCGATACCGGCAGCGCCGGGGCGGGTTCCGGCCCGCGCGGCGGCATCATGAACACCGTGTCCTGGCTTTCGGCGGCCAGGCGGCGCAATATCTCCGCCCAGCGCGAGCTTGCGGACGCCGCCACCATCTCATGGGTCAGGCGCATCAGTTCCCGCGAATCCCCCGCCGCGATCAGCCGGGCGAGCTGGCCGAAGCCCTCCACCAGCATCTCCAGCGGGATCGGGGACGGCATCGCTTCGAAAATGCCGGGAATGGCGCTTTCGATCTTGTCCTCCGACGTGTCGAACAGTTCCTCGAACAGCTTTTCGCCGGGACGCAGGCCGATGAACTTGATCGGCACGTCGATGTCGGGGCGAAGGCCCGCCATGCGGATCACCCGGCGGGCGATCTCCACGATCTTCACCGGCTTGCCCATGTCGAGCACGAAGATGGTGCCGCGCTCCGAATCGGTTTCCAGCGCGCGGGCGCTGCTTTGCAGGATCAGCAGCACGGCTTCCTGCACCGTCATGAAAAAGCGTTCGATGTCGGGATGGGTGACGGTCAGCGGCTTGCCCGCGGCGATCTGGTGCTGGAACAGCGGGATCAGCGACCCGCTGGACCCCAGCACATTGCCGAACCGCACCGTCAGGAAACGGGGGCTGTCGGGATCGCAGCTGCCGATCAGGTCCAGCGCCTGGCAATAAAGTTCGCCCAGCCGCTTGGTCGCGCCCATCAGGCCGACGGGGTTGACCGCCTTGTCGGTCGACACCTGGATCATGGCGCGCGCCTCGAACTCGCACACCGCGTCGGCGACGTTGCGGGTCCCCAGCACGTTGGTATGCACGCCCGCGCAGGGATTCGCCTCCACCATCGGCACATGCTTGAGCGCGGCGGCGTGGAAGACGATTTCGGGCCGCCGCCGCTCGAACACTTGCCACAGCGCCGCGCGCTGGCGGATGGAGCAAAGCTCGGCATGGAAGCGGACGTCGGGGAATTTCTCCCGCGCCTCCAGTTCGATGGCGTAGAGATTATATTCGGCGTGATCGAGCAGCACGATCTCCGCCGGGCGGTAATAAGCGAGCTGCCGCACCAGTTCTCCGCCGATCGTCCCGCCAGCGCCCGTCACCATGATGCGCGCGCCGGTGACGACGCGCTCCAGATAGCTGTGCTGGACCGTGATTTCGGGACGGCCCAGCAGTTCGGCGAGCGGCATCTTCTCGATCGAAAGCCGGTCGCCCTTGTCCGGTTGCGGCCCGGTCCACGGATTGCGGAAGCGCGAAACGGTCAGGTTTTCCTGTTCCGCCGCCGCGGCGATGCGCAGGATTTGCTGACGGTCCAGCCGCTCGCTGCTTTCCTGCACCACCAGGCTGACCGGCCTTTTGCCCGCGCGGTCCAGTTCGGCGACGATCTGCGGCAGCATGTCGGGCGATCCCAGGATCGGCAGGCCGCCGACCTGGAGCCGCCGGTCCCGCCCGTCGAAGGATATGACGCCGACGATCTCCAGGCCCGACTGCACGTCGGTGGGCACCAGGTCGGCCATCACGCGGGCCCAGTCCAGCTCGCCCAGCAACAGGATGCGGCGGCGCGCCTGCGCCGATTGCCGCAGCCGCGCCGACCGGAGATATTGGAAGAACGCCCGGCGCGCGACGCGGGCGCCCAGCAGCGCGGCGACGGTGATGGGGATGTCGACGGTCAGGAATGTCGTCATCATCACGCGGTACATCTGCTGCGGGATGATCAGGCCCACCGTCACCATCCAGATGAGCCAGGACGTGACGAGCAGGCTCGCCGACAGCCGCAGCGCGTCGCGCACGGACACGAACCGCCAGCTTTGCCGGTAGGTGCCGATGGCGAACAGCACCGCCAGATTGATGCCCACGAACGCCGCCGCGAACCGCAGGTCGTACATGGTCGGCGACATTTTCAGGTTGGAAAGGATGGCCAGCGACAGCTGGAAGGTGGCGAACATCACCAGCGCGTCGACCATCAGGATGGTGGCCAGCCGGATCGCGCGGGCGCGGGCGGGGCTTTTTTCGACAAAGGCGCGCCCGATCGCCTCCAGCCGCCCGGGCAAAGCCGTCGCGCGAACGTCTCGCTGGACCTCTCCGGTCAGATCCTGCCTGGTGGACGCAACATTCGACATTCCGGGCTCCCGTGGCGATCATGTCTCAGCCTGGAGCGGGGGGAGCCGATAGCCATCGAAGGCAGGTGCGCGGCGCCGCCCGGCATTCGGCCGGTCAGCATCCAAGCTATCGGAAGCATCGCCCGCCGGTAATCGGTCGATCAGACACTATCCTTTATCCCAACATCATCCCGCCTGAAGCAGATGGCGGCGCTTTTTGGTTATTCGCCGCCTTCCGGGCGCGCAATTTCGCGGGTTGCGGGGCGCGCGCGCGCCGCGGGCCTGCCTCAAAGGAGTAATCTACCGATGCACAGGCTGCTGCCTGCGACGCCTGTGATACCCGCGACAGGCGGCCCGCCATCGGCCGTGCGTCACGAAAGGGCAGTGCAGCATGAAGGTCGTCATCCTTTCCAGCCTGTCCTGGTCGCTCATCAACTTTCGCGGCGCGCTGATCGCGCGCATGGTGGCGGAAGGACATGATGTCGTCGCCTGCGCGCCCGACGAGGAGCCGGAGGTGCTGCGGAAGCTGGCGGACATGGGCGTGCGCTTCCGCCGGACGCCGATGGCGCGGGCCGGAACCAATCCGCTGCATGACGCCCGCACGCTGCTGCATTATCTGCGCCTGTTCCGGGCGGAACGGCCCGATGTCGTGATCGCCTACACGCAAAAGCCGATCATCTACGGCGGCATGGCGGCGCGGCTGATCGGCCGCCGCCGCTTCTTCGCGATCATGAGCGGGCTTGGCTATGTCTTCAGCGACGAAGCGCGGCAGCGCCGCTGGCTGCGCGCCGCCGTGTCGCGCCTCTACCGCATCGGGGTCCGGCGGGCGGCGTGCATCTTCGTCTTCAATGGCGACGATCATGGCGACATGCTGGCCAACGGCATCGTCACGCCCGGCCAGCGCGTCATGCAGGTGCCGGGATCGGGCATAGACGTGCGCCATTTCGCGCAAGCGCCCTTGCCCGGCGGCCCCTTCACCTTCCTGCTGGTCGGCCGGTTGATGCGGGACAAGGGCGTGGGCGAATATGTGGAGGCCGCGCGCCTCATCCGGCGCAAGCGCAAGGATGTGCGGTTCCTCCTGCTGACCCGCCCCGAAACGGAAAATCCCACCGGCTATACCGCCGCCGACCTGCGGCAATGGCGGGAAGAAGGATTGATCGAGCTGCTGCCCGAAACCCGCGATGTCCGGCCGTTCCTTGCTTCCGCCCATGTCTTCGTCCTGCCCTCCTATTACCGGGAGGGCCTGCCGCGCACGATCCTGGAGGCGCTGGCCACCGGTCGCGCCGTGATCACGACCGACATGCCCGGATGCCGCGAGCCTGTCCGGCCCGGCGTCAACGGCCTGCTCGTTCCTCCGCGCGACGCGGCGGCGCTGGCGGCGGCGATGGAGCGCCTGTTGAGCGACCCCGGCTTGATGGAGTCCATGGGCCAGGCCGCGCGGCGCGCCGCTGTCGAGATTTATGACGTGGACAAGGTGAACGCGATGCTGATCGATGCGATGGGGTTGCGAAGCGGGCCTCGCCCGTCCGCCGCCCCCGCGCCCGATCCGGCGGCGGCACCTCTTGCGCCAGAGGCCGCATGAGGAACGCCTTGCGCCCCGCCGCTCTGGTGGCGATCACCGGCCTTGTCCTTCTGTCGCCGCTCCTGCTCCTGCTCGCGTTGCTGGTGCGGGCGGATCTGGGCAAGCCGGTGCTGTTCCGCCAGATTCGCAGCGGCCGGGGCGGGCGTGCGTTCGTCATGCTCAAATTCCGCAGCATGCGCGAACTGACCGATGGCAGCGGCACGCCCCTGCCCGACGAACAGCGGGTGACCGCCTTCGGGCGTTTCCTGCGGCGGTCTCGTCTCGACGAGCTTCCAGAGCTGATCAACATCGCGCGGGGCGACATGGATTTCGTCGGGCCGCGTCCTTTGCTTCCCAGCACGATAAATGCCTTGCGGGAAGAGGGCGCCGTGCGCGGCCTTGTCCGTCCGGGGCTGACAGGTCTTGCGCAGGTCAGCGGCAACACGCTGCTGACGGTCGAGGAAAAGCTGCGCTTCGATCTCTGGTATGTGCGCAACCGATCGCTGGCGCTGGACGCGCGAATCCTGGCGCGCACGGTCGCGGTGGTGTTTTGGGGCGAAAAGCGGATCGACTGGCGGGGCGACGAACTGCGCCCGCCGCACTGGGGCAACTGAGCGCTCCGGCCAGCCGGCGTCATGCTTCTAGCGGCACAAAGCCCGTTTTCAGGCGAGTCTGGCGCAATGCAGCAGCGGCATCGGCGCTGCCATCCGCGATGAGCGGAAGTCCTTGTTCTCCCCGCATAATCCCGCGCCGCCGCGACTCTGGTTACGAAGAAGCAGAGGCTATATCCATGCGGAAACGGAACGGGATAAACCGTTCGCGGTAAGTCAAAGGTAGTAAATACCGGATCAGTTCACCGCTTTACACCCTGTCCCGCACAGAAAAATCATTTTTTTAACAATCGGTTAACGAAAATTTGTCCTAACTCAAAATTTCCACCGCTCTTTTCGGGACTCTTGGGGGAGAAGTATGCTAGTCATAAGTTGTTGAAACAAAAGAAAGGGTTGCACTGCAGGCATTTGAACACTGGTCTTCCATGCTTCTTCGGGGCCTGCGAATGAAGATGGGAGGGATCATGAGGGGAATACCCAATGGCTTACCCAGTCAATGTGCGTCTGTTGTGCGGAAATGCTATCGTCAGGGAGGGACTTAGCAGGATCCTCATGGATCGCGAATTCCGGGTTACACAATATGCTACCATCGCCGCCGCACTGGAAACGGCGGAACTCCCCGATGAGGATTCGGCGCCTTCGCTGCTCCTGATCGACAATGGAATGGAAGAGCTGGACGAGGACATAATGTCGCTCCTCAAAAAGCGCTTTTCCTGTTCCTATCTGGTCCTGCTTTCGGACCGCTTCGATTTTCAGATCATGTTGAAGGCGTTCCAGCTGGGCGCCATGGGATATATCGTCAAAGAGATTTCCTGCGACCGGCTGGTCGCGACTCTTCGCCTTGTTGCGATGGGGGAAAGGGTGCTTCCGCCCCAATTGGCTGACGAATTGCAATCCCGCCCCAGCCTGGCCGATGTTCTGGAGGTGGAACGCCCGGTCGATGCGGCCTGCCTGTCGGACCGCGAACTTGAAATATTGCGCTGGCTCATCATGGGATGCCCCAACAAGGTCATTTCCAAGCGGATGGACATCAGCGAAGCCACGGTGAAGGTTCATGTAAAGGCGGTGCTGCGCAAGCTGCGCGTCAAGAACCGGACCCAGGCGGCGATCTGGGCAGCCAATCACGGCATGCGCGGGCGCGTGACGGAAGTGGAGCCGGACCTGCCAGGCGGCATGCCCATTCCTCATCCGGTCAGCCATGCGCCAATGGAATTGACTGCACGGTGATCCGTCCCTGACACTTCCGGCCCAAAGGGGTCATTATGACATATCCGGCTCAACAGGGCGCGCATCGCGCCCTGCGGATGCTGCACGACAGGTTTGGCGCGTTCCTGGTCAAGGGAACGCGCGCACGCCTGATCGCGGTCGGGCATCTGTTGTCAGGTAATTTCATCAACGCGCTCATCATGCTGGTGAGCGTCGCCATGGCCGCCCGGTCGCTGGGACCGGCGACCTATGGCGTCATGGTCCTCGTCCTGTCCTATAATCGCGTCGTCGAACGCATCATCCGCTTCGAATCCTGGCAACCGCTCATCCGCTATGCCGTCCAGGAAGAAAATCGCGGATCGATGCGGCGGATGCAGCGGCTCTATTGCTACGGACTGATGATCGACATCGGCGCGGCGGCCCTGGCCGCGGTGAGCGCCGTCGTGCTGGCGCTGCTGTTCGGACCGTTGTTCGGGTTGAAAAGCGTGCATGTGCAGCTTGTCGCCATCTATTCGATCGCCACCCTCTTCAACGTCGCTGGCGTGCCCGTGGCCGCGATGCGCCTGGCGGGCCAGTTCAAGATGCTGGCCTATGCGCAGGTGGCGGGTAACGTGCTGCGCATAGCGTTCGCCTTTTACTGCATGGTGGCGGGGGCGGGCGTGATCGGCTTCATGATCGCGTGGACCGCCGCGCAGGTGCTGGGGTCCGTCATCGTCTTCTGGCTGGGCTTTCGCGCCCTGAGGCAGACGGGCATTCCCAATCCGCTGCATGCCCGGCTCAAGGGGCTGGTGAAGGATTTCCCCGGCTTTTTCGGCTTCGCCTGTTCCACCAACCTGTCGCTGACCCTGCGGGTCATCACCACGGAGGCGGACTCGCTTTTCGTCGGCGCGGTGGCGGGGACGAGCGCGGCCGCTGTCTATTATCTCGCCAAGCGCATCGCCAAGGTCGCGATGCAGGTGGGCGCGCAGGTGCAGGCCGTGATCTATCCCGATGTCAGCCGCATGTGGGCCAAGGGCAATGTGCAGGCGTTCAGGGCGACCACGCTACAGGTGCAGGCGGCGCTGTTCACGGTCGGGGCCGCCATGCTGGCGGGCGCCTGGCTGCTGGGGCCGCTTCTGATCCGCATGGGTCCGGGCGAAGCCTATGCCGATGCCTATATCCTGCTGCTGACTCAGATGATCGCGGTGATGCTGGCGCTCCATTCGGCGCCGTCCCGCTCCGCGATGCTGGCGATGAACCAGTCCTGGCTGGTGCTGGCGATCTCCGGCCTTGGCACCGCTGTCTTCGTCGCGGTCGCAAGCTATGCGGTTCCGCATTATGGCGCCTTGGGCGGGAATATCGCCCATGTGGTCCTTGGCGTCATAACGGCGGTGCTGATGGACATATGCTGGCTCCGCAAGTCGCGCAGGCAGCAGATGGCGGCTGGCGTGAATTGATGTCCGCTCCGCCGCCGCAGCGGTCGGCCTGAACCCCGCACGTCAGGATTCCAGATCGCCGCCCTTCAGCAGATGGGCGACGATCTGCGTGCGGTTGGACGCTCCCTTGAGCGCCATGATCGCGCGCACATGCACCTTCACCGTGCTTTCGCTGATGTTCAGGCGGTTGGCGATATCCTTGTTGGATGCGCCCTGGGCGAGCAGTTCCAGCACGTCCCTCTGCCGCCGCGTCAGCGCCGCGAGCTGATCCACGGCCGCCCTGACCCGGTCGTTCGATCCGCCGCCAGCGCTCGCGTAAAGATTGAGGCGGGTCTGGATCATCTTGCCCACCGATGCCGGGAAGATGGATAGCCCGTCGCTCAGCAGCGCCAGCGCTTCCTGGATGCGCGGCAGGCTGATGTTGGATGTCAGCACGCCATGCGCTCCGGCGGCGACTGCCGACAGCATCAGGCGCTGATCATGATGATCGGCGATCACCAATATCGCCGCGCCCGGACAGCTCTGCACGGCTGACGCGATCTGTTCCGTCATGGATTCGGCATCGTCCGGCCCGTCCCCCGCCTGGAACAGGATGACGTCCGCCTCGCACTCAAGGGAACGGTCCCCCATCGAAGCGAGGGACGTGACCTTGAGGCCCGCCGATTCCAGGGCCACGGCCATGCAGGCGCGGCGCAGGGCGCTGGGGTCGACGATCAGCAGCCGCAGCGGCCCGGTCTCGTCCCTGACCTCCTGGGTCTCAAGGCCGATGGATTCCAATGTCCCGCCGCCTTCACGCGGCTTCGCGCGTGAAAACTCTGCGGACCCGGTCGCTCGCGGCCTTCGTCCACTTCTGCCGGACGGGGAAGCTGTCCGAATAATAGGCTGCGGATCCCATGTAGAACTGCACCGCGTCGCCATAGCCGCGCCGCGCATGTTCCTCATAGTCCACCTGGTTGAAGACGGCGCCCGCGACCTGATTGTTAACCATCTGCAACGATGCGCGAAGCTGCTCCACGGTGGTCGAACCCCAGCGCACGACCATGATGGTCGAATCGGCCAGGCTGGACAAGGTGCGGGCGTCGCGGACGGCCAGGATCGCCGGGGCGTTGATGACCACAAGGTCGAACTGCTCGCGCAGCTCGTCCAGCAGGCGCGCCACCTGCCACCCCTGCACCAGCGCGGCGGGATTGCGGATCTGCTCGCGGGTGCTCAGCACCACCGGCAGCAGCGCGGCGGGGGCGGCGCCATAGGCCGGGTCATGTTCGACATGCGATTCGACCTGCGGGATCAGCTTGCGCGTCTCGCCGCTGTGGGTCAGCACGTCGATCAGGTCGGGCAGGTTCGAATTGTCCTGAATGCTGCGCAGCACGCTGGGGCCGGGCCGCCGCAGGTCGAGGTCGACGACGATCGCGCGCCGCCCCATGGAGGCCGCCGCCGCCGCCAGCGTCAGCGCCACGCTGGACTTGCCATCGCCCGGCAGCGGCGATGTCACCAGCACGCGCTGGCTGCCTTCCAGCCGCGGCAAAGCTTCTACTTCACTCGCCAGATTGCGGGCGACCTCGGTGAACAGCGACTGGGGCTCCGTCACCACCGGATTTTCCTCAATCGAAGGGCCGATCGGGTCAGGCAGTCCCGGCAGCATCGCCAGCGTGCGCAGCCCGAACAGGCGGCGCAACTGGTCGCCGCTGCGCAGCCGGTTGTCGAACATCTCGATCCCCAGCACGATCAGCAGCGCCAGCATCGAAGAACCGACGAAAGCCGCCAGAGCCATTTTCTTGGGCGCTGGCGCTACCGGAGTGAGCGGCACGGGCGCGGCCGACATCATGGTCGAATTGACGCCCGTGCTTTCCAGTTCGGCGCGCACCGTCTGCGCCCGCTGCGCCGTGGTGAGATAGGCCTGCCGCGCGACCTCGGCCTTGCGTTCCAGGATCGACAGGTCGACCGAATTGGCGTTGTTGCGGAAGGCCGCGCTGGTGATGTCGTTCAACCGCGCCTGCAACTGGCCCGCGCGCGCCGCCGCTGCGTTGGCCTCCGCCATGGCCATGGCGCGCTCTCGCCCGGCATCCGCATTGTTGCGGGCCTGCTGGGCGGCGATGACCGAAGCGCGTTCCTGCGTCATGGCGTTGCTGACCTGGCTGATTTGCGCCGTCAGCGCCTGCATCTGCGGATGGTTCGCCCCCATCTGCACCGCCATTTCGGACCGCTGGCGCGACAGGTCGTCATATTGCCTTTGCAGATTGTCGAGCGCCGGTGAGGTCGCGCCCGCGACCGTGCGCATGCCCGCCGCGCTGCTGACGCCCGCCGCCTGCGCCCGCATGCCGGAACTCAGCGCCGCGCTGGACGCGGCTTCCACGGCCAGCCTGTTCATCTGCTGATAGTCCTCCGCGCTTCCCGCGCCGACGGGCATGGCATGGTCGCGCCGGAAATCGGCGACCGCCTGCTCGGCGCGCCACGCTTCGCTGGAAAGCCGTCCAGCCTCGTTCGCCAGCGCGCGGGTCACTTCATCCCGCCAGACCTGACGCCGTTCCGAACGCAGTTTCTGAAGGCTCTGGACGAAACGGTTGGCGATCCGCGCCGCAAGTTCGGGGTCACCCGACTGTACGGTGATGTCGATGACGTCGGAGTCGGTCGAGCTTGCGACCTGCGTGTCGTTCAGCAGATGCGACGCGGCCAGCGGCACCTTCATGGTGACGCCGTTGTTGAAGGCGGGATTGCGATGCAGCTTCAGGTCCCGCACCACCTGTTCGGCCAGCGCCTGGGACCGGTACATGCGCGCTTCGTTGGCGACGCGCTGCTGGTTGCGGACCGCATCCGCCTGGTTTGACCCGCTCGAATCGTTGAGCTGAACCTGCACGGTCGCCGTTGCCTGATAGCGTTTGGGCAACTGCAACTGGATCGCCAGCACGATGAGGACGCAGGTGATCACGATGCCGGCCACCAGCTTTATATGCCGCCGCAGCAGGAACCAGATCTGCCGCGCGGTCATCTGCTGCAATTCGAAGGACAGGTCGCGGGGCCTGGCATGTCCGCCCGCAGAACCACTACCGTCGGTCAATGTCAGCTGAGCGGACGCCATGCCAATCTCCCTCATCTTGCGGGGCACGCGGGCCGTGCCCGGCCCAATGGCCGTTCCCTTGACCATCGGTATGATTGTTGCGGTCCGGCAGTGCAAAAGCGCATCGGGGGCCATCAGTGCGCATTGTAGCTAACACTTAGGATGAAGGCGGCTTTGCGAGGGACCGGACATGCCCTGGCGTTCAGCCAGTGCCATCGGCACGGTCCCAAATGGGCCATGTTTCTGCTTTGTAACTATTTCGGAGTTGGCCTTCCCGGTAATTGCATCGTGAAAATCCAGACATAAAAACATCTGGCCGAGGAGGGGACGCGCATGATCGCCACCATTGACTTGCAGGAGGTGACGGCGGGATCGCTCGCGCGGCTTTTTTCGGCGGGTCATGTGGCCGTGATGGTCGAATGTCCCGATCTTGTCGCGTCGCTCTGGCGCGAACTGCTTGAAAGGGAGGAAGAACAGCTTCCCTGGCAGGCGCCCCTGGTGGACATGGCGCGCAACTATCATGGCTGCGGCGATATCACCGCCAGCCTTGGCGACCTCTTCTACTTTCAGCCAGGGCGGCACGGCTATATCGCGCGCAAGATGGCGCTGGCGCAGCAGGAGGAGGCTGGCCGCGTCGCCGCCAAGCCGTCCTCCTTCTTCCAGAGCGGAAGCAGCTATGCGCCGAGCCAGGAGGTGATCGATCAATGCTGGTCGCTGGGCCAGCTGCTGATGACGGCGATGATCCCGGAGGGCGAGCTGCCCGGCCGGTTCGAAGTCGTGGTCCAGCGCCTCAAATATCAGGAAACGGCGGCGGATTTCGCCAATCTGGGCGCTCTTGCCCGCAACTCCATGGGCCGATGGGGGCGGGCGGGCTGCGCTCTGGACGAGCAAAGGTGGAACGCGGCCGGGCCGCTCAGCCCGCGAGGCCTGTCGGACCTTTACGGCTTGACGATGCTGTTGCCAGCGGTGCGGCAGGTCGCGAAGCGCGTGAACGGCCTGATGCTGCGGCGCGACCCGTCGCGGCGGCTTGAACCGGGGCAGCGCCTGATCGAGGGCGCGCATTACGACTACAGATATCTGACGGCCCTGTGCGGCAAGCGCGACAAGACCCTGACTCAGGTGTTCGCGGCGGGAAAATGGTTCGATCTGCCGATCGATCTCACGACGCTTGCGGTCTTCCCCGGCATGATAGCGAGCCGCGCCTTCGGCCTGCCCAATGTCCTGCACCGCGTCGTGCATCTGGAAAGGGAAATGGCGGCGGATCGTCCCCGCGATCCGCGCACCGATGACGTGACGCTGCTGATCGGCGCGGCCTGACGCCGCCGGGATCAGAGATCCGGCAGCTGCTGCGGACCGGCCGGGGCGGAATAGATGAGCTTGGCATGCTGCTGATCGTCCGCCCTGCGGGGGCCGTAGAGCAGGGCCAGCATGACCATGACGGGCATGACCCACATGCGTGAATACATATGGGGATAGGACATGGTGTAGATCAGGAAGACGATCAGCACCGCCATGGCTGGCGCGCCGCGCTCGCGGTCCCGCAATCCCACCACCGCCATCAGGCCGAGCAGCGACAGCAGGATGATCAGCCCCGCAAAGGCGATGATGCCGCCCTCGTTCCAGATCAGCAGGTAGAGATTATGCACCGGATTGTCATAGGCGCTTAGTTGCCGGTAGCGGTCGACGCCCATGCCGATGATGCTGTAATCCTCGGTGAAGGTCCATGCTTCCTTGATCAGGTTGGACCGGCCGATGAACGTCCCGGCCTGTGACAGGTCGCCCGATTCCACCGCATTGCCCACGCGCTCCTGAAACACTCTGGGCAATGGCGCGCCGGACACCATGAACAGGCTGAACGCCGCGCCCAATGTAACCGCCAGCCCTGCTATGTAACGGAATCCGCCCATCAGGGCCATGCAGATGAAAAGGGTCAGCAGCGCCGCTGAAAAGCCGGTGAAGGACGCCGTCAGCAACAGCCCCCAGACCAGCAGCGCCAGGCAGATGAGCCCGGCATAGAAGGAAATCTGCCGCTGCCGCACGGAATAGAGCAGCATCGGTATGGCAAAGGCGATCACGGCGCCGTTGCTGTTGGGTTCGCCCGACATCGATCCCAGCCGCTGATTGCCGGTGTAGAATCCGTCTCCGAACCAGGGAAGCGTGTCGGCGGGCGTCAGGAAGATGGTCACGGCGATGCCGATCACTTGCGACAGGACGATGCCTAGCATGAACAGTAGCGGCGCGATCCGCCGTGTACGGTCATCCTGCTGCATCAGCACCATCGGGATCAGCAGGAAGGACACGCTATATTGCAGGGCGATGTTCACCCAGCGCAGCGGATCGCCGTTCATGATCGATCCGATGAACAGTCCCCCCAGCATCATCGCCAGCCCGGCCACCCAATAAGGGGTAAGGGAACCGAAGGGCATCGCGCCCAGCTTTCCGCGCATCGCGGTGATGACGATGCAGATCAGCAATGCGACATCGGAAAAGGTCAGGTTGATCGACCCGACGCGCAGCGCGAACCAGCCGCTGAGGAAGATCGACGTCAGCAGCGCATAATGGGCGATCTTGTCCCACAGGTCCACCGTTCGCGGGATGGGCATGCCCGGCAGGCCATGCGATGCGCCCGGCGCGGCCGTGGAAATCGTCATATCTCGCTCCTGCTGCCGCCTGGGCCAGCGCCTTGCGACCGTGCCCGCGCGCCCGGCATGCCGCAATCGGCCTTCGGGACATTGACGGGCGCATAATGGCTAACCCCAAGGGCGAATGGCCGGGCGCGGCTGCTGCGGCCATATCAGCCATGATGAACCCGGCGCAGATACCCAAATTTGCCGCCCGCTCAGCCGCCTGCTCCGTTGATCCGGCCTTGGCGCGACTGGATAAGGAGTGGCTGTGAGCGGCTGCGCAGGGCAGCGGCATGTCGAACGAGGATCATCTGTGACGGACGCGACTCATCCCCGCCACGATGACGATCCGCCGCCCGGCGCGGGAGGAAAGGGCAGCGGCGTGGCGAGCCGCATCGGCGCGGCGCTGCGGGCGGCCGTCAGCCTTCTCCTCCCCGCGGCGATCGTGATCGCGGGCTGTTCCGGGGCGACCAACGCATCGCAATCCGCGCCTCAGCCGGTGAAGGGGCAACCCGCCTTTCCCGGAGCCGTTGGCTATGGCGCGGCCAGCAAGGGCGGGCGAGGCGGGCAGGTGATAGCGGTCACCACACTGGCGGACAGCGGCCCCGGCTCCTTGCGCGCCTGCATAGATGCGCAAGGGCCGCGCATCTGCGTCTTCCGGGTCGCGGGGTTGATCCGCTACACGTCGAAACCGCCCATCATTCGCAACCCCTATCTGACGATCGCGGGCCAGACCGCGCCCGGCGGAGGCATCACGCTCGCGCATGCTGGCGGGCCGATGGGGTTTACCCCGCTCGCCATCAAGAACACGCATGACATCGTGGTGCGGCATATCCGGGTGCGCAACGACCGCATTGGCGGATTTCGCGGTGCGGAAGACAGCTTCACCATCGAAAACAGCAGGCAGGTCATCCTCGATCATGTCAGCGGAAGCTGGGCGCGGGACGAGCTGGTCAACGGCTATGGCGACAATGACTGGATCACCGTCAGCAACTCGATCTTCGCCGAGGGGATTCCCCGGCACGACAAATGCGCGCTGCTGGCGAGCGATCCCAAGGGGCCGCAGCATTTCAGCTTCATCGGCAATCTGTGCGCGCATAATGGCGACCGCAATCCTGACGTCAATTTCCCGCCGGGGTCCTGCGCGGAGGTGATCAACAATGTCTTTTACAACGCCCAATCGGAATTTGCCGAAATCTGGGAAAGCTATGGCGGCGTTCCTGTCTCGCTGATCGGCAACAGCTTCATCGCGGGCAAGAACACCCATGCCGAAACCATCGGCATCACGCGCAACATCGTTGGATCGACGGGGCTGGCGAAGGTCTATGTGGCGGAAAACCGGTTCGAAGGCGATTTCGTCCGCACCTCGCCTTTGCTCAAGGAGGCGGAGGTGGCCGCGCCACCCTGTCCCTCGACCGTCGCGCCCCTGCCCGCCGCCCAGGCCTATGATCAGGTGCTGCGCGAAGCGGGCGCCTTCCCGCGCGACCCGTTCGATCGCAGGACCGTCAGCCAGCTTCGCGAGCGCCAGGGCCGGATCGTTCACCAGCCGGGGACCATCGACCCGATCCCTTCGGGCGCGCCTTACCCGGACGCGGACGGCGACGGCATGGATGACGGGTGGGAGGCGCGGCATGGCGCAAACCCCCATCGCGCCGATGCGTGGGAGGATGCCGACGGCAACGGCGTCGCCAATCTCGACCAGTATCTCGACTCCCTGTCCCGGGCGCTGATCGAAAGGAACGATCCCTAGATGAAATTGCTGTCGCCTTCGCTGACGCGGATGAACGGGAATGACGGGCGGGCCGTGCGCAGGGACAGGCAGGTGCGGCTATGCTTTCCCTTTTCCGGCGACACGATCGGCGGCAGCCACATTTCGGTAAAGGGCCTGCTGGATCATCTGGATCGCGGGCGATACCGGCTGGTTGTCGTGCCGGAAGTGCCAGGTGGCCGGATCGCACAATTCTTCGCCGGTCATGAACAGTTGCACGATCCCGGCAGCCGTGGACTGTTCGTCCCCGGCGAACGCTTCAACCTGCGCAAATTCGCCCGGACGCTGGGCGGGCTATGGTCGCGAACGCGCTTCCTGCGGCGCAACCGGATCGACATCGTTCATGTGAATGACGGCCAGACCAACGCCAATTGGGCGGTCGCCGCGCGGCTGGCGGGCGCGAAGCTCGTCTGGCACCACAGGGGTGATCCCGGCGCGCTCGGCCTGCGGCTGCTCGCTCCCTTGCTCGCCAATCAGGTGTTGACCGTCTCCTCCTTTTCTCTGCCGCCGCCGGGCCCCTGGTCGGCGCGCAAGAAGGCTGCGGTGGTGCATAGTCCCTTCGACGCCACCATGACCGTTGATCGCGAACAAGCGCGCGAAACGCTGGTGCGGGAATTGGGGATTGCGCCGGACACGCTGATTCTTGGCTATTTCGGCGCGTTCATCGCGCGCAAGCGGCCGCTGTTGTTCATCGACATGATCGCAGCGCTGAAGGAAAAGCTCGATCGCCCCGTCATCGGCGTCATGTTCGGCGAATCGGTGGAGCCTTCCATGAACGCGGCGTTGCAGCGGCGGATCGACAGGAATGGCGTCGCCGCTCAGGTGAGGCTGATGGGCTATCGCACGCCGGGGGCGTACTGGATCGCTGCCTGCGACCAGCTTGTCGTCCCGGCCGTGCGCGAGCCCTTCGGCCGCACGCTGGTGGAAGCGATGCTGGCCGGAACGCCCATCGTCGCCGCGCGATCAGGCGGCAATATCGAAGCGCTGGAGGGCGGCATCGGCATATTGGCCGACCCGGACGATGCGGGTGCGCTGGCGGAGCAATGCGCCCGCCTTGCCCGTGACCCGGCCGCCGCCTCCGCCATGGCCCGCCGGGCGCAGGCCGACGCCCGCCATCGTTTCAGCGAGGCGATGCACGGCCGCAAGGTGAGCGAAGTCTACGAACGCCTCTGCCCGGCGGCTTGAGTCCCCGTCAGACCGCCTCCACTTCGACCCAGCGGCCTTCCGCGGCGGAACGGCGGGCGGCGTCCAGCACCGCCTGTCCCGCCGCCGCGTCGTGGAAGGTGCCGCCTTCGTCGGGCAGCGGCGGCTCAATGCCCAGCATCCGCGCCTTCATCTGGCCGAACAGCTTGGCATAGGGCGCGACATCGAATCCCTGCGTATGCCACCTGTCCATCTCCGTCTGGATAAGATCGGTGATGGGGAATGGTTCGGGCGCGGGGTTGACCAGTTCGGCGGGCATGGGGATGCGGCGCGCGCCCTGCGCGTCTTTCAGCCACACCTCCTCCGGGTCGCCGAAGGCAGCGCCGGATTGAATCCAGGCCGCGCCCTTCGTCCCGGCCACCTTCGTCGCCATGACGAACGGGCCGGGGAAGTTCATCGCCGCCTCGATCACACCGCGGCAGCCGCTGCGGGTGACGAACTGGACATTATAATAATCGTCGGAGGTCATTTCCGGCCGGGTGGTGGACAGCTTGCGCAGGATCGCGCTGACCGCCGCGACCGGGCCAAGGGTCGAAAGCACCTGATCGATCATATGCGTGCCGAAAGCGCCCAGAAAGCCGCCGCCCTGCTTCGCGTCGGTCCACCAGTCCGCCAGCGGTTCCTCTTCGCCCTGTCCCGGCTGCTGGTAGATGCGGCTGAACATCAGCGGATCGCCGATCATGCCGCCCTTGACCACGCGGCGCAGCAGCGCCTGCGCGCTGTCGAAGCGGAACTCCGCGCCCAAGGCATGGACCACGCCCGCTTCTTCTGCCGCAGCCAGCATCTCCCGCGCCTGGGCGAGATCCCTGGCGAAGGGCTTTTCGCACATCACCGCCCGGCCCGCCGCGATCGCCTGCATGACCGGCGTGTAATGGGCGTGCGGCGGGGTGGCGACCGTCACCAGCCGGATTGCTGGGTCGTTCGCCAGAACCTGCTCCAGATTGTCGGACGCCAGCGGAATGTTGAGCGGGGCGGCCCGCTGCGCCGTGCGCTCGCGATTGCGGCCGACGATGGCGCGCACCTCGAACCCCGCGTCGCGCAGGGCGCGAACATGGGTGAACAGGCCAAAGCCCGTGCCCACCACCACCGCGCCGGCCGGCTGACCATCATCACTCATCTTGTTTCCTCGCCTTCTCGATTATCGCTTGCGCCGATGACGCCCATGCCTGTGCCACCTCGTCCATCGTCTGCCCCGCCTGCGCCTGGGAAAAGACCTCGACGCCGATCGGCGCCGTGCTTCCGATCCGGTCGAGCGTGCGGATCAAGCCGGCAAGATCGAACACGCCTTCGCCGGGCAGCAGCCTGCCGGTCATCGTTTCCTCGAACAGGTCAGCGCCCCGCTGGGCTGGGCCATCGTTGATCTGCACGGTGCAGATGCGCTCGCCCGGTATCGCCGCAAGCTGCTCCAGCGTCGATCCGCTGCGAAACAGGTGCCAGCTGTCCAGCGTCAGCCCGCCATTGGGCCGCCCCGCCGCCTCTATGATGGCCGCCGCCGCCGCAAGGGTGGGGATGCCGCCAAAGGGCAGGAATTCGATATGCACCGGCAGGCCATGCTCCGCCGCCAGATCGCAGACGCGGGCGAAGGCTTCCGCCGCCTCGTCCAGCGAAGGGCTGACGTCCATCATCTCGACCGCCACGACCGACCGCGCGCCTGCTTGCGCCGCAAGGCCGATCACCCGCTCCGGCGTCAGCGTCATCAGCAGGCCGCGAAAGCGCGCACCGGCGGGCGCACGGGCATGAGACGGCAGCCAGCAGCCGATGCAGTCGACTTCCGCCAGTTCCAGCCCATGATCCGCAAGCCGGTCCGCAAATTCGCGCAGAGACGTGCCTTGCTCCTCCAGCGCCCACAGGTCTCCCGGCGTCACCGAGATCGCGGCGAACCCTGCGTCCCGTGCGGGCGCGAGCCGGTCCATCAGGGGAATATGCAACAGCGGCGGCCCGCACAGCACAAGGTCGGAGGAGCCCAGCATCCCTCAACCCTCCCGGAAATTGAGTTCGAGCAGGATGCCATTGGCTTCGGTCACGAACAGCTGCCGCAGCCCGATCGATGGAATGTCGTTGCGCGCGATCGTCAGCCCGGAACCCTCCAGCCTTGCCGCCATCTCCGCATAGCCGTCGCATTCCAGCGCCACATGATGGACTGACCCGCCGCCGCGCACTGGTGTGAAGGGCGCGATGCCGTCGCTGGGATAGCGGGCGTCGGCGGGGCCAATATGAACGATCGCGCGGTCCTGCCCATCATAGATCCAGCAGCCCGTATCGATGGAGGCCGCGCCGGGCGCCACGCCCGTGCGCAGCCCCAGCAGGTCGCGGAAGAAGGCCGCCGTCGCCGCGACGTCGGCCGTGCGGATGTTGACATGGTCAAGGGACAGGACAGCCATGGCTCAATCGACGAACTGGCCGGTGCCGATGGCCGCCGCGGGGTCAAGCGCGTCCCTGCCTTGCCGTTCCAGACTGGCCAGCGGCACGCGCCACAACCTGACGGGCGCGGTCTCCTCCGTGCGGATTAGGCGCAGGCCCCACAGGCCCTTGTCATGGCCGAACGTGTCGATCCAGTTGCCGCCAATGTCCGGATCGCGCGCTGCGATCACGATCCGCACGCTGCCGTCCGCCTCCTGAACCCGCTTGAACTTGGTGACATAGCCGCCGCCATCTTCGAACGTGTCCAGATTTTCCTGCCAGATATTGCACAGCTGGAAATTCCAATATTCGCATTCGGGCGGCGTGAATTCCAGCACTAGCGCTTCGTCCGCCTTCACCCGCCAGCTGCCAAAGGCGAAATGCCGGTCGGGCACGCCGCCGTTCGACAGATATTGCGCGCGGCTATAATCCAGCCGGTTGGGCCGGGACGCGAAATTGCCCTGGCTGCCCTGCCACCAGTTGCGCACCAGTTCGGCATAGCCCAGCACGCCTTGCGCCGCCCAGGCGAGGTTGTTCGCCATCAGCGCGGGTGTGATCGGCACTGGCTGCGCCCCATCCATGCGTTCGATCCGCATCTCCGGCGCGGTTTCCTTGCCCCGCTCATGCCAGACCAGGCGGATCAGGATGCAATTGGTGCTGGCATCCAGCTTCAGCCAGTTCCTGCCCTCGCCCGGATCATTTTGCGACAGGATGATCTCGAACGTGCCGTCCTCCTCGACATGAAGCTGCTGGCTGCCCAGGAAGGCGGTGGTCTTGAGGTTGGATGGATCGAACGTCTTGAGGCCCGCAACCCCTTCTGGCGCCCAATCCCTCGCAGCCGCATCTTCGGTGGCCGGGGCGGTCAGCACCGCCAGCACGAAATAGGGAATGGTGCCCCGTGTGCCGGTGATGCGATAATCCCGCGCCTCGTCGAACTGGCACATCAGATGATCATGGTCAGGGCATTGCACGTTGATCGACTGCCGCCATACCATGTCGCGCAGGCGCGGCCGGGTGGGCTCGGCATTTTCGACCAGCCGCTCCAGGCTCGACCGCGCGACGCGGGAGAGGAAACGATAATATTCCGCCCGGTCCAGTTCGGACGGCTGGTCCCCGAACGCGTCGATCATCCGTCCCGCCACTTTCAGCACATCGCAGAAATCATCCCACGACTGCCCGGAAAGCAGGCGATCGGCTGCCTTTGCGTCGATCTGCGCCTTGTCCATCTCAATCCTCCCACTTCACCGGGAAACGTTCATAGTAAAAGGCGAAGCGCTCCCGCAGGGCGGCGGTATCAACGCCGAACACGCCCTCCAGATCGTAGATCACCCGGCCATGCCTGTTGCGCGGATTTTCGTTCAGATAGGCAAGCAGCGCCCTTTCCGCGTCCGCCGTCAGCGGCAGGCCCGCAAGATCATAGACCTGCCGCATCACCCTTTCCTGATCGGCCATATAGTCGTGGAACAGCAGGTCGGCGGACTGGTCCGCGGGCCAGGCGGCGCGCTGTTCGATACAGGCGCGCAGCAACCTTTCGATCCGGCCGATCCACAGGCTGGCGAGGCCCGGCGGATCGACGGGATCGCGGCGGATGCGGTCGGAATAGCTCAGCATGGTGGTCAGCGACCGGATCACGGCCACCGGATCGCGATGGGTGATGATCATGGCCGCGTCGGGGAACACTGACCGGATCGCGGCCAGATTTTCCATATGCTGGGGTGATTTCAGCAGCCATCGATTGGGCCCCCGTTGCCAGGTCAGCACCTGAAGGACTTTCTTTTCATAACGGTAGCTGATGGTGCGGTCGTGCGCGAAATAATGGTCCGTCCAGCGCGGGATACGCGCCTGCCATTCCCAATTATAGGAATTGACGTCCATGTAGAGCAGCTCGTTATCTTCATGGATGGACGCGGCGTCCATGCCGTGCATCGCCGCCATATGAGGCAGCATCGCTTCGAAATGCCCCCACATTTCGGCCGATCGCAGGGCGCGCGGATCGGGCGCGCCCGGCGCGGGCGGCGGGCCGGAGGGCACGGGTTCTTCCGATTCCCACAGCGTCAGGGACCGCAGCCGTTCGTCGCGGGCCAGCCAGTTGACGAGGTGGGTGGTGCCCGACCGGGGCAGGCCAGCGATGAAGATCGGCCTGTCGATCTGGATGTCGAGTATTTCGGGATGGCGCTTCACCAGATGCTCGATGCGCAGGCGGTTGGCCATGACGCGGATCGCATGGTCGATGATGGTGATGCGCCCGCCGCGCGTCAGCCCCCTGTCCTCCGCCAGCGCTTGCAGGACGATGCCCAGCCGCTCGCGAAAGCCGGTCTCCTCGCCGAAATCATCCAGGCCGCCCGTCAGGTCGACGGCACGGGCCAGGATCTGATCCACGCCCATCTCTTCGTCAAAGCCGGGCGGACCGGCCCGCGCCGCTTCGATCGCGGGGGTCAGGCGCGGCTGGGCCAGATCATCGATCACTATGTCGCCGGACTTGCTCATTCCCGTCCTCGATCGGACGGATCGCGGCCCGCTCGCCGCCGGTTGCGCCTGTGCATCGATGCTGCCACACTCCTCCTCCGTAAGACCTTGTTCTTGCATCGCGCGTCAGCAGCGCGCGGCCGGTCATTTTTCGATGAAGATAGAGCGACGCATGCATGCCAGCAATTGTCCGGCCGTTATCAATCCCGCCACCGGCGTATATCTTCCCGACACCACGGACAGCGACCGGGATCGCGCGTCCAATGTCGTCACCGCCAGCGGCCGCAACCTCTATTTCGAATATGGCTGCTTCGACTGGCCTGGGTTCGAAGACCGGCGTGTCGTCTATTCCAGCCATATTATCAGCATGGTCGAATGGGCTTCGGCCAGTACCGCCGAAGGATGGCATGAAGGTCCGGCGGGCTTGACCGAGCCGAGCCGGATCGGCTCCGTCCTGATGACGCCCGCTGGCATCCCCTTCCATGCACGCGGGAAGGCCGGGCAGCTCAAGGTGGCGCGGCTGCTGTTCCGGTCCTGCGGCGATGATCTGGACATGCTGTCGCGCGAACTGGACGCCTCCCGGCTCAAGGATTGCCTCGACATCCGCTGTCATGACGTGATCGCGGGCATGCGGCGTCTGGTGCGGGAAACCGCGGCTCCGGGTTTTGCTTCGGACATCGCGCTCGACGCCCTGGGGTCGCTGATCCTTGTCGATGCCGTGCGCTATCTCCGCCGCTCCCCGCCGCCAGCGCGGGCCGTTCAGCGCCTGTTGCGCCGGGACGTCAGGCGGATCGGCGACTATGTGGCGGCCAACCTTGCCAGGCGTATCACGGTGAGCGAGCTTGCGGCGCTGACAAACATGAGCGAGCGGCATTTCATGCGCCTCTTCCGCGCGACGACCGGCGAAACCGTCTACCGCTTCGTGGAACGCCAGCGGTTCGAAAAGGCCAGGCTGCTGCTGGACGAGCAGGACCGTCCGCTCAAGCAGATCGCGCATCTGCTGGGCTTTTCCAGCCGTGTCGGCTTCACTCTCGCCTTCCGGCGCATGGCAGGCCAGTCGCCGCTGGAATATCGCCGCCGCGCGAGGCGGGATTGACGGCTGCGCTGACCTGCGGGGAACCTGCGCGCCGTTCGGGCGGATCGATCATCATGGGACGGTTCTGACAGTCCGCCGGAACTGGCGGAGTGAGGGGGGCCGCAATCGGCATGCACCCTGCCGTCGGCCCTTAACCTGCCAATTGACAACGCCCGCAGGGTGAGCAACATTGATTTTATATTCGGGGGTTAAGAATTTCAAATAATCGGGGGACTGCCAGATAGTCTAAACGCAAGAGCGGGGGTAACGAACGCAGGCGTTTTTCTGCCACAAAGATGAATTTTAACAAACTTGTCTTTTTGGCGAACGGTATCGCATGCCACAGTTACCTTCGTTCTCGCCTTTCGGGGCAGTAGAGGGGGGAAGGATCGTGAATGGTGATCCACAGGGGGGTCTACCTGTTCACTTGCCGCACAAGGCTGTCGTGGAATTAGGCTGCCAATACGCGCAGCCTTTGGCTGGTGGATCTCAGCCGGATATGGTGAGCGGCATAATTGACGCTCTGGAACTGGCTTTGATCGCGATCGATGATGATGGCCATTTCGCCGGAGCCAATGAGGCCGGGCTCTGGCTGTTGCAGCAGGCGGATGGGCTTAAGCTCGATGGTCCCGTCATCATGACGCATTCGGCCGCGGAATATTCGGATTTGAGGAACGCCATCGATCAGGCGATCGCCATGCCGGATCGCCTTCAGGAATTGCGCGTGATGCTGGTCTCGCGCCCCGGCCGCCAGCCGCTGACGGTGGCTGTCGTGCAAGGCGGAAACGGGCTGTTCCGCAAGGCCGCCGCCCATCTGGCCGTTGTCGATCCAGAAACCCGGATTGACGACCGGATCGACGAAGTGTGCCGGTTGTACAGGCTCAGCAAAACCGAAACCACACTTTGCAGGCAACTTGTAAATGGCCGGTCGCTGCCGGAGATTTCCGGGGAATTATCGTTAAAGGAAACGACTGTCCGCGCTTATCTCAAGCAGATATTCGCCAAATGCGGGGTCCACCGGCAATCCTCCCTCATTCGCCTGCTGCTCACCAGCCGTATTCCCATGCAGCTGCGTTAGGCGGAGCAACGGGCAGAGCGCAGTCACCGGATGGCGAACTCCATGTCCCTCGCATCGATCATTTTCCCGTCCCGCCACAATTCGTAGCGGCCCGCATATCGCCCCGGCGCCCAGTTCCCGCCCTTGTTGGGCACGCCGCTGAAAGCGAACCAGGCGAGGCCTCCGCCCTCGACCCTCGATCGCCGTTCGTGGATGACGCGCCCGTCCGGCGAGCGGATCGCGAACCGCTGTTCATCGCCAGCGGCAACACCCAGCGCATCGGCCCACAGGATAAGCGCGGGCGCGTCCTTCGCCAGTGTCGTGAACGCATATTTACCCGCGCGCGCGTCGGGGGCGGTGGGCCGCTCGCTCGCGATTCCCACGGAAATGACCGCAGCCGGGCGGTAGGCGAGCATCTTTCGCGCGGACGCGCTCCAAAGGCTGGATGAGGATGTGGCGGCACAGGCCACCGGGGGCGTGAGCCCGCTGAACGGATCGACCGTCGCGCCATTGTGGCGCAATTCGAAATGCAGGTGAGGGAAGGCGGCATTGCCCGACATGCCGACCAGGCCAAGCACCTGCCCGGCCTTTACCCTATCGCCGGGGCGCACCTTCACGCTGCCCATGCGCAAATGGCTATATTGCGTTTCCCAGCCATTTCCATGATCGATGATGACCGCATTCCCCGCCATCAGACTGGGCGGCACCGGCTGTTCTTCGGCATTGCGGTCGGCCTTTCCGTCTCGCGTCCGCAGGACCCGGCCCGCCGCCGCCGCGAGCACCGCGACGCCCGCCCGCATATCTGCAAGGGTGCGAACGCGAAAGTCGATGCCGTCATGATCGGCCATGGTCAAATGGCCGCAGCTATAGTCGCTGATCCCCTTGCCGCGCGCGACGTTCACCAGCTTGTGGATCAGGCACTGTCCGCCGATCTGGCAATCGACAGGCAAATCCAGCTCCGGCGCGCCTTGGCGGGATTGCGCGCCAGCGAGTGGCGCGCAGAGGGCAAGTGCGGCGGCCGCCGCGAAAATGCCCAGCCTCTCAAGCAAATTGAATGAGGTCATAGCCCGCCACGCCCTGGCTCCACCCGTTGATATCCTCCACCGTCATCAGGCCCAATGTTGCAAGCAGCCCATTGGTGAAGTCCGGCATGGTGATCGTGCCCATATCCGGCACATCTATGATCAACGAATTGTCGGCGGCATCATATCCGATGAAGATCAGCGACAGATCGAAATCATCCGGCTCGTCGACTTCCAGAAGGATGATGTCGCGGTTCGCGAGGCTGAGGCTTAATATCTCATCGTCGCCGAATTCGGCACGCAGGTCGAAGACGAAACGATCCTTGCCGGCGCCACCCAGCAGGCTGTCATCACCTTCGCCGCCATAAAGCCAGTCATTGCCGTCGCCGCCCCGCAATATGTCATTGCCCTCTCCGCCAAAGAGCCTGTCGTCGCCGGAGCCGCCTTCGATGATATCATCGCCTTCATCGCCATAGAGCGTGTCCTTGCCGTCCCCGCCGCTCAGCCGGTCGGTCCCTTCGCCGCCATGCAGCGTGTCGCCCCCGGCCCCGCCGTCAAGCTGGTCGTTCCCGGTCCCACCCCACAGGTTGTCGGCGCCTGCCTCGCCGGACAATTGGTCGTCCCCTTCGTCCCCGTAGAGGTCGTCGTCCCCGCCATTGCCATGCAGTTCGTCATCGCCAAGGCCGCCGTGCAAGCCGCCGAACGGGCCATGATCATCACCCGCGCCGCCGACCAGAAGATCGTTGCCATCGTCGCCATAGAGCAAATCGCGGCCATCTCCGCCGGACAGGGAATCATTGCCGTCGCCCCCGCGCAGGACGTCATCGCCCGCCCCTCCGAACAGGCCGCCGCTCAAGCCCTCGACAACGACCTTGCCCGCAAGTTGTTCGGCGGTCAGGTCAGCATTGTCGTCGCCCGCTCCGCCGTCCAGAATGTCATTGCCATCACCGCCCAGCAAGAGGTCGGCGTCTGCTCCCCCGTCAAGGATGTCGTTGCCCAGCCCTCCGTGCAGTTGATCCCGGCCAGCGCCGCCGGATATGATGTCATGACCATCATCGCCATGCAGGATGTCGTTCCCGGCGCCTCCCGATAGCTGATCATCGCCATCGTCGCCATTGATCAGATCGTCGCCAGCTTCGCCGTCTATCCTGTCGTCATCCGCTCCGCCGCGCATGAAGTCATTGCCATCGCCGCCTTGCAGATAATCGTTCCCGGCATCGCCCAGGACATAATCCTCGCCGCCGCCCGCGATGATATGATCATCGCCCTCCCCGCCGTCGAGCATGTCGTCCATGCTCGATCCGGCCAGAAGATCATCGCCGCCAAGGCCGAAGAGGGTGGCCGGAAAGTTCGCGGCCAGATAATCATTTCCGATAGTGCCGAAAATCTCCATGCGTTCGAAGGGCGATTGACCGTCATCCGGTTCGCTCTCGCCGGACCCGCCGTCATCCTCCCCGCCATCGCCAGGATCGCCGCTGCCCGGATCGTCCTCACCATCGTCTCCGCCGCCCCCAGCGCCGCCGTCACCAGAGCCTCCGGGCTCACCATCATCCTGCCCGCCGCTGCCGGGGTCGCCGCCGCTGCCGGGATTGTCCTCGCCATCGTCGCCTCCACCTGCGGGATCGCCGTCACCGGAGCCTCCGGGCTCGCCGTCATCCTGCCCACCGCTGCCGGGGTCGCCGCCGCTGCCGGGATTGTCCTCGCCTTCGTCTCCACCGCCTGCGGGGTCGTCGCCGCCGGAGCCTCCGGGCTCGCCATCATCCTGCTCGCCGTTGCCGGGGTCGCCGCCATTGCCGGGGTCGTCGTCCCCTTCATCTCCATCGCCTGCGGGATCGTCGCCGCCGGAGCCTCCGGGCTCACCATCACCCTGCCCGCCGCTGCCGGGGTCGCCACCACTGCCGGTATTGTCCTCGCCATCGCCTCCGCCTGCGGGATCGCCGTCACCGGAGCCTCCTGGCTCGCCATCATCCTGTCCGCCGCTGCCGGGGTCGCCGCCGCTGCCGGGATTGTCCTCGCCTTCGTCTCCACCGCCTGCGGGGTCGTCGCCGCCGGAGCCTCCGGGCTCGCCATCATCCTGACCACCGCCGCCGGACTCACCGCCATTGCCGGGGTCGTCGTCCCCCTCATCGCCTCCGCCTGCGGGATCGCCATCACCGGAGCCACTGGGATCGCCGCCGCTGCCGGACTCATCGCCATCACCAGCACCGCCGCCTACCGGATCGCCGCCGCCGGAGCCGCCCGGACCAGCATCATCCCCGCCATCATCTCCCGTGCTTCCATCGCCGGGAGGATCGCTTCCATCGTCAGGATCGTCCCCGCCACCTGGATTTTCATCGCCGCCGCCGGGGTCCGGGCTGCCGCCGGTTCCGCCCTGTGCGCCGTCCTCTTCCCCGTCCCCGTCATCGTCTGGAGCGCCATCCCCGCCGGAGCCGCCATCATCCGTGGAGCCGTCTCCGCCGCCGGTGTCTTCGTCCGTTCCGTCATCCCCGGACTCTCCGAAGTCGTCATCGTCGGCACCTGTCTGCTGACCTCCGCCGGGATTGGAGGTGTCGGGCGGCTCGCCTGTCGCATCGTCTTCCCCAGGGGTGGGCAGCGGATGTTCCTTGGTGGGATCGCGCGGTTCTTCCTGCTCCGAATCATCCTCTTCTGGATCATCCGTCTGATCTTCCGGTTCCTGATCCGGGCGATCCTCCGGCGTGTCGGGGTCGGCCTTCGCCGATGCCCCCGTGATCCGGGTGATGGACGGATGAGGGTCAACGCTGCCGTCCAATCGCAGCAGCGAAGGCGAATCAGCGGACGCATCCGCCGGGATCACATCAGCGCCGCCGCTTTTCGCTGCGGCCGGATGGCCATGGCTGCGGGCGGATGTCGTGATTTGCGCCGCCGTATCCGTGACAGGCGGCATCACGCCTGCCGGACGCGCGGCCAGCATCTTGGGTTTAGCCCCGGTGTCCACCAGCGATACCAGGAGGACAGGACCGACCTTATTGGGATCGGTTGGCATAGGATTTGCCCACTCCGCTAAAATCTACCGTTTTTTAACCGGCGACATTTATGCTTTTAGGATGGGGCAGGGCAGCCCGATCGCCTGAGAGGGTGGCTCGTTCAGGGCTGCGGCCATACTCCCCGTTGGGGACAATAAAGCAAAAAATAAATTAACCATAAGATGATAAGCAACAGAAAATAGAAAAAGAGGGAGAGCCGCAAGCAGCCCTCCCCCCAGTTGCAGTGCCCGGTTGAGCTGATGTCCTTTTTCTTAGCGGACGAAAAAGGACCTCAACCGAACTTGATCAAACGTCGAAAACGATCATGTCGTATCCGCCGTTGCCCTGGCTGTAGCTGTTGACGCCATCGACCGAGTCGAAGAAGCCAGCATTGACCAGAGTGGCGATCGGCGCCGAAACACCTTCCCAGAAGTCGGCGATCACGACCGATCCGTTGCTGGTGTCGATCTGAAGGTCGAGGGCTGTGCCGCCCACGCCGAAGTCGCCGCTGGTAACGGTCACATCGACTTCAGGATCAAGCGAGTCGCTCAGGTGGATTTCGTCCTTGTTGGCAAGGCTGAAGTCCCGTCCGCCGACCGGCGAGATGATGAGGTCGCTGCCGAAGCCATCATCGTCCGAGTCGAAGTAGAACTTGTCCTTGCCCGACCCGCCCGAAAGCGTGTCGTCGCCAAGTCCGCCGGTCAGCTTGTCGTTGCCAGCTTCGCCTTCGATATAGTCGTTGCCGTCGCCGCCGAACAGATTGTCGTTGCCGGTGTCGCCGAAGATGGTGTCGTTGTCGTCACCGCCATCGATGGTGTCGGCTCCGCCGCCGCCCTGGATGAAGTCGTTTCCGGCTTCGCCATAGAGGGTGTCGTTGCCATCGCCGACGCTGCCGACCCCATCATAACGGTCATCACCGGAAATGAAGTCATTGCCGTCACCGCCATGGATGACGTCATTGCCCTTGTCACCAGCGAGGTCGTCGCTGCCGTCATTGCCTTCGATATAGTCATTGCCGTTGTTGCCGTTGATGAAATCATTTCCATCATTGCCATACAGCGCGTCGTTGCCGTCATTACCAGCGATGACGTCATTGCCGCTGCCACCGAAAATGACGTCCGAGCCTTCATTGCCGCTCAGATTGTCATTGCCGTCGTCACCCCAGATGTAATCGTCACCCGATCCACCCGATACGGTGTCGTTGCCGGCGTCGCCATGAATTTGATCCTGGCCTTCATTGCCGTAGATCGTGTCATCGCCGTTGCCGCCGCTGATCGTATCGTTGTCAGTGAAGATGTCGTCGGGATCGGCCGGGTCGCTGAAGGTGTCGCCATTGCCGTAGATGGTGTCGTTGCCATCACCGCCATTCAGCGTGTCGTCGCCGGTCTGACCGGCGATCAGGTCGTCGCCGCCATCGCCGTTGACCAGATCGTTGCCGTCATTGCCGTTCAGCACGTCGTCGCCCGCACCGCCGCCAATGTCGTCATTGTCAGCGCCGCCGACCACATAGTCGTTGCCAAGACCGCCACGGATGACGTCTTCGCCAGCATCACCGTTCAGCTCGTCGTTGCCGTCGTTGCCGTTGATGATGTCGTTGCCTTCGCCGCCGTCGATCGAATCTTCGCCGTCGTTGCCGCTCAGCGTGTCATTGCCGTCGTCGCCCCAGATGTCGTCGTCGCCAGCGCCGCCGGTAACCAGGTCATCACCGCCCTGGCCGAAGATCTGGTCGTCGCCAGCGCCGCCGTCGATCACGTCGTTATTGCCCTGGGTACGGCTGTAGCGGTTGCCGATATTATAGGCATAGTCGGGGTCCGATTCACGGCCGCCAACAGGGTTCGTGCCGTTGCCGGAGCCCAGGTTGGTGGTGTTGGTCGTGCCCTTGCTGTGGCCGTTGTCGCCAAACAGGATGTCGTTGCCGTCGCCACCGCTGATGGTGTCGACGCCCACGGCGTTCAGGCCGCCTTCGACATAGTCGTCGCCGTCATTGCCGTTGATGGTGTCGGCGCCGGCCTGGCCATAAAGGTCGTCATTGCCGAGGCCGCCGGTGATGTCGTCATCGCCGTTGCCGCCGACGACCTTGTCGTCGCCATCCTGGCCGCGCAGGCGGTCATTGCCGTCGCCGCCGTTGAGGTAGTCGTTTCCGCCACCGCCCCAGACGCGGTCATTGCCCGCGCCGCCGAGCAGCGTGTCATTGCCGTCATTGACGGTGACGAGACCCTGGAAGGTGCCATCGAGCGGATCGTTCACGACAACGCCGAAGGTGTCGCCCACCAGCACGTCGTCACCGGCGCCGCCTTCCACGCGGTCATTGCCCAGCAGGGCCGCGACGGTGTCGTTGCCGTTTTCGCCATACAGGTCGTTGTCGTAGTTGTTGCCGAAAACGAAGTCGTTTCCGCCGCCAGCCTTGGCGTTGGAGGGGATGTTGGCCGTTGATGTGATCGCGGCCAGGTCAATCGTGTCCTGAGCATTGGTGCCCAGAACCTGCGCGCGGTTCACCGCCGCCTTGGGATTAGTCGGAGCTGCCATGTCCGTGTCCTTCACTGGTGTTTCGAATCGGGAAGCAGCTTTCGCATTGCCACCCTCGCTGCATGGCAACCTGTGGCCGCCACGATCCGCAAACTATGGTGAAGAAAAAATGAACTATATCCCTCCTTGGGGACAGGCATGCGGAAATATCCTTTGGATCGATAAGGTAAAAACTGACCTGAAATGAAACAGCCGCCTCTGACGCGAAGGACAGAGGCGGCAGCCCGGTAGGCTTGCGAAAGTGGTAGGAGAAAGGGGCGGCTATTGCGGGATCGCCGCCAGTGTGAGCCGCCCGATCGCCGCCAAAACCGCCGCCCGCCCCACATATTCGTTCCGAATCGCGCGCTCCAGTGTGGCGCGTGAATTTAGTAGTTCAGTCTGGGCATCGAGCACGTCGAGCAGGGTGCGGTTGCCCGACAGGGACTCCTTCCGCACCCCTTCGGCCGCGCGCTCATTCGCTGCCACCGCGACCTTTGCCGCCTCTATGACGCTGACCGCCGATTGCCACTGCGACCAGGCAGTCTCCACATTGCGCGTCACGTCCCGTTCCGCCTGGTCTTCCTCGAAACGGCGCTGATTCTCCAGGGCGCGGCTTCGCCGGATTTCCGCATATTCCCGGCCTTGCTGAAAGATGGGCACGCGAATCTGGACGCCACCGTACATGGCCGAACGGTCATCGGGCAGCTTGCCGGTGAAGACGTTGGTGACGCCGCCGGACAGATATTGAGCGCCTGTCACGATCTGAATGCTGGGCGCGAGTGCACCTTTGGCAGCCGCCTTGGCGCGCCGTGCCGCCTCCACATTCTTCGCGGCGGACAATAGTTGCGGATTGTTGACGAGCGCGATCTGCCTGGCTTCGTCCAGGGATGCGGGCAGGCCATCAAAGGGGGCAGGCGGCGGCAGATTGTCCGCACTCCGCCCGGCAACCGCCAGGAAAGAACTGCGGCTGACGGCCAGATCCTGGTTCGCCGTAAGAATGTTGGTCTTCGACGAAGCAAGGCGCGCCTCCGCCTGAGCCGAGTCGGTCTTTGTCGCCTCTCCAAACTGGAGGCGGCGGTTAGTGGCGTTTTGCTGGTCGGCGATCGCTTCATATTGCTGCTGCGCATATTCCTGAATCCGCCAGTCCCGTCTGACATCGGCATAGGCGGAAATCAGGTCCAGAAGCACCTGGGCGGCCGCCGCGTCGAACGAGGCGCGGCCCGCCTGCAATTCGGCGATTCGCGTCTTGATCGCATTATTGGTGACAAAGCCGTCGAAGACAGTGACCCGCGCTTCGATATCGGCCTGCTTCGCCGTGAAAGTGGCGTCGCTATTATCCTTCTTGCCATCTTCCACGATCAGCCGCCGCCGTTCGATGACCCCATTGGCCTCGATCTGGGGCAGATATCCGCCGCGCGCTTCAGACACGCGCGCGGCCAGTCCGTTGATCACCTCCCGCTGCGAAGCGATTTCAGGATTATCCGCGAGAACCTGGGCCGCCAGTTCATGGAGGCTGGTCTGTGCCTGCATAGGCGGATTGATGATGATGCTGCCCGCGAGCAAAAGCACCGCGCCGCATACCGGATTTCGCATGTTTCCCCCTGATTGCCTGAAATGCACATGACGGTTTTTGAAAAGGAGGTATTTCTTCTACCTCTCCGCAAATATACTACCAAATAGATATGACCAAATGGCAGTATGGTTTGCGAATCTGTAAGTCGTATTACATATATCTTACGGTTGATAACTTCTTGACTCAATATCTTGCGCGATGCATGCAGCGGAAAGCCTCGGGCAATCAGGATGTTTGCGTGAGTCGTGGGGGTGTTAAACGACTGGATACGTCTAATTAATACCCTCCAATAAATAATTGGTCGCTAATTTAATAAGTCCTGCGCCAGAAACGGAAAGTTCCGTCTTGGCGCTGGCTTATATTAGCGGAGGATAATATGGAATTCACAAGATCCGAGAGCAAGGCGCTCGGTTTATCTGGTGAAATTGACAATTTTATTGGATATTTGCCTTCCAAGGCCAGCCACCTAATCTCCTCCTCGAACAGCACGGCCGAAGCCCTTCGCGTCGTTAGTCAAAATAATGACATCGGGCTGCGCGAGACATTGCAGGAAATTGGCATAGCCGGGGCGGTCATCTCCTATACGTCCGCCACATTGGCCATGAAGCATGGCTATCTGGTCGGCTTTGATCAACTACGCACGGATCCGGTAAGGACAGGCAATCTTCTATCCTATGCATCATTGATCTGGCAGAACCGGTCTGAAGACTTCAATGCAGATGCACTTGCGGATAAGGCAGTCTTTACCGGGGAAAATGCTATAGAAGCATCGCGAGCATTGCTTGCATGCCATAGCGAGCTTTCCCTGCGTTTCGGATATTTCGCCGTTGTCCAGGTGCCCGGCATCGGCGGTGCTACCTTGCGGGCGCTGTTGTTCCGCACTCGCGACGATGGCCCCTTCACGGCAGAGATCCAGCGCAACTTCAAGCTGACCTTGCCCCTGATCATCCATATCGCCGAAACGGAGATGCAAACCGCCGCCGAAAGCCGGCATATGGAGCGGCTCGAAGCACTGCTCGACCGTGTCTCGCTGGCGATCTTCATGCTCGATGGCCAGGGAAAGCCGCATTATTGCAATGCGGCGGCACGCGCCATGCTGCTCGACAAGACGATGATGCGCTTGTCCCCCGAAGGCACGGTTCGCGGCGCTACCCTGGCAACCACCCGGTCCTTGCAGGAAGCGATCAAGGCGGCCGTCGCAAGCGGCGAAGACCGGACGGAAATCGCCGTGCGGCTGGAAGGCCCGGACGGATGGCTGCTCGGTTTCGTGGTCACGGCGTCGCACAGCCTCGATGGCAGCCGCAGCGCCATGTTGCTGGTCAATCCGCAACGGTCGGGCGACGCCTCAGGCGCGATGCTGGAAGCGCTGGGCCTGCTGCGTTCCGAACAGCGGTTTCTCACCCAGTTCCTGGAAGCGAAAAGCCTCAGCGAGGCGGCGCAGCGCAGTGGTCTGTCCGATGAAACGGCCAAGACCTATCTCAAGCGCATTCGCGCCAAACTGGGCGTCCACCGGCAGATGGAACTTGCCCGCCTGATCTATGGCCTGATCCCGCCGCTTCGCGCGGATGAGAAGATCGCCAAATCGGCAAATTAGGGGGGACAGGACGATGTTCACGCGAAAGCAGATGACGGGGCGAATCCCAGGCGCGCAATCGCCTTTCGCCGCGCTTGTTCGCCCTTATTCCTCCATCGTGCTGCGGGTGGTGATCTTCAGCGGCATCATCAACTGCCTGACGCTGGTGACGTCGCTGTACATGATGCAGGTCTATGACCGCGTCCTGACCAGCCAGAGCAAGGACACGCTCCTGTTTCTGACCATCGCCGTGATCTTCGCCATCGGGCTCAGCGCGGTATTGGAGGGGGTGCGCCAGAAGGTGGCGAACCGGATCGGCACCTGGATTGCGCAAAAACTTGGGCCGGTCCTGCTGGAAAGATCGCTGGAGCAGCGCCTGACGATGCCGGGCATCCGCCTGGAAGCATTGCGGGAGATGAACTCGATCAAGAACTTCGTGTCGACCCCGTCCGTCTTCAATATTGTGGATATGCTGTGGGTGCCGATATATCTGTTCGCCGTTTTTCTTTTGAGTCCATGGTTTGGTCTTGTCGCATTGGTGGGCGCGGGGCTTCTATTCTCCCTGGCCTACATCAACGAACGGGCAAGCCGTCAGGATATCCGCGACACGCAGGCCCAGTCGAACGCCAATATGCAGTTCGCCGAAAGCCTTTCTCGCAACAGCGAAGTCATCGACGCAATGGGGATGGGGCGGCAGGTCGTCGAACGCTGGTCGGCCGCCCAGATCGCCGAAACCGAAGCTGTGGATGCAACGCAGCGGCACAGTTCGACAATCCTCGCTGTTTCGAAGTTCACGCGATATACTATCCAGATAGTCCTCATGGCCACTGGCGCGCTGTTGATCCTTGATCTTCAGCTGACCGGCGGCGCCATGATCGCAGGTTCGACTATCGTGGCGAGGCTGCTGGCTCCGATCGAAGCGTCCATTGGATATTGGAAGCAATTCGTGCTGGCACGCCACAGCTATGCCAAGCTTGAACAATTTTGCCTGCTTCCGCGTCCTCGAACATCGGAAATGGCGTTGCCAGAGCCGACCGGCTTGATCGAGGTCAACAATCTGACATTCGTTCCTCCGGGATTGCAGGCGCCGATCGTCCGCAATGTCAGCTTCACGGTACAGCCGGGCGAACTGGTCGCGATCGTCGGCCCATCCGCGTCTGGAAAGACGACGCTCTCGCGGCTGCTCGTCGGTGTTCTCAAGCCCAGCGCGGGCAACGTGCGGCTTGATACGGCCGATGTGTTCGAATGGAAGCGGTCGGACTTCGGCCGCCATGTCGGCTATTTGCCCCAGGATATCGAACTTCTGCCCGGCACCATCCGCGACAATATCGCGCGTTTCCTGCCGGACGCAGCGGACAGCGACGTCATTGCCGCGGCCAAGCTGGCCGACTGTCATGAGATGATCCTGCGCCAGCGCAACGGCTATGAACTCTCCTTGAGCGAAGGCGGCGTCCAGCTTTCCGGCGGGCAGCGTCAGCGCATCGGGCTGGCAAGGGCGATGTTCGGCTCGCCCCGGCTGGTCGTTCTCGATGAACCCAATGCCAGCCTTGATCAGGTGGGCGATGCAGCGCTGATGCGCACATTGCGGCAACTTCAGGCGAACAAGGTCACGACCATCGTCGTGTCGCACCGGCGCAACCTGCTCCAGATCGCCGACAGGATTCTCATCATGCAGGAAGGGCGGGTGGTCACCTATGGACCAGGCCCTGCCGTCCTCGCTCAACTTGAGGGGAACGCGCAGCCGCGTGAGCAAAGGCATGTGGTCGCGGCATCCCGCACCAATGCCGGGGGCGAAGCTGGCCTCGTCACCGCTGCGGAATAGGGGAGAGAATTACGTGAAGCTGGTCAAATTCTTTCCAGAACGGCGACTGCTCCTTGCTGGCGGAGGGGAGATTACTGCCGGGGAGCGCGTCGATCCGCAGGTCTTCCCCATCATGCGCGCCGCTTACCGTGCGATCGCCCTGTTCATCGCGATTTTCGCCCTCTGGGCTTTTCTCGCGCCGATGAACAGCGCGGCGATCGCGCCGGGAATCCTGCGCGCGGAAGGCGGCGGCCGCAAGGTCATCCAGCATCTGGAAGGGGGGATCATCGCGCGCATTCTGGTCAGGGACGGCCAGCATGTGCGCGCCGGGCAGCCGCTCGTTCTTCTCGACGGAACGCAGGCGGGGGCGCGCGATGCTGCGTTGCAGGCAAGCTATGATTCCCTGCTGGCTCAGGACGCAAGGCTCAGCGCCGAACGCGAAGGGCGCAGCGCGGTGGTCTATCCGGCGGAACTGCTGAGCCGCAAGGACGAACCAGGCGTCGCGCAGATACTGGCGTCGTCCAACTCCGTCTTCAACACGCGGCGCACGGCCATGAATGCGCAGATCAACATCTTGCAGCAGCGCGTCGGGCAGGGCGGATCCGAAATTTCCAGCTATATGGCGCAGGTTTCCGCGCTGGGCGAGCAGCAAAAGCTGCTGGCGCAGGAAAATGAAGGCGTCAAGGCGCTGGTGAATGAAGGGCTGGAACGCCGGTCACGCCAGCTCGCGCTTCAGCGGCAGGAATCAGCGACGGCCGGGCAGCGGGGTCAGTTGATGGGCAATATCTCCCGCGCCCAGCAATCGATCAGCGAGACGCGGGCGCAGATGGCGTTTCTGCGCAATCAGCAGTTGAGCGAAGTCGCGGCGCAGCAACGCGAAGTGCAGAACGCCCTGGCCGATGTAAGGGAAAAGCTTGCTGCTTCCAAAGATATCAGCCGCCGCCAGCAAATTGTCGCGCCTGTCGAAGGAACGGTGGTCAATCTGCGCAAGGTGACTCTTGGCGGCGTTGTTGGTCCGGGCGAACCGATCCTCGACCTTGTTCCCACGAACGCGAAGATCGTGATCATGGCAAGGCTAAAAGCGCTCGACATCGATGTCGTGCATGAAGGATTGCGCGCCGAAGTCCGGCTAACGCCCTACAAGGCGCGAATTCTGCCGATGTTGCGCGGCCAAGTGCGCAATGTCAGCGCTGACGCGACTTTGGATCAAGCGACTGGGGCGCTTTATTATGAAGCGGAAGTCGTCCTCGACGAAAAGGAACTCAAGGATTTGGCGGATGTACAGCTCTTGTCTGGCATGCCCGCCGAAGTATATATCAATCTGGGAGCACGCTCCCTGTTCCAGTATCTGGTGCAGCCCGTCATCGACAGTTTCCATCGAGCGATGCGCGAACAATAGAAAGTTGAGGGCCGCCTTCGCCTGGTAGATCGTGGAGGCGGCGGATGGTCAAATCGGTATCCATGCGCACTGGCGAGCATCATCTTGCCAATGAAGGTTAAGGACACCGCATCTCCTGCGATCCAGGAGCCATCCCGATCTTGGCGACGATCAGTTCACTGCGGGATCGAATGCCGAGCTTTTGAAAGACATTGCGCAGGTGCACCTTGACGGTGCCTTCACTCACGCCGCAACGAAGGGCGATGGCGCGATTACGCATGCCGTTGCAGGCCAGCTCGACTATCTCCCACTCCCGTTGCGTCAATGCGGAATTGAGGAGTGAGAAGTTTTTGGTGCTGTCGATGCTGTGAAGATAAACCTGATGCGTTATCAGGTGATCGACATAGATATCGCCCGCCAATATCGTATCTATACAGGATAGAATGTCATTTGGATCGCCTTCCTTCAGGAGAAGGCCATTCACCCTCAATCCTCCAAGTGCGATGGATTGTTCCGGGAAGATGGTGTTGGTCATCAACATGATCGGAACATCCCGGCACGACTCCCGGACCTCTTTAAGAAGGTTCAGGCTGTGGTTGCCGCGCATGCTTGCGCCGAAAAGAAAGATGTCGGGGTTCTCTTCCTGGATTTCGGCGAGGATCTTGGGAGCTGAACATTCGCATGTCACGACATCATGTCCCTGCGCCCGCAAAAACGCACTGATACCGGTTACAAAAATCGAATATTGGTCAGTGGTGAGAATTTTCGCCATCGAGCACAGCCCCCCGTCCCCGCCTGCAACTTAATGCCAGATGCAGAAGGTGCATTTTATGTTAACCGGTTAATAAGTCAACGGAGAGTGGCAATAATACCCCTATATAGGGACGTGCTATGAAAGTTAACGGTTTAGCGGATAATTTTATGTCCAAGAAAAAGCGCCGGTCTTATCCATGTCCTTAAATGGGGACATAAGGATAAACCTCGCCGTAACATCTTTGCACTTCATCATCCTTGTTGGAAGGGACCAAGTGAAAGATGGGCATGCGGCTATAGTTCAGATCAACCTTAACCGTTATGCCGATTCGCGAAATTCGCCTCTCTCCTTTTGGTGCTGATGAAGCTGTCGCGACTGTCTCGAAGCCATGACATACCTCCTTTGGTCAGTCATGAGCCGAATTTTATATGCCTAAAGTAATAGGTCAGGATTAATTTGCGATAAAATTGGTTAATTCTCTGTAAAGAGGTACTAAGTTCGAATATAAATAAGGGACGAGGAAGAATTGCCATAGTGCATTCAACACCGGCAGGGTGGAGCGTGGCGCGCTCGGTCATGCCGGGAGACGGGGGATTTTCTGAAGGCGTAGTCAGCGCCGCAAAAGGCCTGAAGCAAGGGAATGTTGATGCCAGGACCGGTGCGGACCGGTTTTGGATGCCTTCTCCTGCTGCCAGCGGTCCACCGTCTCCTTTTATTGCGGAGGTGCGTCATGAACGTCGATCAAGCACTGAAGGCCGGAGGATTGGGCAGCTTCGAGGTTCTGGACGCCCATCTGCCTGAAGCGGCCTTTGTCCAGTCTCCTCACGCAGATGAAGGAGCAAGGGGGCTAGGGGCGGCGTCGGGACGTGTCGAGCGTGCAGCGGCAGGTCCTGATGGAATCCTGGTGCTGCCCGCTGGAACGGATCTCAACAGCATTCATGTCGCCGGGCGGGATCTTGTCGTGACACTGCCCGACGGAACGTCGCTGGTGATTGTCGACGGGGCAATAGCGCCTCCCCAGCTGGTCATCGGGGATGTGGCCGTTCCGGCGGCCAATCTGGCGGCTCTGCTGTTGGCGGAGCAGGTCGAACCGGCCGCCGGGCCGCCGCGCAGTTCCGGCGGTAATTTCACGGAAGCGGCGGGAACCATAGGCGACGGCTTGTTGCTGGGTGACCTCCTGCCTGAGACGGAGCTGAGTTTTTCCGCTTCTGTGGAGGAGGAAGTCATCCTTCCAGCTTCGGACCTCCGGCCTAGCCTGGAAATCGTGACGCCCGACCAGCCAGCAGGTGCGGTGTCGGCGACGGCTTCAGCTTCGGAGGCTGGATTGCCCCCGCGCGGGTCTGAGCCCGCGGGCTCCGACCCCTCGTCCGGTTCTGAAACGACGAGCGGCATCATCCGGTTCGATGCGCCGGACGGCGTTGCTGCCGTGACGATCAATGCTGTCGTGATTACGGCGGTGGGACAGGTGGTGCAGACGCAGTTCGGCACTTTGACCATCACCGGCATGGGGCCGGACAGCATCGACTATATATATACTCTCACCGACAATGTGTTGAGCGCTGATCCCAGCGAGGTTGTCACCGTAACAGTTACGGACCGGGATGGAGATGTTGCGACCGCAACTCTTACCATATCGGTTGCGGACGATGCGCCGCGCGCTTTGGCGGACAGCGATGGCGTGAGCGAGGATGGTCCGCTGGTGGCGGACGGCAATGTGCTGACGGGCATCGGCGGCAGCGACGCCAACGGCAGCGACGGCGTGGCGGACGTGCAGGGCGCGGATGGTGCGGCTATATCCAGCGCCGGTACGTTCAAGGGTGTCTATGGCACGCTGACGCTGGAGGCCAGCGGGCTCTACAGCTACAGGCTCGACAATGAAAATCCCTTGGTCCAGACGCTCAGCCCCGGCGAGACGCTGACCGACAGTTTCAGCTACTCCATCACTGATGGTGATGGAGATGTGTCGTCGTCCACCCTCACCATCACCATATCGGGATCGGACGACGGCGTAGGGATCAGCGGCCTTGATGGCGAAGGCGCCGAAGTCCTTGTGTCGGAAGCCCATCTGGCGGATGGGTCAGCCCCCGATGCAGCGGCGCTCACCCGTACGGGCAGCTTCAGCATATCCACCCCCGACGGGCTGGCGGCGGCGAGCGTGGAAGGGGTTTCCATCTTCGCGGGCGGCGCGTTCAAGGCCGCTGCGATCGTCACGGCGGAAGGCACGCTGCGCATCACCGGATTCACGCCCGTGACGGGCCCTGATGGCTCGGTGACCGGCGGCAGCTTTGCCTACAGCTATGAACTCACCGGCAACAGCCTCGCCCATGGCCAGCCGGGGACGGATAGCATCCTTCAATCCTTCACCGTCACCGTCACCGATGGCGACGGGTCGGCCGATAGCGCCTCGCTCGACGTCCGCATCAGCGACGACATCCCCGATGCGCGCGACGATAGCGC
>NZ_ATHO01000108.1 GCF_000445065.1 Sphingobium quisquiliarum P25 | reverse complement strand
TGAGGATCAGCGTGCAATAGGCACCCCCTTCGTGGGGTGATCGGCGTGCAAAAAGGACCCCTTCATCCCGGGGATTTAGTCGGCCGACTGGTTTTGATCAGTTGGCGAGAACGGGATGTTGATCGTGGAGACAGTGGTTCGGATTCGGCGTGAGCATGCAGCGGGTAAGGCGATCAAGGCGATCGCTCGTGACCTTCGTTTGTCGCGGAAGGTCGTCCGCAAAGCGATCCGGTCGCCGGAGGCGGCGTTCAACTATCAGCGCAAAGTCCAGCCGCTGCCGCGGATCGGTCCTTATCAGGATCGTCTCGATGCGCTGCTTGAGGAGAACGAAGGTCGCGGCCGCCGCGATCGGCTACGGATGACGCGTATCCATGACCTGCTGGTGCGCGAGGGGTTCGATGGATCCTATGATGCGGTGCGCCGCTATGCGGCGCGCTGGCGTGCTGCGCGGCGGAAGGATGCTGGCGAAGGCGCACCGGCGTTCATCCCGATGACCTTCCAGCCGGGTGAGGCCTACCAGTTCGACTGGAGCCACGAGGATGTGGAGATCGCCGGCAAGCCGATGCGGGTGAAGGTGGCGCATATGCGTCTCTGCGACTCGCGCGCACCCTATGTCCGGGCCTATCCGCGCGAGGGCCAGGAGATGCTGTTCGATGCCCATGCCCGGGCGTTCGCGTTCTTCGGCGGTGTGCCGCGACGCGGTATCTACGATAATATGAAGACGGCGGTGACGGCCGTGTTCACCGGCAAGGAGCGTGTGTTCAACCGCCGCTTCCTGATCATGACCGATCATTACATGGTCGAGCCGACCGCCTGCTCGCCGGCGGCGGGATGGGAGAAGGGCCAGGTCGAGCAGCAGGTCCAGACAATCCGAGGCCGCTTCTTCCAGCCGCGGCTCCGGTTCGCCAGCCTGGCCGAGCTCAACGGGTGGCTGGAGGCCGAGTGCCGGCGCTGGGCCGAGCATCATGCCCATCCCGAACGCGGGGATATTACCGTCGCCGAGGCGCTGGATATGGAGCGACCGGCCCTGCAGCCGATCCTGGCACCGTTCGACGGCTTCCATGAGAGCGAGCATGCCGTCACCGGCACCTGCCTCATCAGCTTCGATCGCAACCGCTACTCGGTCATGTCGACGGCCGCACGCCGGACCGTTCAGGTGCGCTCCTATGCCGATCGCATCGTCATACGCTGCGGCGATGCGATCGTCGGGGAGCATGAGCGCCACTTCGGTCGGAACCGCACGATATACGATCCCTGGCATTATCTGCCGGTCCTCGCGCACAAGCCCGGCGCGCTGCGTAACGGCGCACCGTTCCAGGACTGGGATCTGCCGCCCGCCCTGCACCGATTACGGCGAAGGCTCGGCACCGGGGACGAGGCCGATCGCAGGTTCGTGCGGGTCCTCTCGGCGGTGCTCACCGATGGCCTGGAGCCGGTAGAGGCTGCCGTGCGCGAAGCGTTGGCGAACGGAACGGCCAGCGACGAGCTGATCCTCAACATCCTCTCCCGGCGCCGCGAGCCGGCGACACCCCACAGCATCGTCACTTCGGAAGACCGGATGCTGCAGCATCCTCCGCTCGCCGACTGTGCCCGCTATGATCTGCTGCGAGGCTATGATGCAGCGGCATGATATGATCGACACGATGCGCGGCCTCGGACTCAAGGGCATGGCGGCGGCGTTCGACGAGGCGGTCACCACCGGCCTCCAGCGCAAGCGCACCACCATGGAGATACTGACCGACCTGCTCCGTGCTGAGGCGACCCACCGGGATGCAGCCTCCATCCGCTATCGGATGACGGCTGCGAGGCTGCCCGTGGTGAAGGACCTGGAGCGGTTCAGCTTCGAGGGCACACCGATCAATGAGGAGATGATCCGCTCCCTTCACGATGGCTCCTTCCTCCCGCCTCGCCGCAATATCGTGCTGGTCGGCGGCACGGGGACAGGCAAGACCCACCTCGCCATCGCGATCACCGCCAATGTCGTGCGAAGGGGCGCTCGCGCCCGCTACTTCAACACCGTCGATCTGGTGACACGCCTCGAAGAGGAGACCCGGATCGGCAAAGGCGGGACCCTGGCGGCGCAGCTGTCGCGGCTCGACCTGATCGTTCTCGACGAGCTCGGTTATCTGCCGTTCGCCCGCTCGGGAGGGCAGTTGCTGTTCCACCTCATCAGCAAGCTTTATGAGCGGACCAGCGTCATCATCACCACGAACCTCGCCTTCGGCGAATGGCCGACCGTGTTCGGCGATCCCAAGATGACCACGGCGCTGCTCGACCGCGTCACCCACCACTGCGATATCGTCGAGACGGGCAACGACAGCTGGCGCTTCAAAAACCGCAGCTGACAGCCACCTTCGGCGCCTTCAAAAATCTATCTTGCGCTGCGCGCGCCTCCGGTCGGGCTACGCCCGCCCTCCGCCGCACGCAGCGCAAGGCCATCTTCAACAAACCAGCATCATATTATCTGAAAAGGGGGTCCCTCTTCGACGCCGATCGGGGGTCCCTTTTGAACGCCGTTTGACAATCTAACCCAGAAATTCCCTCAGGTCGTGGGCGTGAATTTGGCGCGCAATTACGGTCATCAAATTGCGCTCAGCGCCGGTCTCCAGATTTGCCGGGGTGAGACGGTGATGGTCATGGACGCAGATCTGCAAGACCCTCCCGAGTTGCTGCCTGCCTTGCTCGCCAAGATGGAAGAGGGTTACGACGTCGTCTACGGGCAGCGCCTGAGACGCGCTGGCGAAACGATGTTCAAAAGAGTGTCCGCGAATCTCTTCTATCGGCTGCTCGATCGAATGGTCGACGTATCTGTGCCACGCGATACGGGCGATTTTCGTGTCATGAGCCGACGCGTCGTGGACCATCTGAACTCCATGCCGGAACGATATCGCTTTGTCCGCGGCATGGTTAGCTGGATAGGTTTCCGGCAGGCTGCGCTACCTTATGAACGGGAAGCGCGCTTCGCTGGGAAGAGCCACTATCCCCTCCGAAAAATGGTTTCGTTCGCGCTGGACGCGATAACGAGTTTCTCGACGTTGCCGCTGCGCATAGCGGCGCATCTTGGGCTGGTTGCCGGCCTTTTGGGCATACTCGTGCTTGGATGGGTCGTGATATCATATGCCAGGGGCGACACGCTAACTGGATGGGCCAGCATCGCCAGCATAGTCTTGATCCTTGGCAGCATTCAGTTGCTGATGCTGGGAATATTCGGCGAATATCTCGGCCGAATGTATATGGAATCCAAACACCGGCCGCTGTTCATCGTACAGGAGGTACGGGCGAAACCAACCGCAACGGCGGACAGGAGCCCGGTACATCAGATGACTGCAAAGATCGAGCGAGCCATGCATGGCTGAGGCAGAGTTCGATCTGGTCGCAGCGGATTATGCCGCACAGCATACCCGTTCCATCCGTCTCAGCGGGGAAGAGGTCGGCTATTTCGCGGAGTATAAAATCGCCGATGTGCTTCGCGTGGTCCAGCGGTGCGGACACACGGTTGGCCGGATCCTGGATTTCGGCGCTGGCATCGGCAATTCGCTGAAGCCCATGCGGCAAGCCTTTCCGAACGCTCATATCAGCTGCCTCGATGTCTCGGAACGTTCGCTGGACTTATGCCGTGAAAAATTGTCGGAGCAGGTCAGCTTTCATGTTTATGATGGCCAGCATATGCCCGCCGCCATGGGGTCGTTCGACCTCATCTTCACCGCCTGCGTCTTCCACCACATCCCCGAAGATCTTCATGTGCAATTGCTGGGGCAAATCCGCCGGCATCTGTCTCCCGGTGGAGTGTTCACACTTTTCGAGCATAATCCCTGGAACCCTCTCACCCGCCACGCAGTCGCCAATTGCCCGTTCGATGAAAATGCGGTGCTGATTAGCGCGCCCGAGATGAAAAGGCGGCTGGTGAAGGCCGGCTTCGATCGCGTGCGCATGAATTACAGGATATTCTTCCCAGGTGCTCTGGCGGCACTGCGGCCGTTGGAGCGTTCATTGACGTGGTTGCCCTTCGGCGCGCAATATTCGCTGATGGCGTCATGAGCGCGACCACCCAGTTATGACAATCCTCAAATTTAGTCTTGTAGGGCTGCTCAACACAGCTTTCGGCTTTTCGATAATCTTGTTCGCCTTGGCCCTCGGACTTGGCGACTATGCGGCGAATGCGTTGGGCTACGGCCTGGGCCTCATCCTCTCATACGTAGCAAACCGCTATTGGACCTTCGCCGTGCGCGAACCGATGTCAGCCGCCGAACTGGCGCGATTCGGAGCCGCGGCCGCCCTTGCCTATGCCGCAAACCTCCTGGTCGTCAGCATCTTCCGCATGGCGGGGTGGATCGACCAGCCCGTTGTGCATCTGGTCGGGATAACGCTCTACTCCGCGTTATTCTATGTCCTTTCACGCCTGCTGGTGTTTGGTGACGACGCGATCGGTCGCTGGAAGCGAGGTGTCGGCGTTGCCACGCGCCGCCTGCCGGAGATCGCATTGTGCGCAGCAGCCATACTCACGCTGATCCTGCTACGCGACATTCCGATCACCCATGATGTGGTCTGGCAATTCTGGATCGCCCGCCAGATGATCAATGGCGCGGTGCTGTACCGGGACATAGTGGAAATCAATCCACCCCTCTGGTTCTGGTCGGCCGTGCCTATTCATCATGTGGCGCAGTGGCTGCACATTCCGCCACTGCGGCTGCTGGTGACTGCGGTTATCGGAGTTGGCGCGACGTCGGCACTGCTCGTAACGCATCTAGCAAACTTTTCATCGCCGATAGCCCGATTGGCAACTATGTTGCTTGCCTTATGGTTAATGGTGATCGCGCCGCTTTACGACTTCGGGCAGCGCGAACATCTCGCGCTGATCTGCGCGCTGCCCTATGCCGCCTTGATCGCTCGCCGGTCAGTGGGAAGTGCGGTTCCAGCCGCCTTGGCGCTTCTGATAGGAATGGCCGCAGCCTATGGCTTTGCGCTGAAGCACTATTTTGCCCTTATTCCGATCATGCTGGAGGCTTGGCTAATCCTCCGCGTTCGCCGAAAATGGCGCGCCGTTCGTCCAGAAACAGTTACATTAGCGGTCGCGGCACTACTTTACGGAATTGCCGTTCCCGTCTTCGCGCCTGCCTTCTTCACCCATGCTGTGCCGATGGTCCAGACGGCTTATCATGGTTATGAGGCCTCGTGGGACATGATGCTGATGCGGCCATGGTTCGTGATCTGGGTTTCGGTTATTGCCTTTTTTCTTACTTATGGCGGCGCGTTCGGCAAGACCGCCAAGCCGCTGGTCTCCACCTTGCTGATCGTCGCGATCGGATTTGCCGTTGCCTATTTTGTGCAGCAAAAGGGATGGCTCTACCATAGTGTGCCGATTACGGGCGCCGCCGCGCTTGCGATGGGAGTGCGGTTAACGATGGCGGGCATGCGACGCATGATACCGATCACGTTAGGACTGGCGATGCTGGCGCTGCCTATATTGTTGCCGTTCGCAACAGGCCCATATCTCAATTTCTTTCGCGCCGAAATCGATCCGGTTCTTGCGAACCTACCGAAGGGTAGCCCGGTCTTTATCGCGGCAGCAGATCCTATGTGGGGATGGCCGACCATCGAGGATCACGGCCTTAGCTGGCCGTCACGCTTCTATGCCTACTGGATGATCCCGGCGATCGCTCATGCAGAGGTAATCGGCCCCAATCCGCCCCAATTGCAGGCGATGGCAGAGCAGGTGCGGACCGAAGCCGCGATAGAGATACGCTGTTCTTCGCCGAGGCTGATTCTATTCGAGCGACGCCGTAACTACACCTATCAGCCCGCGTCGTTCGACGTGCGGGCGTTCTTCCTGCGCAACAGGGCCATCCGCTCTTATCTGGCCCTGCATTATCGCGAAGTGCGCCCCAGCCCTTCCCTTCACGTCTATCGTCGAATCACCGCTCCCGATCCCGCACCTCACATATCCCAATGCCCGAAATTCGTTCACGCAGCCTCATGATCCCTTCCCTGAACATTGATCCGGCACTGCCCCAAGATCGCTTGCAATCCTCCATTCAGCTAATGGAGCGCCATGCCGGGCTGCTCGTGACGATCACGACTGCTCTGCTATGCCTGCCATTTACACGCTCGGTTTGGTTATTGGCAGATGAAGGAATATGGCTTCACGCTGCTCAGCGGATGATTGACGGGCAGATTTTGTATCGGGATTTTTTCGAGTTTCACCCGCCGCTCGGCTTTCTCATTACGGCTGGCTGGTTGACTCTTTTTGGGCAGAGCTTGCTGGCAGCACGGTTGCTCATGGTGTTGGTGATCGCACTCATCGCGGGGCTTGGATATAGCTGCTGCCGGATGGTATCGAACCGGCCTGCTCTGTCCGCTACGTTGGTACTGGCTTGGTCGGTTTCGGTTCCAGGGCCCTGGATGCAGGTTAATCACCATTGGTTCACCAGCCTGTTTTCCATGCTAACCCTTTGGGCAGTCCTACGCGCCGAGGGGAAGCCTACTCGTTTGAGTATGGCGGGGCTAGCTGCGTGTGCGGCCGCGTTGGTAACGACGCATCGTGGCGGGATGATCGCGTTGGCCGGGCTGCTATCGATATTGTCGATGCGCTCCGTGAGATCGCTGACCATCTACATTTTCAGCGGCATGACACTCGCGTCGTTAGCGCTGGCCTATCTTTGGTCCCAGGGAACGATCATGGCCGCCTTCGATCAGGTCATCCTCTATGCTCTGAACCATTATTCGAACATTCAGGCCCTGCCCTACGGCGCTTTCATGGACCTGCAGATGATGTTTGGGGTGCTAAGCTTCCCGCTCGCCGCCGCACTGTTGCTGCTTCTGATCTGGCGAAAGGGGCCTAACTGCATATGTCAGCAACCCTGGCCCACTCTCATATTGTTTGCTGCCGCAGGGCTTGTCGGATGTTTTCCTCGACCCGACGCGGTGCACATCGCATTTTGCGCGGTACTGGTTCTCCCACTTTTAGCTGGGACTCTGGCACAGTTGCTATCGGCCGGAGAAATCAGACCGTTGTGGCGAACTCTCGGTCTTGTCACGATCTTCGTGCCGCTGCCACCCTTGGCCATCGCAGCAGTACGCAGCACCAACGCACCCAGAGTGGAAACACAGGCAGGCCTGTATGGCGTTGTGGCGGGGGGCGGGATTCTTCCCCTGCTGAAACATTTGCAGACACTCCCACCTGGCGACCATATATTTTTCTATCCCGCCGATCCCATGTTGCCTTTCCTGACAGGGCGTCGTCACCCCGCCCGCCTAGACATGCTGTTGCCGCAATATTCAACTCCGGCACAATATAAGGAGACATGCCGTCAACTAATGCAGGAAGCACAATGGGTCGTGTCGCATGTCGAAATCACTCGGCCGGATTTTTATAGTGCCGTGTTCCCCGCGATGACCAACCCTCTTCCGCCAGAAAAAATGGCGTTCGAGGCCAGCCTCGACGCTGCCTTCGTGCATGTTGGTACCTATGACGGATTTCAGCTCATGCGAAGGGCGGCGGCCGATGTCGCGCTATGCGACGAAATCATCCGCTAAGCTGGTCACCTGGAACTGAAGAAAGCTTCATTGTATATATCCTTGCCGGATACGCAGGGGCGTTTTTGATGGCGGGTTGGCAGGCGGATTTGGTCGTATTCAGCGGCGAGGACCAAGCTTTTCTCGAAGCTCAGGTACGGCGTCACAAAGCGCCGCGTTCCCTGTCGGATCGCTGTCGAATGATCCTTCTATGTGCCGAGGCACTTCAGAGCAAGGAAGTTGCCGAATGCCTTGGCGTGCACGAACACACCGTTGGCAAGTGGCGTCGGCGGTTCGCGCAGGATGGCCTTGAAGGGCTGACCGATGAGTATCGCGCTGGTCGGCCACGCACGGTATCTGAGGCGCAAGTAGATCAGGTGATCGAGCGCACACTGAACACCAGGCCGGAGGATGCCCCGCATTGATCAATCCGTTCCATGGCAGCCTGGGCAGGGCTGTCGCACATGACCATCCGTCGGATCTGGGGTGCATTCGTCCTGTAGCCGCACCGGTCAGAGACATTCAAGCTGTCCGCCGATCCACTGTTCGTCGAAAAGGTGCAGGACATTGTCGGCCTCTATATGCCCCCGCCCGACCGGGCGATCGTGCTGTGCGTGGATAAAAAGTCGCAAATACAGGCACTGGGACCACGAGCAGCCGGTTCTACCCATGACGCCAAGCGTGTCCGAGCGGCGCACTCATACCTACATCCGAAATGGGAACACGTCCCTGTTTGCCGCCTTCGACATCGCCACAGGAGCGATGATCGGTAAGTGCTACAAGCGCCGCCGGGCGGCCGAGTTTCTCGACTTCCTCAAGCGGACCGACGCCGAGATGCCCGATGGGCCGAACGTTCACCTCGTGATGGACAACTACGCCACTCACAAGACACACGGATCAAGGCTTGGCTGGCGCGCCGTCCGCATTGGCATGTCCATTTCACACGGACATCGGCGTCATGGATCAATCAGGTCGAACGCTGGTTCGCGGAACTCACCCGTAAGCAATTGCAGCGCGGTGTCCATCGGTCCACCGCCGATCCTCGAAGCTGACATCACCGCCTTCATCACCGCTCACAACGAAAATCCGAAACCCTATATATGGGTCAGATCCGCAGCGGAGATCCTTGCCTCCGTCAAACGCTTCTATCAAAAAACAATGAGCCGAACTTCAGATTCAGGTGAGTAGATCCGGCAGCGCATCGTCCTGGTACATCCGGTACAGGATCAGGCTGGTGGCGATCGCCGCTTCCACCGGGCCCACGCCGATCAGCGCGGGCGTGAAGCGCTGTTGCAGGTGGGGGCCATATTCGTCCTCCACTGCCATAAGGAAGAGGACGCGTTGGCCCTCGATCATGGCACAACGGCCTGCGGATTGCAGAGGTGCCATTTGCCGGATCAATGGCCCGGAAATGCGAGTATGGCGGAGGTGGCGATGCCATCCGCCTCCAGCGCAGCCATACCCCCAAGGTCAGGCAGGTCTACAGCGAACAAAGCCATCAGCACACTTGCACCCTGTTCCCGCAGAAGTTGTGCAGCTGCCAAGGCCGTGCCGCCGGTCGCGATCAGATCATCGATCAGGATGACGCGCGCTCCAGCAGGGACCTGCCCTTCATGCAGTTCCAGCCGGTCCGTGCCATATTCAAGTATATAGTCCATACCTACGGTGCGTCCGGGCAGCTTTCCCGCCTTGCGGACCGGCACGAAACCAGCACCGAGAACATGGGCGAGCGCAGCGCCCAGGATGAATCCGCGCGCTTCGATACCAATGACATATTCGGGGTCGAGCGGAGCCGCGATGCGTGCCATGCGGCCGATCAGATCCGCAAAACCGCGGCGGTCCGCCAGCAGAGTCGTTACATCGCGGAACTGGATGCCGGGTTTCGGGAAATCAGGGATGGTGCGGACCAGGGCCGCCAGTTCATCGACGCTCATCATCCCTCCAATGAAAAAGGGCGCGGATTCCGCGAAGAACCCGTGCCCTTTTGCTTAGCATGAGCTGCACCCTGCGATCAGGCGGCCTTCTTCTTATCCGCCCAGATATTCTGGTAAGACATATAGGCCAGGGCGGTCGCAATCAGCAGGAAGACGATCGTCGCCAGGCCCGCACGGCGGCGATTTTCAAGCTTCGGTTCCGCCGTCCAGGTCAGGAAAGCCGCGACGTCCTTCGCCATCTGATCAACGGTCGCCTTGGTGCCGTCGCCATAGGTCACCTGACCATCGGCCGTCAGCGGCGGCGCCATCGCCAAGTTCAGGTTGGCGAAATAGGGATTGTAGTGCAGCCCTTCAGGCGTCTTCGCATCGGGGAAGTGCTTGAGCAGTTCGGCAGGCTGACTCTGATAGCCGGTGATCAGCGAGTAGACATAGGCGGAACCGTCGTGACGCGCCTTGGTCATCAGCGAGAGATCCGGCGGGATCGCATTGTTGTTAGCCGCCGCCGCCGCTACATTGTTAGCGAAGGGCTTCGGGAAATAGTCTGCCGGGACCGGATCGCGAGTGGACATCTCACCCGTCTTGGGGTCGACGTCGGGAGTCTTGATCGCCCATTGCTTGGCAATCGCCTTGATTTCCGCCTCATTATAACCAAGCGCGGCGAGGTCGCGGAACGCCACGAACTTCAGGCTATGGCAGGCCGAGCAGACTTCCTTGAAGACCTGGAAGCCGCGCTGGAGCTGCGGCCGGTCGAACTTGCCGAACGGGCCGTCGAAAGAGAAGTCCACATCCTTGGGGTGCTTGTGGAATTCATGCTCCACCGTCTTGGCAGGCGGTTCGGAGACATAGGCCACAGCGCCCACGAGGAAGGAGATCAGCAGCCAGCCAGCAAAGAAGAGGCCGACGAGAAATGCGCCGATGCGAACCATGTTACTCTTGTCCCCCTCTTAGCCGGCGTTCGACGGCTGCGGATCCGCGCCCATGCCGGGAAGCGCATCCTGTTCGCCCTTGATGTTTTGACGATTGAGCACCGATTCCGTGATCGAGCCGGGCAGCGGCAGCGGCCGTTCAAAGCGCGAGATCAGCGGGAGGATGATCAGGAAGTGAGCGAAATAATAAGCGCCCGCGATCTGGGAGATCATCACATAGGGCTCTTCCGCCGGCGCGCCGCCGCAATAGCCCAGGATCAGCACGTCGATGATCAGTATCCAGAAGAACTTCTTGAAGGTCGGGCGATAGTTGCCCGAACGCACCGGGGAGGTATCCAGCCAGGGCAGGAAGAAGAGCATCAGGATGGCGCTGAACATCGCCAGCACGCCCAGCAGCTTTGCAGGTACGAAGAAGAAATCGACCGTGAAAGCACGCAAGATCGCGTAGAAGGGCCAGAAATACCATTCCGGCACGATGTGCGCAGGCGTCGAAAGCGGGTTCGCTTCGATATAGTTGTCCGGGTGGCCGAGATAGTTCGGCGCGAAGAACAGCAGGATCGAGAAGAGGATCAGGAACACGCCCGCTCCGAAGCCGTCCTTAGCCGTGTAGTAAGGATGGAACGGAACAGTATCCTGCGGACCCTTCACTTCCACACCGGTCGGGTTCGACGAACCCGGAATGTGCAGCGCCCAGATGTGCAGGATGACAACGGCCGCGATCACGAAAGGCAGCAGGAAGTGCAGCGAGAAGAAGCGGTTGAGCGATGCATTGCCGGGAGCAAAGCCGCCGAGCAGCCAGGTCTGGATCGGCTCGCCCACCACGGGGATCGCGCCGAACAGGCCGGTGATCACCTTCGCACCCCAATAGGACATCTGCCCCCAGGGAAGCACATAGCCCATGAAGGCAGTAGCCATCATGAGGAGGAAGATGACGAGGCCGAGCAGCCATACCATTTCACGGGGCGCCTTGTAGGAGCCGTAGAAAAGGCCGCGGAAGATATGGAGATAGACGACGATGAAGAAGAAGCTTGCGCCGTTGGCGTGCGCGTAGCGCATCAGCCAGCCCGCATTCACGTCGCGCATCGTCTGTTCTACGGTGCCGAAGGCCACGAGCGTGTTGGCGCCATAATGCATCGCCATGATCACGCCAGTGACGATCTGAATCACCAGCGCAAGGCCAGCGAGGACGCCGAAGTTCCAGAAATAATTGAGGTTGCGGGGCACCGGATAGCCAGCGCCGACCGCATTGTAGACGAGGCGCGGAAGCGGCAGCTTCTCGTCGATCCACTGCATCACGGGATGCTTGGGAGTGTAATGTTCAGCCCAGGGAAAGCTCATCGTTTCTTACCTCAGCCTACAAGAATGGCAGTGTCGGAAGTGAAGCTGAACTTCGGCACTTCCAGGTTCTTAGGCGCGGGGCCTTTGCGGATGCGGGCAGCCGTATCGTAGGACGAACCGTGGCAGGGGCAGAAATAGCCGCCAAATTCACCGCGGTTCTCGCCCTCCCCCGCGCCCAGCGGCACACAGCCCAGATGGGTGCACACGCCCATGGTGACGAGCCACTGCTTCTTGCCGTCGACGGTGCGTTCTTCCAGCGTCTGCGGATCACGCAGAGAGGACGCATCCACCTTGTCAGCTTCGGCGATTTCCTTGTCGGTCAGGTGACGCACGAACAGCGGTTGCGAACGGAAGGTCGTCTTGATCGCCTGCCCCGGCTGGATCGCCGACAGATCAACCTCGGTCGAGGCGAGCGCCAGCACGTCCGCACTGGGGTTCATCTGATCGATCAGCGGGATGACGACGGCGACAGCCCCCACACCCGCGAAGCTGACCGCGGCGATGTTGATGAAGTCGCGGCGGCGCACCCCATCCCCGCCAGCTAAACCTTGGCTGTCCGTATGTTCAACGCTCGCCATGCATATCAACCCTTGCAAAGACGTCCCTGTCACCCGCCACATTGCCGTTGCCGGCTATGATTATCAGGAAAGTGGCTCCCACGGAGACGGGCCCCGCCTTTCCCCTTGGCGTGGTTCGCGGGCCTGATAGCCGCAGGATGGCGTCTTTGCCAACAGCAATTTGGCCAAGCCTATGACAATTTGCCCCGCTGCATTATGGGCGGGGCATGCGTATTGCCCTCTATCAACCCGAGATCGCCGGAAATGTCGGCGCGATATTGCGCCTTGCCGCCTGCTTTGCGGTGCCTGTGGATATCATCATGCCGATGGGATTCGCCTTTTCCAACGCACGGCTGAAACGGGCCGCGATGGACTATGGCGCGGCGGCCGATGTGACGCGCCACGCCAATTTCCAGGCCTTCGACCACGAGCGGCGGGCCAAGGGCCGCCGCCTGGTGCTGATGAGCAGCCATGCGTCGGAACCGTTGCCCGATGTCCGTTTCCGGCCGGATGACGTGCTGCTGATGGGGTCGGAGAGCGCTGGAGTGCCGGACGCGGTCCGCGATCTTGCGGATGTGCGGGTGCGCATTCCGATGGCGCCGGGCTTCCGGTCCTTGAACATCGCTGTTTCCACAGGCATCGCCGTCGCCGAGGCCCTTCGCCAGACTGGACAATTCCCGCAATGACAGAGATTTTCGAATGACCATGGCCCTCGATCCCCAGCAGCAAGCCGCCCGTGGCTGGTTCGAGTCGCTTCGCACGCGCATCTGCGCCGAATTCGAGGCGATCGAGCGCGAGGCCGGGAGCGACGCGTCCTTCACCTTCACGCCATGGGACCGCGAAGCGCCGGGCCTGACGCCGGGCGAAGGCGGCGGCGGCGTGCGCGGCGTCATGAAGGGCAAGGTCTTCGAGAAGGTCGGCGTCAATGTGTCGACCGTATCGGGAGAATTCGCGCCGGACTTCGCCAGGACCATCCATGGGGCAGAGGACAATCCCGCCTTCTTCGCCACGGGAATCAGCCTGGTCGCGCACATGGCCAACCCGCACGTGCCTGCGGTGCACATGAACACGCGCTACCTGCGCACCTCCAAAAGCTGGTTCGGCGGCGGAGCCGACCTGAACCCGCCCCTGCCGCGCGATGAGGACACGGCCGAGTTCCATGCCGTGCTGAAAGCGGCATGCGATGCTCATGACCCGGCCTATTATCCGAAGTTCAAGGCGTGGGCCGACGATTATTTCTATATCCCCCACCGGCAGGTCCATCGCGGAGTCGGGGGCATATTTTACGATCATCTAGAGAGTGATTTCGACGCCAGCTTCGCATTCACCCGCGCGGTGGGCGAAGCCTTCCTCGCCGCCTTTCCGCCGATCGTCCGGCGCAGGATGCATGAAAGCTGGACGGAGGAGGAATATCGCCGGATGCTGGAATGGCGCGGCCGTTATGCCGAATTCAACCTGGTGCATGACCGGGGCACGCTGTTCGGCCTCAAGACCGGCGGCAATATCGAAGCGATCCTGATGAGCCTGCCCCCCATGGCGAGCTGGAGCTGACGTCCATGCCCGTGACGCCCGTCGCCAATGATCAGATCGCGACGATCGTGACTCATCTGGAAATGCGCGCAAAGCCGATGCCAGCGCCCATTCCGCCCGCGCCGCTTCGGCTCAAGCCGTGGAAGGCCCCTGCCCCCGAAGCCTATCGCGCGCTGTTCCGGCGGGTAGGCGAGCAATGGCTGTGGTTTTCCCGCCTCGTGATGAGCGATCAGGAACTGACCGCGGTCATCCACGACCCGGCGGTGGAGGTCTATGCCGTCACCGACCCGCGCGGGGTGGAAGTGGGGTTGCTGGAACTGGACTTCCGCTCGATGCCCGACTGCGAACTGAGCTTCCTTGGCCTCATCCCCGATCTGACGGGCAAGGGGCTGGGCAAATGGTTGATGGCGCAGGCGAAATCGCTTGCCTGGCGCAAGGATGTCAGGCGTTTCTGGGTGCATAGCTGCACGCTGGACAGCCCGGCGGCCCTGCCCTTCTACATCAAGTCGGGCTTTGTCCCCTTCGCGCGGGAGGTCGAGACCTTCGCCGATCCCCGGCTGACGGGATTGCTGCGGCCCGATGCCGCGCCGCATGTGCCGCTGCTGGATCAGGCCCCTTCGGCCTGACGGTAGAGGCGGGCCAGCATCACCAGCATATAGACCTGCACCACGGTCGAGACGGCAGCAGCAGCGATTCCCCCGGTCAGCCGCGCGCCATCCGGCCCGCCGGCCAGCCCGCCGATCACGCCGAAGATCGCCTGCGCGGCGGAACCGGCGATCGCCGAGAGCAGCGTAAGGATCAGGATGAAGCCCAGCAGCCGCCAGAAATGGCCGCGCGTCAGGGCCCAACTGTGGCGGAGCGAGGCCATCACGCCTTCCGACCCGTCGATCACCACAGGGTTGAGCAACAGCAGCCGCACACTTGCGAACAGCATGATACCGCCCACCGCCACGCCCAGCAGCATCGTCAGCGCCGCGCCCAGCGGCTTTGCCACCAGCGTCAGCGCGACGACGATGATCGCCACTGCGAGCACGGCCGCGCTGAGCAGGCCCGCGACGACCAGGGCCGTGCCCAGCAGCACAGGCAGGCGCGCAAGGCTGAGCCGCAGCGCCTCATGCACGCTGATCCCCGGACGCAGGGCCAACGCGAACAGGGTCAGCGACCCGAACCAGATGAGGATGACGCCCAGCAGCATCGCCAGCCAGAAGCTGGGCGGAACGGCCGGGAACGCATCCTTCATGTTCCAGCCCGCCAGTTCGGGCGGCGTCATTTCCTGAACGACAAGACCGGGGAGCGCGACGAAAAGCAGGGCGACGGGGAACAGCAGGCTGCGTTCGCGCGCGACGAAGGCGACCGCTTCTTCCCACGCCTTGCCGATCGACATCACCGCCATATCTTCATGCCCTGTTCTTTACCGGAAAATCGGGGAGGAGACTTGATCGCTCGCCCCGCCCAAGTCAAGGAAACGCCATGGCATCCCCCTCTTCTCCCGTCAGCGGCGCAGGCGCGCCCGGTGTCGAATGGCGGACAGACTCCGCGCCGGTGGACTATCCCGCCGCGCTCAGGGACATGGAGGAAAGGGCAGCGGCGATCTTGACCGGGGAAGCAGTGGAGCGCGTCTGGCTGCTGGAGCATCCGCCGCTCTACACCGCAGGGACAAGCGCCGACCCGGCGGAATTGATCGATCCGCGCTTTCCGGTCCATGATGCGGGGCGCGGCGGGCGCTATACCTATCACGGGCCGGGGCAACGCATCGGCTATCTCAACATCGACCTGCGCGATCGCGGCCGGGACGTGCGCAACTTCGTCCATCATCTGGAAGGATGGATGATCGATGCGCTGGACGAGCTGGGCATCGCCGCGTGGCGGGCGGAGGGACGGATCGGTATATGGACCGATGATCTGGATGGACGGGAAGCAAAGATCGGCGCGCTGGGCATCCGGGTGCGGCGCTGGGTGACGCTGCATGGCTTTTCGATCAACGTCGATCCCGACCTGTCGCATTTCGGGGGCATCGTGCCGTGCGGCCTGGCCGAATATCCGGTGACGAGCATCGCGGCGCTTGGCAAGCTTGCCTCCATGACGGCGCTGGATGCGGCGCTGGAGCGGCATTTTCCGTCCTTTCTCAATCGCCTGGGCCGCTGCGGCGCGGGGCTTGAGCAATGTGGCGGCGGCAGCTAGGGTCTGCGCCTTCGCCGGGTGGGGGGCCGCCAGGCAAAACCGCTTGAGGAGACCCGGATGCGCGCCGACGCAAGGACGATCTTGACTGCTTTGCTGCTGGGCGGCTGCTCGCTCCTCGCCGCATGCGGGGGGGACGAGAAGGGCAGCAATAAGGTGGAGATGAAGGATCTGGAAGTGGTGGACGGCACCACGACCGACGCCATGACCGATCTGGACGGCGTGCAGAGCGAGGTCCCTGCGCCTGCCTCTTCGGCTGGACCGGCCGCCAATGGCGCGGCGCCGCCTGCCCAGGCGGAACCGGCCGCGAACGCGGCGCAGCCCGAAACGGAAGTGGTGACGGATCAATAAGGGACAAGCGGCGTTCAGGCGCGATATAGGCGCGGGCGGGCAGAAATAGAATTTAAGGCGTGGGCCGAACGGCCCGGCGCTCTGATCAAAGGGGAAGTCATGACATCCTGTTCCACATTGCGGCGCATCTGTTCCGTTCTGGCGCTGACCGTCGCGCCGGTGATCGCCCAGCCTGCCGCGGCGCAGTTCTTCTGGTCGCCGCCCGATTTTTCCGCGCCGCCGCTGACCGACGCCGCTGCGGCCACCGCCCTGGGCCTGCCGGGCGCGACGCCTGAGGAAATCCGTGCGGGGCTGGTGTGGAACCTGCGCGCGGCGCTGAACGTCGCGGCATTGCAGTGCCAGTTCGAGCCCACCCTGCTGTCGATCAGCAACTATAATGCGATGATCGCCCATCATGACGCGGAACTGGATTCGGCGCAGGCGACGCTGCTGGGCTATTTCCAGCGGACCGTGGGCAAGGGCAAGCCGGGCCAGGCAGCCGCCGACCAATATGGCACGCGCATCTATTCCGGCTATTCCACCGTGCAGGCCCAGCGCGGCTTCTGCCAGGCGGCGGCCGAGGTCGGGCGGCAGGCGATCTTCGCCAATCGCGGTTCGCTCAATGAAGTGGCGCGCACCGGCCTTGGTTCGATCAAGAAGTCGCTGATCCTGGCGGGCGAGCAATATTATGGCGAACCCGGACGCGGCTATTCGCTGAAACTGCCTTCGTTCGACAAGAAATGCTGGAAGAAGAACCAGCTTCGGCCGAACTGCCAGGTCGCCTATAACCAGCAGATTGGCGGTTAACAGCACGCCGTTCGCCTGAGCCTGTGGGGCCTCCTCCTTTTCAGAAGGGAGTAGAGGCTTCGACAGGCTCAGTCTGGACGGGGACAGCGTTGATGCATGCGGGCAGTCTGGTGCGGCCGCACATCCGCAGCCTCAGCGCAATCCCAGATATTTGTGCGTCTGAAGGCTGAGCCGCCAGCGGGGACGGGCCATCACCAGATCGATCGCGGCCTGCATGTTGGCGGCCGCATGGGGATCGTCCAGCGGCTGGACGAGGAGGTGATCGAAGGCCCAGCCCTCCATCGCCTCTATGTCGGTCAGACTGTGGCCCGCACCGGGTTGAGGCCAGACCAGCTTCAACTCATTGCCGCTGCGCTGCACGATTTCGCTGCCCGCCTTGGGGCTGATGCAGACCCAATCGATACCCGGATGCGCCGCGATCGTGCCGTTGCTTTCAATCGCGATGGTGAAGCCGCGCGCGTGGAGGGCGTCGATCAGCGCGCCGTCGATCTGAAGCATGGGCTCCCCGCCCGTGATGACGATATAGCGCCCCTCCCCGTCTTCACCCCAGAAGGCCAGAGCGGCATCGGCGAGCATATCAGCGTCAGCGAATTTGCCGCCGCCTTCGCCATCAGTGCCGACGAAATCAGTGTCACAAAACTGGCAGACGGCCTTGCGCCGGTCCTCTTCGCGGCCGGTCCACAGGTTGCATCCGGCGAAGCGGAGGAAGACGGCGCGGCGGCCGCTGTGCACGCCCTCCCCCTGGAGCGTCAGGAACATTTCCTTGACGGCGTAGGTCATCACATCAGGGCTTCGCCGCGTAATCGGTGGGGTCAGGCAGGCCTGCCTCCTGAAAGCCCTTCGCCCTCAGGCGGCAACTGTCGCACAGCCCGCAATGGCGATTGTCGGGCGCCGGGTCATAGCAGGACCAGCTAAGCCCCGCATCGAGGCCGAGCCGGTGCGCCTCTCGCACGATATCCGCCTTGCTCATATGCTGGAGCGGCGCGTTGATGCGCAGCGGTTGCCCTTCCACGCCCGCCTTGGTCGCGAGCGCCGCCATTTTCTGAAACGCTTCGATAAATTCCGGGCGGCAATCGGGATAGCCGGAATAATCCAGCGCGTTGACGCCGATGAAGATGTCATTCGCGCCCGACACCTCCGCAAGGCCGAGCGTCAGCGACAGGAAGATGGTGTTGCGGGCCGGGACATAGGTGATGGGGATGGCCGATCCCACGCCGCCCTTGGGCACGGCGATGTCCGCCGTCAGCGCCGATCCGCCAAAGGCGGTGAGGTCGAGCGGCAGAACGATATGCGACATGGCATTGAGCGCACCCGCGACCCGCGCGGCGGCGCGCAGTTCGACCCGGTGACGCTGATTATAATCGATGGTGAGGGCAAGCACATGAAAGCCAGCCTCGCGCGCCAGCCCGCCCGCGACCATGGAGTCCAGTCCGCCCGACAGCAGGACGACCGCGAATTTTCCTTTATTGGCAACCATGGTCCCGCGCTAACGATCCGGGCGGCTGTGTGCAAGCGGCGCGCGTCAGCGGCAGGCCCCGATCCGCCGCGCCTCCATGTCGAAGGAGAAGGGCGCGCCGTCGGCTATGCCCTGCGAGCGGAGTTGCACCAGCCGGGGCGTTTCGACCCTGAGTTCGGTGCGGCCGCCACCCGCGCCGCCGCAATCATAGCTGACCGACAGGCGGTTGCCCGCTTCCTGGAGCGTCAGCTGCTTGCAGGCGGCGCGAGGATGGCGAAGCTGTACCAGCTGGCGAAGTTGCGAGACGCAGAGCCTGCGCGGGCCGCTGCTTTCCCGTTCAGCGCCCCTTTCCCGCAATTCCCATTCGCCCGGCTCCATGCGAGCAGCGTCAGCCCCGTCCGGCACTGCAAGCAGTGCAGAGGGCGACGTGGCGAACAGCATCGCGAACGCACATGCACCAGCACGCAGACCTTGAGTCATTCCTTAGCCCCCATGTTCAGCGATAGCGCCGCGGGTCCGCCGGTGCATCGTCCGGCCAAGCGCCATGATACACCGCAAATACGGCCATTTGATGCGCAGCCCCCGCGGCGCACCAAAACCCCCGCACCATCATTGCAACTTCGTGTCAGCCTTGTGCAAAACTGTCCAGCGAAACCGGGAAGAGGCGCGAACAGAAGGCGCAGTCCACGCCGATCACGCCCTGCTCATCCGCCATTTCCGCGCGCTCGCTGGCGGGAAAGCGGCTGATGACGCTGCGGATGTGGGCGAGGTCGCAGCGGCAGCCCTTGGTCAGTTCCACCGGATCGGTGACGCGCACCGCCTCTTCCTCATGGAACAAGCGCCACACGATATCGGTCAGCGGCAGCGCGCCGTCGGTCAGTTCCTGATCCTTCAGGGTCACGGCGAGCGCCTGCACATGCTCCCATTCGGGATGGTCGTGCCGTGTGTGCAGCCGTTCGCGGCCGACTTCGCCCTCCGGCAGATGCTGGAGCAGCATGCCGGCGGCCAGGCACCCCTCGCCCGCGTCATGCCGGGTGGCGATTCGCACGACGCTGGGGATCTGTTCGGACTGGAAGAAATAGTGCTCCGCCGCGCTCGCCAGCGAATCACCGTCCAGCGGGACGATGCCCTGATAGCGCTCGCCCGTGACCGCCTGGTCGAAGGTGATGGCGAGATAGCCCTTGCCGAACAGGCCGAACAGCGTCGGATCGGGGCCAAGCTCGGCGAGGCGATCGGCATCGAACTTGGCATAGCCGCGCACTTCGCCGCCCTTGTAATCGGCAACCAGCAGGCTGACGACGCCGCTTTCGGTCTGCGCCTGCAAGGTCAATTGCCCGCCCGCATCCTTGAGCGTGCTGCCGAGCAGCGCCGCGAGCACCAGGGCGGAGGCAAGCAGCCTCTCGACCGGCGGCGGATAGGCATGCGCAGCCAGCACATCGTCGAGCACGGGGCCAAGACGCAGGATGCGGCCACGGGCGTGGCGCGAGGGGATCGTGAAACCCAGGGCCTGGTCGATATCAGCAGTCGGGTTCAAATCAGGCTCCAAAATTAGGCGCAAGGCTGTCTTATGGAAAACCGTCATGCTGAACTTGCTTCAGCACCCATTTCTCCCAACGCGGGGTTTCCGGCAGGGCAGGATGGATGCTGAAACAAGTTCAGCATGACGACTGGAATGACGTCGCCTGTCAGTGTTTGGCCTTAGATAGGACGCATCACCCGAATCTCAACCGAGGCGGTCAGCGGCCCAGAGCAGCACTGACTTTTGCGCATGGATGCGATTTTCCGCCTCGTCCCAGATCAGCGACTGGGGGCCGTCGATCACTTCGGGCACCACTTCCTCGCCGCGGTGGGCGGGCAGGCAGTGCAGGAAGCGCGCGCCGGGCTTGGCATGCGCCATCAGGGCTGACGTGACCTGATAGGGCATCATCGCCTTGAGCTTCTCATCGGCATGGGCCTGGCCCATGGAAATCCATGTGTCGGTGACCACGACATCCGCCCCGGCGACGGCCGCCACAGGATCGCGGGTCAAGGTGATGGCAGCGCCCGCCGCCTGCGCCCTGCCCGCGAAGGCCGAATCGGGCTCATAGCCTTCTGGCACCGCGATCCGAACGCCGAACTTGAGCAGGCCTGCGGCTTCGATGATCGAATGGAGGACATTGTTGCCGTCGCCCAGCCACGCCCATTGGCTGCCCGGCAGCGCCAGGCCATGTTCCACAACCGTCAGCAGGTCGGCCACGATCTGGCACGGGTGCGACATATCCGTCAGGCCGTTGATCACCGGGACGGTCGCGTGATGCGCCATTTCCTCGATCTTCGCATGATCGTCGGTGCGGATCATGATCATGTCGCACATGCGGCTGAGCACGCGCGCCGTATCGGCGATGGTTTCGCCCCGGCCAAGCTGGCTGGTCGCGCCGTCCAGGATCAGCGACGTCCCGCCCAACTGGCGAATGGCCATGTCGAAGCTGACGCGGGTGCGGGTGGAGTTTTTTTCGAAGATCATCGCCAGCGTGTGTCCGGCGAGCGGCGCATCGGCGTCCGTCTTGCCCTTTGGCTGGCCCCGGCGCGCGGCCTTCCGGTCGATCGCGTCGGCGAGCATGGCGGCGATCGCATCGCCGCCTGCATCGGACAGGTTCAGGAAATGTCTGGTCATAGGGCTGTCCCCTTCATCATACCGTTCGTGCCGAGTGGGACCGAGCTTATCGAAGGCCCGTATCGAAGCATTGGCCGAGGCCAGTCCTTCGATACGCCATTTCGACAGGCTCAATGGCTACTCAGGACGAACGGTGAGCAATTGTTTAAGCCGCCTCCGCCTGCGCAAAGCTGCGCGCACCGGCCGACAGTTTTTCGATACATTCGGCGACGTGGCTTTCCTCGATGACGAGGGGCGGCAGGATGCGGACGACATTCTGGCCCGCAGAAACGGTGAGCAACCCATGATCGTCGCGCAGATGCGCCACGAAGTTGCGCGCGTCGTGGCTGTCCTTCAGCTTGACGCCGAGCATCAGGCCCATGCCGCGCACATCTTCGAACATATCGTGATTGGGGATGAGCTGTTCCAGCGCCGAGCGCAGGCGCGCGCCCATGGCCTTCACATGATCGAGGAAGCCGTCGGCCTGCACTTCGTCCAGCACGGCCATGCCGACCGCCATGGCCAGGGGATTGCCGCCATAGGTGGACCCATGGGTGCCGAACACCATGCCCTTGGCCGCTTCCTCGGTCGCAAGACATGCGCCCAGCGGGAATCCTGCGCCGATCCCCTTCGCCACGGCCATGATGTCGGGCGTCAGGCTATAATGTTCATGTGCGGAAAAGGCGCCGGTGCGCGCATAGCCGCACTGGACCTCATCCAGGATCAGGAGCATGCCCTTTTCATCGCAGAGCTTGCGCAGGCCCGACAGGAACTCCTGCGTCGCCGGAGTGACGCCGCCTTCGCCCTGGACCGGTTCCAGCAGGAAACCGGCGGTGTTGTCATCGACCGCCGCGGCCGCCGCTTCCAGATCGTTGAACGGCACCACGGTGAAGCCGGGCAGCAGCGGTTCGAAGCCGTCGCGCATCTTGGGCTGGCTGGTGGCGGAGATCGTCCCCAGCGTCCGGCCATGGAAGGCGTTGTCGAACGCAATGATCTTGTGCCGGTGCGGCTCGCCATTGGCATAATGATAGCGGCGCGCGGTCTTGATCGCGCATTCCACCGCTTCCGCGCCCGAATTGGTGAAGAACACCGTATCGGCAAAGGTCGTATCGACCAGCCGCTGGGCGAACTTCTCGCCAAGGGGCATGCCATAGAGGTTTGAGGTGTGCATCAGCGTCGCGGCCTGATCAGCGATCGCCTTCACCAGCCGGGGATGGCCATGGCCCAATATGTTGACCGCGATGCCGCTGGCGAAGTCGAGATAACGTTCGCCGCGCTCGCCGATCAGATAGCACCCCTCGCCTCGGACCGGGCGTACATTGCACCGGGGGTAAACGGGCATGAGCGGCGTGATCGACATGAGGCCCTCCCTTCGCTGGGCTGATGCAAAAAAGTCCAAAACGCAAAAAGGCGGCCCCCGCCGGGCCGCCCTGTGCGAGCGCTGCCTATACAGAAGCCGCCGAAGCGGTGCAAGTGGTGCTGTGGGCGGCCGATCCTTACAGGCGGACGAATTTACCCGATCTGGTTCCAGGCATCGGCGATTTCCGCGATGATGTCGCGCGCCTGTTCGGCAGGCCGGGGATCGCGTTCCCTGGCGCTGAGCAGCAGCAGGCGGCGCGCCTCGCGGTAGATCTGGGCAAGGCCGGTGGCGATGTCGCCGCCCTTGTCGAAGTCCAGGCTGGATTCGAGCGCGATCAGGATCGACATGGCGCGGGCCTGCTTGTCCGAAACCTTGAGGCGGTCGTTATTGCGTTCGGCGAGCGCGGTCGCTTCCAGCGCGATCAGCAGTTCGTCGAACAGCACCTTGACCAGCGCATGGGGCGTCGCGCCTTCGATCCGGCTGCCCGAATGAACGGCCGCATAGCCCCGCGCCGCGCGGTTGCCTGCATAGCCCTGACTGTAGAACATTATTCCTGACCCCTGTTATCCATTGTCGCTCTTGGTCCACATGGCGACCTGCTGTTCGAGATAGCTCTGTGTGGCCTTGAGCGCGGTGAGCCGCGTTTCCATGGCGGTGTAGACCTTTGACAGCTGCGCCTGGTAATCGGTCATCTGGTCGTTCAGCTTTTCGAGCTGCTCGGCCAGTTGTTCGCCCAGCTTTTCATATTTGGCCTTGGCGGTGGCGAGCGCGCCATCCTTCTGCTGAATCTTGTCGCGCACGCCGTCCATCAGCCCCGCAAGTCCCGGCGTCGTGGCCGACTTGACCGGCGGGTTCAGCATCTGCGTAATCCCCGCCGCGTCGGCGGCAAGCGCCTTGTCCAGCATATCCGTGTCGAGTTTCAACGTGCCGTCGCGATTCGTGGCGACGCCGATGGACGACAGCGTGGTGTAGCTTCCCGACGGGGCAAGCACGGCGGACGTCATCTGCGACAGCTGCCGCTTCATGTCGCGAATCGACGCATCGCCGTTCAGGACGCCCGCGCTGGACGAATCGGCCCCCTTAGCCGTCGCGGTATTGAGCGCCTTCATCAGCGTGTTGTAGGCGTCCACGAACTCCACCATCAGGTCGCGCATGGTGGTGGTCGGCTGCGTCGTCGCCAGCGTGACGCTGGTGCCCGGAGCGGCCTTGTTAAGATCAATGCGCAGATTGGCGATCGCGGTGTCGATGGTGTTGCTGCTATACTGCTGCTGCACCCCGTCCAGCAGGATAATCGAATCCTGCGCCTGCACCTGGCGGGTCATGCCGCCTGCCGCGCCGTTCCAAGTGAAGGCGTCGAGCGCCGTATTACCGGACGTGTTGGTGAAGGTGAAGCTGTTGGCCGCGCCGGTCGCGCCCTTCATGACCAGGCGCGTGCCCTGATTGTCGGTGATGACGCTGGCGGTGACGCCGGTTCCGGCCGCGTTGATCGCGGCGGCAAGATCGGAATAGCTGGTGTTGGGCGCGGTCAGCGTGATCGGCACGGCCGCGCCAGTGCCGACCTTCAACGAAAAGCTGCCAGCGCCAAGCTGAGTCGAGGCGGTTGCGGTCGAAACCGGCGCGGACGCGATGGTCTGCGCGGCGGCAAGCTGCTTCACTTCAAGCTGGGCGGGCAGCTTGGGCGTGCCGCCGGGCAGCGCGCTCACCGATGCGATGCCGGGATCGTTGGAGGCGGGCGTTCCCGCATAGCCGGTGCCCGCCAGCAGGCTGTTGAGCGCATCGGCAAAAGTGTCGAGGGAGCTGGAGGCCGACGCAAGGGCGGAAATGCGCGCATTGTTAACGCTCTGCCGGTCGGTGATCATCTTCTGCTTGGGATCGCGCGCCGCGCTCACCAGGCTGGAGACCAGCGCCGACGTGTCGATGCCCGAACCGATGCCCAGGGCCGTCGAAATGCTGCTGCTTACCGAGGTCATCAACCGTCCTTTCAGAAGTGAGAACGGCTCTAGGATGAAGACCTTTAGGAATGATTTTCATGAAGGAGAAAGATCGCGCGCAGCGATCTTCCTCAATGGCCGGTCGAGAGCAGCTGATCCACCGTGCCGCGCTTCACATGCGCCTGCGCGGCATGGGCGTAGCTTGCCTGCTCCGCGATGCGCTTGCCCAGGGTGACGGCACTTTCCACCGCTTCCTTGGACGCGGGCGGCAGGGGCACCAATATGATCGGGGCCGGCAGCAGAGACTGGATATCGGCCTCTGCCCCTTCAACCGCCTGATCGGTGGAGGCCGAGCGCAGTTCGGCGAGAATATCGGCCACGCGCGCATGCACCTTGGCATATTCCGCCGCGCTTGCCAGATCGTCTTCGGAGCGGGCGAGCGTTGCGGCCGCGCCGCCGTCCTGCGGTTTTCCGCTGTGCGAATCGATGCCCTGCTGGGCTGCAACCGGCTGGACCGCGGGCACGGCCGAAGGCGGCCGGGGCGTGACCCGGTCCACCTGCGTTAAGTCGCTCCGCGAAACATATTCGTTCATGACGCACCATCCTAATGCGTCCCCATGAATATATTACGGCCAGCAATGACTAAGATTTAGTTCACCTAAGAACTTTTTTCCCCTCAGATCTTCCGCCCGTCTGCATCGAAGCGAAGATCGCCCGGCACGTCGATGAAGGGCCGGTCCATCTCGCTCGCCATCCGGTTTTCGACGCGGAAGACGAAGGCGAGTACGGTCGCCACCGCCATGTAGAGCCCTTCATTGACGATCTGCCCGGCGCGCGAGGTGAAATAGATGGCGCGGGCGAGGTCGGGATATTGCAGCACCGTGACGCCATTCTGGTCGGCCAGTTCGCGAATGGCGGCGGCGATCGCGTCGCAGCCCTTCGCCACGACCACGGGCGCGGCGTCCTGCCCCGGCTTGTAACGCAGGGCGACGGCGAAATGCGTCGGGTTGGTGATGATCACGCTGGCTTCGGCAACCGCCTTGCGGGTCGATCCGCTCAGCACCTCGAACTGGCGGCGGCGGATATGGCCCTTGAGTTCGGGGGAGCCTTCGCTTTCCTTATTCTCGTCCTTGATGTCCTGCTTGCTCATGGCGAGGCGCTTGGACCGCTGCATGATCTGCGTGGGAACATCGATGCCCGCGATCAGGAAGAGGCCGCCCGCCATGACGAGGCAGGTCATGATGAACATATTGCCAAGGTCCGACATGGCAGGCGCGATCCCCGCCTTGCCAAGGCCGATGATGGCGGTCAGCCGGTCCCAGATCATCCACACGCCGATGGAGCCCAGCAGCGCGACCTTGGCGATCGACTTCAACAGTTCGATCAGGCCCTGAAGCCCGAACATGCGCTTGAGGCCAGCGGCGGGGTTGAGCTTCGACGCCTTGGGCGCGAAGGCGCCGGGGCGGAAGCCGAGCGAGCCGAGGATGGCGGGCCCGGCGATCGCCGCGAGCGTGGTCGCCAGCAATATGCCGCCCACCGGCAAGGCGATGCCGGTCAGCAGGCTCATGCCGCGCGCGGCCGGGGCGAAGTCGGTGATGTCCTCACGGCGGAAGCGCAGCGCCTCCACCAGCATGTGCGAGAGCGATTCGACCACGGACGGGCCGGTGACCGCGATCCAGCCGATTCCCGCCATCACCACCAGCGCGGTCGCAAGCTCCTTGGACTGGAGGATGTCGCCCTTCTTGGCGGCGTCCTGCAATTTCTTCGGTGTCGGCTTTTCGGTCTTTTCGCCGCCGCCATTGCTGCCCGACATATCAGCGGCCCTCCGCGATCGATTGGGCCTGGTCGAGCCCGGCCTTGAGCGCGGCGGTCAGCCCCTCGCCCATGACCGGCGCGGCGATCGCCAGCAGGACGAGGCCCGCCATGAGGGCGACCGGCATGCCCACTGCGAAGAGGTTCAGCGAAGGCGCGCTGCGCGCCAGCATGCCCATTATGATCTGCACCAGCACCAGGGCGAAGCCGACCGGCAGGGCGATGGTCACCCCCGCGCCGAGCAGCGATCCGCCGAACTGGACCAGATGCCAGACCGCATCATTGCTGAGCATCGCGTCACCGGGCGGCAGCGCCTTGTAGCTTTGCACCACGAAGCTTGCGAGCAGCAGGTGACCGTCCATGCCCAGCAGCAGGAAGGTGGCGAGGATCGACAGGAATGTGCCGACCGCCTGCGTCGCCTGGCCGGAGGACGGGTCGACCATGGCGGCGAAGTTGAGGCCCATGGCGTTGCCGATCGTCTCCCCCGCGACGAAGGCGGCGGCATAGCCGATCTGCACCGCAAAGCCCATGGCGAGCCCGGCCAGCACTTCGCCCGCGACCAGCATCACGCCCTGAAAGCTGGCGATTCCGTCCTGCGGCAGTTGGATGGTGACGCTGTTGAGCGCAGCCATGCCCAGAGCCAGCGAAAGGATGAAGCGCAGCGGCAGCGGCACCGCTGGCGCGCCGAATACGGGCGCGGCGATGAAGGCCGCGCCGGGACGGATCATGGCGATCAGCCATACCCACAGCTGCGTTTCGACGTTCGCGAAGCCCGGCGCGATCATTGCAGCAGGTCCGGTATCCGTTCGAATATCTCACGAGTGAAATCAGCGATTAGCACCATGATCGAACCGCCGAACAGCGCCAGCATCGCGCCTACGACGATGATCTTGGGAATGAAGCTCAACGTCTGTTCGTTGATGGAGGTCGCCGCCTGCACCATGCCGATCAGCACGCCCGCGATCAGCGCGGGGATCAGCACCGGGGCGGCGGCAAGGGCGGTGATCCAGAGCGCCTGCTGGGCGAGACCCATGAAAAAGTCTGCATTTTCCATGAGTTACCTCCGTTCGCTTTGGGCGAAGCCGGGAAGCGGATGCGCTGACCGTTTCTCGACTTCGCTCGAAACGAACGGATGTGAGAGCGTGGCGGCGCTCATGTCGCGAACGATCCGGCCAGGGAGCCCATGGTCAGCGCCCAGCCATCCACCAGCACGAACAGCAGCAGCTTGAACGGCATGGAGATGATCGTGGGCGAGAGCATCATCATGCCCAGCGCCATCAGCGTGGAGGCGACCACGAGGTCGATGATCAGGAACGGCAGGAAGATCATGAAGCCGATCTGGAACGCGGTCTTGAGTTCCGAGGTCACGAAGGCGGGCAGCAGGATCGAGAAGGGAATGTCGGCAGGCGAGCGGAAGGCGGGCGCTTCGGCGAGGTTGGCGAACAGCTTGAGGTCGGTTTCGCGCGTCTGCTTGGTCATGAAGCCGTGCAGCACCTTGCCCGACCGGCTGACCGCTTCCTCGATGCTGATCTGCCCCTTGCCATAGGGGTCGAAGGCCTGGGCGTTGATGGTGTCGATCGCCGGGCGCATCACGAACAGGGAGAGGAACAGCGACAGGCCGACCAGCACCTGATTGGGCGGCGTCTGCTGGAGCCCCAAGGCCTGACGCAGCAGCGACAGGACGATGATGATGCGGGTGAAGCTGGTCATCATGAGCACGAGCGACGGCAGCACCGTCAGCAGGCTCATGAGGATGAGGATTTGCAAGCTGAGCGACAGCGGGCGGCCGTCGCCGGA
>NZ_ATHO01000107.1:0-2500 GCF_000445065.1 Sphingobium quisquiliarum P25 | reverse complement strand
CGTTGAAGCGGAAGGGTAACCGACCGTGGAGGTATCGGAAGTGCGAATGCAGACATGAGTAGCGATTAACAGTGTGAGATGCACTGTCGCCGAAATTCCAAGGGTTCCTGCTTAAAGCTAATCTGAGCAGGGTAAGCCGGCCCCTAAGACGAGCCCGAAGGGGGTAGTCGATGGGAACCACGTTAATATTCGTGGGCCTGGTGGTGTGTGACGGATGGCGTAACTTGTTCGGCCTTATTGGATTGGTCCGGGCAGGGAAGTTGTCCCAGGAAATAGCCCCACCGTATAGACCGTACCCTAAACCGACACAGGTGGAATGGTAGAGTATACCAAGGCGTTTGAGAGAAGTATCCTGAAGGAACTCGGCAAATTGCCTCCGTACCTTCGGAAGAAGGAGGCCCCATCTTAAGGCAACTTTTGATGGGGGGCACAGGCCAGGGGGTAGCGACTGTTTAGCAAAAACACAGGGCTCTGCTAAGTCGGCTTCAAGACGACGTATAGGGCCTGACGCCTGCCCGGTGCCTGAAGGTTAAGAGGAGGAGTGCAAGCTCTGAATTGAAGCCCAGGTAAACGGCGGCCGTAACTATAACGGTCCTAAGGTAGCGAAATTCCTTGTCGGGTAAGTTCCGACCTGCACGAATGGCGTAACGACTTCCCCACTGTCTCCAGGATATGCTCAGCGAAATTGAATTCTCCGTGAAGATGCGGAGTACCCGCGGTTAGACGGAAAGACCCCGTGCACCTTTACTGCAGCTTCAGAGTGGCATTAGGAAAGAACTGTGTAGCATAGGTGGGAGGCTTTGAAGCGGTGACGCCAGTTGCCGTGGAGCCATAGGTGAAATACCACCCTGTTGTTTTCTGATGTCTAACCTCGCACCGTTATCCGGTGCAGGGACCCTCTGTGGCGGGTAGTTTGACTGGGGCGGTCGCCTCCTAAAGAGTAACGGAGGCGCGCGATGGTGGGCTCAGGACGGTTGGAAACCGTCTGTTAGAGTGCAATGGCATAAGCCCGCCTGACTGCGAGACTGACAAGTCGAGCAGAGACGAAAGTCGGTCATAGTGATCCGGTGGTCCCTCGTGGAAGGGCCATCGCTCAACGGATAAAAGGTACGCCGGGGATAACAGGCTGATGATTCCCAAGAGCTCATATCGACGGAATCGTTTGGCACCTCGATGTCGGCTCATCACATCCTGGGGCTGGAGCAGGTCCCAAGGGTTTGGCTGTTCGCCAATTAAAGTGGTACGTGAGCTGGGTTCAGAACGTCGCGAGACAGTTTGGTCCCTATCTGCCGTGGGCGTCGAAATTTGAGAGGAGTTGACCCTAGTACGAGAGGACCGGGTTGAACATACCTCTGGTGTACCTGTCGTCGTGCCAACGGCGCAGCAGGGTAGCTATGTATGGACGGGATAACCGCTGAAAGCATCTAAGCGGGAAGCCTCCCTCAAGATAAGATTTCTTCGAGCGGTCGTAGACCACGACCTTGATAGGCTGGATGTGGAAGTGCGGTAACGCATGGAGCTAACCAGTCCTAATCGCTCTGATCGCGCTTGAATGCTTCGATAAGAAGCGAGTCCCACCATCAATGACAGTGCTGGCAACAGCGAAGTGTCAGCGATGTGGTGATCACCTCAAGCCAGATAACTCAACGCCAATAAAGTGCACGGCATCGATTATAACCCAAAGCGCAAGCTTCATTGCTTGGTGACCATAGCGTCTGTGACCCACCCGATCCCATCCCGAACTCGGCCGTGAAACCAGTCTGCGCCGATGGTACTGTGGCTCAAGCCCCGGAAGAGTAGGGCGTCGCCAGGCATTGAAGCTCGCGCTTTGGAATAACAAACCCATTCACACCTCTTCAGGCCCAAGCCAACGGGCCAAAGGCCCGCAAGGCCAACTGGCCGCCCGAGCTTATGCAAGGATAGCCAAGGCTGCCGATGCAGCCGCAGGCGCTTGAGGAAAACAAAAGTGTCGCGGGATGGAGCAGCCCGGTAGCTCGTCAGGCTCATAACCTGAAGGTCGTAGGTTCAAATCCTACTCCCGCAACCAAAACAAGGTCACACGAAAGCCCCAGCGCCCATGCGCTGAGGCTTTCGTGCGTTCGGGCCCCTGCCGCTTCCGCCAGCAGCAGCAGTCTCAGCAAGCTCAATCATCCTGAACAGATCGCCGTGCAGTTCCAGCGGACGATGGCTGCCGCCTCGGCCGTGCCCCGATGGACGACCATCGTCTCGATCAGCCTGCGGATTGCTTTGCGCGAGGCGCTGGCGTCTCACGTTGCCCAATGCTGCTCCATCTCGGCGATGGCATGCGATACACCGCTTCGTAATTGACGGGGAGGCGGATCACTCCGCGTTGCGAGTATAGGCAACGGCAATCAACGTTCGAAGCTGCTGGGGACGAGGTTCATTCACGGCACTCATCCCACCGCGATCATCGAAATCTGGCGGCCGTAGCTGCTTTCCCCGCGATGGCAGGAGCGGCGGTAGCTATAAAAGCGGTGGG
>NZ_ATHO01000106.1 GCF_000445065.1 Sphingobium quisquiliarum P25 | reverse complement strand
GTCGGCATCAACCAGAGACGGTCGAGCGCGACGCCGGCAGGAAGGCGCGAGGCGATCTGCTTTTCGAACTGCGGCCAGTCCCCGCCCGAGATCACCGCCACATCCGTGATGGCGAGCAATCGGGCGAGGATTGCGGCCATATCCTCCGATAACGGCCGCTTGCTCTCGGCAAGCGTGCCGTCGAGGTCGAAGGCGATCAGCCACTTCATGCCGCCTTCCCTGCCGGATCGCGGTAGGCGAGCAGCCTGAGCGCATTGATGACGACGAGCAGCGTCGATCCCTCATGAACCGCCACCGCTGGCCCAATGCCGAGGCCGAGGATGGTAGCAGGCACCAGGAAGGCGACGACACCCAGGCTGACGAAGACGTTCTGCCGGATGATTCCACGGGTATGGCGGCTAAGACCGACTGCGAATGGCAGGTGCGCCAGATCGTCGGCCATCAGCGCCACGTCGGCTGTCTCCAGCGCAACGTCCGACCCCGCCGCGCCCATCGCGATGCCGACCGTGGCGCTTGCCATCGCCGGCGCATCGTTCACGCCGTCGCCCACCATCGCGACCTTGTCTTCGCCGGCGAGCTTCTTGATCGCGGCAACCTTGTCTTCGGGCATGAGGTCGCCCCACGCTTCGTCGATCCCGACTTCGTCGGCGATCGCTTCGGCGACTTTCTGGTGATCGCCGGAGATCATTATCATCCGCGACACGCCCATCTCGTGCAGCCGACGCAACGCGGTCTTGGCAGCTTCGCGAGGCGTGTCCATCAGGCCGATCGCGCCCAGGTCGCGGTCCCCCTTGCGGACCACCATTGTCGTGCGGCCGTTCTCGCGCAGCTTCGCGATTGCGTCCTGCGCGCCCTGCCCCAGCGCCGGAATGCCCTCACTTCCGAACATCTCGGCCTTGCCGATCCACACCGTCTCGCCATCCACGCTCGCGGTGACGCCCCGACCGGTCAGGCTCTTGAGGTCGCCGGCAGTCGGCACGGCACGATCGTTCAGACGTTCGCGGCCGTCCTTGACGATCGCTTGGGCCAGGGGATGGTCGCTCAACGCTTCGACGGCGACAGCCAGCGCCAGCAACTCGCCTTCATCGGCGCCATCGACGGGCACGACATCAGTGATGCGCGGACGACCTTCGGTCAGCGTGCCCGTCTTGTCGAAAGCGATCGCTTTGAGCGACCCGAGGTTTTCGAGCGGTGCACCGCCCTTCACGAGCACGCCGCCCCGCGCTGCACGGGCAACGCCCGACAGGACCGCGCTCGGCGTTGCGATCGCGAGCGCGCACGGGCTTGCCGCCACCAGCACCGCCATCGCGCGATAGAAGCTGTCGCGGAACGGCTCGTCGACGACCACCCATGCGAACAGCAGGAGCACTGACAGGACCAGGACGGCGGGCACGAAGATCCGTTCGAACCGGTCGGTGAAGCGCTGCGTCGGCGACTTCTGCGTCTCCGCTTCGCTCACCATCTTCACGACCTTGGCAAGCGCGCTTTCATTGGAACGGCGTGTCACCTCGATCTCGATCGCGCCGCCGCCGTTGATCGTACCAGCAAAAACCCGGCTTTCCGCGTCGACTGCATCGGGCTTGGCGCGTGCCGCTGCGGCATCTGCGACCGGCACCTTGTCGACCGGGATGCTTTCACCCGTGACCGGGGCCTGGTTGATCGCGCTGGTGCCCTTGATGACGAAGCCGTCGGCAGGCAGGCGCTCGTTCGGGCGGACGATGGCAATGTCCCCGACGACCATCTGCTCGACCGGGATTTCGCTGGTCTGCCCGCCGCGTCGCACGGTCGCGGTTTCGGGCGCGAGCTTCGCCAGCGCCTCGATCGCCTTCTTGGCGCGGCCCATTGCATAATGCTCAAGCGCATGGCCGAGGCTGAACAGGAACAGCAGCAGCGCACCTTCGGCCCATGCGCCCAGCGCAGCGGCGCCGGCCGCAGCGACCAACATCAGCGTGTCGATCTCGAACTTCTTCATCCGGAGGTTGTCGATCGCCTCGCGCAGCGTGAAGAATCCGCCGAAGAAATAGGCTGCGATATAGCAGGCGGTCGGCAGCCATTCGGGCGCGCCAGCGACCAGCCTCTCGATCGCGTAGCCGATCCCCAGCAGCGCGCCACAGGCGAGCGCGAAGATCAGCTCGGTATTGGGGCCGAGAAATTCGGCGTGGCTATGGTCGTGGCCATCGCCGGGGCCGTGCTTCTCTTCGCCCGCGCCGTGGCCCCCGGGGCCGTGGTCGTGGCCGGCATGTTCATCGGCAGCGACCCGCTTGCCCACCCTCACCTTCAGCTTGCGAAGCGCAGCGCGCACCTCCTCTTCGGTGGTTTCGCGGCGATCATATTCGACCCGGACAGACCCGCTGGTGCTGGCGCTTGCCTGGACCACGCCGGGCAAGGCGCACAGCGCATCGCTGACCGTGCGCGCCCGACGTTCGTGGTTGATCCCCGTCACCTGCCAGATCGCATGGCCGTAGCGCTCGGTGATTTCGGCACCTGCGGCGCGCACCATTTCGCGCAACCGTGGCAGCGGCAGCTTGGCGGCATCGAAATGGATGCACAGCGCCGCTGGCGTGTTGCCGTCGAGACAGATCACATGCGCCCGCTCGACACCTTCGCGCTTTGACAGGGTTGATACGAGACGGTCCAGGCAGGCATCGGCCGCGTCAGGAAGGTCCGGCAACAACACTGGAATGTCGAGTTCGAGCTTGTCGTTCATGACGACCTCCTTTCGCTTTTCTTGGTTTCGGCGCGCGCGTCGCGCAGGATTTCGACACCGCCCTTGATGGCGATGATGGCGGTGGCGAAGCCGACCAGCAGGTCCGGCCAATTGGTACCCAACCACAGCACCAGCACGCCGGCGATCAGGATGCCGCCGTTGGAAATGAAGTCGTTGAAGCTGAAGGTGGTTGCGGCCCGGAGATTGACGTCCGGATCCTTGAGGCGCTGGAGCAGCCGCAGGCAGAGGTAATTCACGACGCCGGCGATCGCGGACATGACCATCATGGTAGGTCCGATGGGCTCGCTGCCCTGCACGTAGCGCCGTCCGACATCGATCAAGATGCCGCCCGCGAAGATCAGCAGCATGACGCCCGAAGCGACCGCGGCGCGTGTCTTCCATGTCTGGCCCCGGGTGAGCGCCACAAGGCTCAGCGCATACACAGCCGTATCGGACAGGTTGTCGACGCCGTTGGCGATCAGCGCGCTCGAGTCCGCGAAGAAGCCGGAAACGAAGAAGCCCGCAGCGATCGCCGCGTTCAGCAGCAGGACGATCCACAGTGTGCGGCGCTCCTGCCCGCCATTGTTGTCGTTGCCCGGGATCATCCCATCATCTCCTCAAGTGTCAGCAGGGCCAGGAAGCCGACGAAAAACATCGAGCTGATGAGCGGGGTGTCGGGTTTCTCGTGCGCCTCGACCAGCAACTCCTCCGTGACGAGGTAGAGCAGCGCCATCAGCCCGAAGCTGAGGAAGCCGGCGATCATCACCGGCGACAGCGCGGCGACCGGCACGGCAGCGAGCGCGCCGATCGGCAGCAGCAGGGCCAATGCCGAGACGATCACGATGATGCGCAAGCGCGAGCGATAGGTTTCCGCCAGCTCGTCGGTCAGCGTCAGTCCCAGAAATAACACTTCCAGAGTGAGCGCGATCGTCAGCAGGAGACCTGCCTTCTCGCCCGCCACGAAAGCGAGGCCGAGCACCAGGCCGTCCACCAGAATGTCGATGCCGATCGCGGCGAGTAGCGCCATCGGCCCCTTGAAGCGGGCCTCAAGAGCCTTGAGCCCCAGCATGGTCGCGACGCCCGCCGCCCCGCCGATCAACGTCGCGCTGGGCGATGCCTCATGCTTGACCTGCGGCAGGATTTCGGTCGCTGCCGCCGCGAACACGACGCCGGCAGCGAGATGCTGTAGGCCCGCCACGAGGCCAGGTTTCAACTTGGTGCGGCTCGCGACAATCGCGCCGAGCACGACCGCCAGCACAGGCGCAAGCGTATAGAGCAGTGCCTGCATTTCCTAGGACTCCTCCGGGGTTCGGTGGCAGACGCGGATCTTCCCGCGTCGCGTGAACGCGATCGATCCGCCCGCCACGACAGCCCGCGAATGGTCGCCGCGAAACTCGTCACCGGTTCGCTGCGCGCGCAGGATCTCGGTCCTGCCCTTCGGCAGCCAGGTGACGGCCATTTTCAAGCCTTCATCGATGAAGTCGACATCGGCGCGTGTGCCGTCGTCGCAGTACATGATGCGCTGCGCGATTAGTTTCGACGTCAGATGCTTTTCATGCGCCGGCTCGGTAGGCTGGGTCGGCGCTGGATTACACGCCCCTATAACCGCCCCGGAGACGAGAACGACGCCGAGGCGCGCGATCGCCAGACCGGCCCGATTCAGGCCGCACAAGGTTGTCACATTTGAAATCGACGTGTCAGACATCGGTCTCTTCCGACGAAGCGCCCTGTGGCGTTCGAAGGCAGGGCAGTTCATCGCGTGCCTTCCTGCTCGCAGATCCGGGTACGGCCATCGCCTTCCACGATGGTGAGCTGCGACCCCTTGAAGGTCGCGGTGGCTGTTTCGCCGACATATTGCAGGCCCTGCGCTGGCGCGGTCAGCATCATCGGCGGTCCCCCGTTGGAGCGCCGCAAATCGATCTGCAGGCCGTTGTCCTTGTAATCGACGAACAGCGGTTCCCCGTCGGAACAGCGATATCTATGCCGCCCCATTTCCCCGGTCGTCACGGCGCTGTCGGACGAATGGATCTGCTGCTCCGTTGGCGGGGCTGGCGGCTTTCTTTCCGAGCACGCCGCGAGCCCGACAACGAGGATGACGGCGGGCAGCACCCGCTTACAGTGCATCATCATCGCGCCTTCCTCCTGTAGCGGAAGGGGACGCGCTGACGATTGATAGCCCGGGCAGGCTGACCTACCCGCCAGCGGAGATAGGTTGCGAGGCGATCGTCAGATTCGACCATCAGGGATCGCAGGCGGCGCAACATCATCGCCGCGAACGGCAGGGAGAGCGCCCCGCGCAGCGTGCAGCTATGCGTTAGCCTGGTGCCGCCATCGTCCCCCGCCAGCTCGTACCGCTCTTCGAGCGTGAACAGATAGGGGATGCCGCAGGACCAAGCGAAGGCGTGCGGTTTATCGAATCGATCAATCCGTGCTGGCGTCCGAATTGGCCGGGTGATGCCCTGGATCGCAAAGGTGCATTCTGTGTCGCCGAGCCGGGACGGATCATCGAGAAATACGAGCGGACTCCACGCCCGGCGATGATCCGGATCGGTGAGTGCCGACCAGATGCGCAGTGGCCCGCCGTGAAGCATCGAGCTGGTTATGGTGCGAGGCATATCCCCATCTCCCAGAGATGGGCGGGGCGATCGCGGATCGCCCCGCCCATCCATCAGGCCAAGTTGTTCACGAAGGTCTGACCGTGGTCGTCCCCTTCATGCTCCTCATTGTAGTGCTCGGGTTTCTCGATCACTTTCTGCCCGAACCGGGCATAGAGTGTCGGCAGCACGAACAGCGTAAGAAGCGTCGCCGAGATCAGACCGCCGATGACGACCGTCGCCAAAGGCTTTTGAACCTCTGCGCCGGCGCCTTCGCCCAGCGCCATCGGCACGAAGCCGAGGCTGGCGACTAGCGCGGTCATGATGACGGGTCGCAGACGCTGCATCGCGCCAACATGCGCGGCTTCCTCGCGGCTCATCCCTGATCGGATCAGATCTTGGATCGAGCTGACCATGACGAGGCCGTTGAGGACCGCGATGCCCGAGAGGGCGATGAAGCCCACTGCCGCCGAGATCGAGAAGTCCATGCCCCGCAGGAACAGCAACAGGACGCCGCCCACCAGCGCGAAAGGCACGCCGGTGAACACGATCGCGGCGTCGCGGACCGATCCCAACGCCCCGTAGAGGAGCAGCAGGATCAAGATGAAGCAAGCCGGAATGACCAGCTTCAGCCGTTCGCTTGCCGATTGGAGGTTCTCGAACTGGCCGCCCCATTCGAGATAGGTGCCGGCAGGCAGCCGGAGTTGGCTGCCGATCGCCGCCTGCGCATCCGCCACGACGGATCCGACGTCGCGGCCACGCACGTTGGCTTGCACCACCACGCGCCGCTTGCCGTTCTCGCGGCTGATCTGGTTCGGACCATCGACCACCTTGATCTCGGCGACGCTGGACAGCGGTACATAGCCGCCGCCTGCCACCGGCACCTGCACCTGTTGGAGCAGGCCGATGTCGGCACGCTGCGCCTCCGACAGGCGGATCACCACGGGGAAGCGACGGTCGCCCTCGAAGATCTGGCCCGATGTTCGCCCGCCGATCGTCGCAGTCACGGTGTCCTGCACATCCTGAGCCGTAACGCCCAACCGCGCCATCGCGTCGCGGTTGACGCGAATGTCGAGCATGGGAAGACCGGTCGTCTGCTCCACCTTCACGTCCGCTGCGCCTTGCGTTCTGCGCAGCACCGCCGCGATTTGCTCGGCCGTCCGGTTCATCTGGTTGAAGTCGTCCCCGAACACCTTCACCGCGATGTCGCCGCGCACGCCGGCGATCAGCTCGTTGAAGCGCATCTGGATGGGCTGGGTGATCTCGTAGGCATTTCCCGGAATCTTCGCGAGATTACCCTCGATCCGGCTGACCAGCTCCTCCTTGGGAAGCTCAGGATCCGGCCAATCCTTGCGCGGCTTCAGGATGACGAACATGTCGGTCGCGTTCGGCGGCATCGGGTCGGCCGCCAGCTCGGCGGTGCCCGTCTTGGAATAGACGAATTGCACCTCCGGCTGCTTCGACATCATCCGCTCGATCGGCACCTGCATCGCCTGGCTCTGCTGGACCGACGTTGCCGGAATGCGGAGCGACTGGATCAGCAAATCGCCTTCGTCGAGCTGCGGCAGGAACACCGAGCCGAGCGTAGTGAAAGCAAGCGCCGCCACCACAAGGCTTCCCACACCCGCACCGATCGTCAGCGTCGGGCGCTTCATGGCCCGGTCGAGACCGGGTTCGTAGCGCTTCTTCAGCCACGTGATGATGCGGCCGTCCTTCTCCTCGACCTTCTTCGACAGCCAGATCGCAATCATCGCCGGCACGAAGGTGAGAGAGAGGATGAAGGCGAAGGCGAGCGCGATGATGACGGTCAGCGCCATCGGTCCGAACGTTTTACCCTCCACGCCGGTCAGCGTGAGCAGCGGTACGTAGACGAGGATGATGATTGCCTGCCCGTACACAGAGGGACGGATCATCTCACGCGCAGCGGCTGCCACGGTCGCGAGCCGTTCCTTGACGCTGAGCAATCGGCCTTCATGATGCTGTTGCTCGGCAAGCCGGCGCAGCGCGTTTTCGACAATGATGACGGCGCCGTCGACGATCAGACCGAAGTCCAAAGCCCCAAGGCTCATCAGATTGGCCGAGACCCCAGCGCGCAGCATACCAAAGCCTGTCAGCATCATGGTGATCGGGATGACCAACGCCGCGATCAGGGCCGCACGGAAGTTGCCGAGCAGCAGGAAGAGCACGACGATGACCAGCACCGCGCCTTCGGACAGGTTTTTCGCGACCGTCTTGATCGTCGAATTGACCAGCTCGGTGCGGTTCAGCACCGGCTGAATTACGACGTCAGGAGGCAGCGAAGCGTTGATCGTCTTCAGTTTCTCAGCGACCGCGGTCGACACGATGCGGCTGTTCTCGCCGATCCGCATGATCGCCGTGCCGACGACGACTTCGGTACCGTTCTCCGATGCCGAACCCATGCGGATCGCCTGACCCGTCTTCACAGTCGCAACTTGTTCGACCGTGATCGGCACGCCGTTACGTGTCGCGATCACGGTCCTGGCCAACTCGCTGGCATTGCGAACGAGCGCATCCGAGCGAACAGCCAGACCTTCGCCATTGCGATTGACGAAGCCACCGCCGACGCTGGTGTTATTGCGCTCCAGCGCATTTCCCAGGTCCGTCAGCGTGATGCCGAGCGAGGCCAGCTTCTGCACGTCGGGCACGACGAGGAACTGCTTGGCGTAACCGCCAATCGAGTCGACACCGGCGAGGCCCGGTGTGGTCTTCAGAAGCGGCGTCACGATCCAGTCCTGCGCGGTGCGCAGGTAGGTCGCCTTGTCCTCTTCGGTCGTCAGTCGCTCGCCCTCTGGCGTGATGTAGCTGCCATCGGGCTGTTGGCCCGGTTCACCGGGCTTGTGCTTGTCGTCCTCGCGATGATCGAGACGAACGGTGTACATGTACACCTCGCCCAGGCCTGTCGCGATCGGACCCATTTCAGGGTTCACGCCGTCGGGCAGATTCTCTTGCACGCCCCGCAGACGCTCGCCCACCTGCTGGCGGGCGAAATAGATGTCCGTCGCGTCCGAAAAGACCGCCGTGATCTGCGCGAAGCCGTTGCGGCTCAACGAGCGCGTATATTCCAGGCCGGGGGTGCCGGCGAGCGCGGTTTCGATTGGAAACGACACCTGCTTCTCGACCAGCTCGGGCGAGAGGGCAGGCGCGCGGACGTTGATCTGGACCTGATTGTTGGTGATGTCCGGCACCGCGTCGATCGGTAGCCGGTAGAGGGAAAAGGCGCCGATGGCGGCGACGATGACGGTGAGGAGCAGGACTAGCCAGCGCTTCTCGACCGCCCAGGTTACGATACGGGCGATCATGGCTTAATCCTCGTGGCTCGCTTCGCCCTTGCCGATCTCGGCCTTGAGCGTGAAACTTCCGGTGGTGGCGATCTGTTCGTTGCCGGTCAGGCCCGACCGGACGATCACCGTGTCGCCCGACGCATCGCCGAGCTGGACCGGGGTCGCCTTGAAGCCGGTGGGCGTGCGCACGAACACGACCGACTTGCCCTCGAAACTCTGGACCGCCGTCGTCGGCACGCGGACCGCCCCGCTCCCGCCGCTGCCCGTGAGCTGCACGGCTGCCGTCACAGGCTCGCCGACCCGCCATTCGCCACCGCGATTGTCGAGGGTGGCGAGCGCAGGCACGAGCCGCGTCTGCGGATCAAGCGCCGGCGACACGAAGGTCACGCGGGCGGTCGCCTGACGGCCTGCCGCCTTCACCAGCACCGTATTGCCGGGACGCACCCGGCCCGCATCCTCGGGCTTGAGATTAAGCGCGATCGACACCTGGCTCAGGTTGGCGATGCGATAGAGTTCGGCATCCGCCGCGACCGTTTGTCCCAGCGTCACGGGGCGCGCAATGATCTGGCCCGAGATCGGCGCGGCAATGCCGAGCCGGTTGAGCCCGCCGCCGCCGACACCCGCCGCCGAAACCATGCTCTGCGCCTGCGTCAGGGCGATCCGCGCCTCCGTCGCCGCTGTGCGGGCGGCGATCAGATCCTGTTCAGGGGAGACTCTCTGCGCGAACAGCCGCTGTTCGCGCGCGAGGTTCGAATTAGCGAGCTGAAGCCGCGCCCGCGCCGCCTCGACCTCGCCCTTGATCTGCGCCGCCTCGCGGCTTTCGATGACCGCAATGGTCTGGCCGCGTCCGACCGATTGGCCGAGGTTACGGGTGAGCGCGACCACGCGTCCCGCAATTGCGGCCGAGACGACCTGCGTTCCCTGTGGGTCGCCCTCGATGATCGCGGGCAGCTCGATCGTCCCGGCCCCGCCGATGATCGGCCGTCCGACCTGGACGCCCGCTGTGGCGATCTGGTCGGCACCCAATGTGACGACGCCTTCACCGGCATGACCGCCTTCAGCACCGCCCTTTTCCGTGCCCGCTGCCGTCTCATTGGCAGCTGCGCCTTCGGCAGTTGCCTCGTTTCCGCCATCCTTGCCGCCGCAGGCAGCCAAGAGCAGGGCGAGCGACGCCGCGCCCGCGAGATAAAAGCTCTTCATCACTGATTCCCCCCATTGGGCGCACGAGCGGTCAGTCGCTCCACTTGCGCGCGGGCATTCTGGTAATTGGCAAGCGCGTCGATCGCGGCGACCCGCGTTTCGGCGAGCGTGCGTTCAGCATCGAGCAATTCGAGCTGGCCGAACTTGCCCTCGCGATAGCCGATCCGCGCGATGCGGGCGGCCTCCTGTGCAGCCGCCAGCGCCGGCCCCGACGCCGCACGAGCCGTCGTTGCGGCATTGGCCGCCTGCGCCTGCGCGTCCGTGATCGCCTGTTCGATGTCGAGCGCGGTCACGCGGCGCTGCGCATCCGCCTGGGTCCGCTGCGCGGTCGCCTGCGCAATCGCGGCGCGACCATTGTTGAACACCGGGATCGGGATCGACACGCTGAACACCGCCGCCATGTCGTTGGTCGCTTCCAGGCGGCGGATCGACGGCCCGACGTTCAGGTCAGGCACGCGATTGGCGCGCGCGAGCCGCACGCCGGCTTCGGCAATGGAGAAATCCGCGTTGGCTGCCGCCAGCGCGAGTGTGCCGGTCGTGTTGACCGGTGCCAACGGCCCATAGACGTTCACATCGGGAAGGCGATCGAGCAGCGTGTCATCGAGCAGGCCGTCGATCGGCCGTCCGATCCGACGCGCCAGATTGGCGCGGGCCGCCTCGGCCAAGCGAAGCTGCCGCTCCACATTGGCGTCGGCATTGATACGCGCGACATCCGCGCGCTGTTGCTCGAGTGGCGATGCCCGCCCTGCCTGCACGCGAACGCTCGCGGCCCGCAGCGCATCGCTGGCGATCCGGGCCTGATCGCGGGCTGTCATTACCCGGCGATCGGCCGCGACCGCTTCGACATAGAGCTGCGTTACCTGAAGCCGGACATCCGCCGCGATGATCGCGGCCTGGATCTCGGCCCGGGACAATTGCGCATTGGCGACCGCGACGCGGGCGCCGCGCTTGCCGCCTAGCTCGATCGGGATCGCAAAGCCGACCGTGGTTTCCGCGCTGCGGACCCCCCGATACGGCCCGGAGCCGATGACATTCTCGACTTGGCCTTGAACCACCGGATTGGGCCGCAAGCCGGCGACTGTGCGACCTGCACGGGCCGCGTCGATTCCAGCTGTCGCCGCTTCCGCAGCAGGGGCCGAACCGCCCGCTGCACTGACCGCTTGGTCAAGCGTGTAGACCGGCGCATCCTGCGCAACAGGCGCGGACGGTCCGACCTGCGCCTGCGCCATCGTGGCGCAAGACGCTGCGGCCAGCATGGCCGCGAGGATACGATTCATGAAAATAGGACTCCTGACGATGATCGACAGGGGCGCGCCAACGCACGCCCAAATCGGACGTCAGGCTTGGGGGGGCCTCAAATGGACCATGCCGGTGCGGCCGTCGAGCGACGCAGAGGCGGAGATTGTCGGCTTGGGCACTGTGAGGACGGGGGTATATTCCATCGTCGTGCGCGCAGGCGCGCCGACGTCGTGTCCGTGACAATAATTGTGATGATGCGGGACATTCTTGTCCGAGTCCGATGGCACCTGATCGATGTCACCGGCGGTATGGACCGTGAACTCAACGCCCGCGATGCTTCCCCCCGCCAGATCGGCGGCATGGGCCATGCCGGAGAAGCTGGTCAGGACCAGCATCAGGCATGTCAGGAAAGGCAAAAAGGCTCGCACTAGCTTGCCTCTATCACGGAAGGGTTTTCATGTCATTGCACTAATTCGAACCAAGGGTCACTGAGCCGGAACCCGAGCGGGATCGGTCGCGCCCGTTCCAGGCGAACCCGACCGCAATGGCGACCGCCATCAGGAGTTGCGCCAGCACCGATTGCCAAGTGGGAAACACGCCGAGCATCGACAGCCGTGGCACGTCCGCGAGCGGTGCGATGTTGATAAGGCCGGCTTCCTGGAGCGCGGCGACGCCTTTACCCGCCAGCACGACGGTCAGGACCGCCATGAGCCAGGAGCTATAGCGGAAGAACTGCGCGATCGGCAGCTTGCGACTGTAGCGAAGCATGGCCCAAGCGATCAGGCTGAGCAGTCCAATCGCCGACCCGGCCCCCGCGAGAAGCATCCCGTTGTCACCTTGCGCCGAAAGCGCGGCATAGAACAGGATCGTCTCGAAGACCTCGCGATAAACTACGACGAACGCCAGCCCGAACAGGAACCAGCCCGACCCGCCCGAGAGCGCCCGCGACATCTTCTCGCGAATATAGCGCTGCCACTGATCGGCCTGCGCCTTGCCGTGCATCCAAATCCCGACCGAGAGCAGCACGACCGCGGCGAACAGCGAGCCAAACCCTTCCGTCAGCTCCCGGCTCGCACCGCTGATCCCGATCGCATAGGTGGCGACCGCCCAGGTGATCCCGCCCGCGATGATCGCGCTGACCCAGCCGCCATGCACGTACCGCAGCGCCTCGCCGCGCTCGGCTTTACGCAGGAACGCGATCATGGCGACAACGATGAGCAGGGCTTCGAGCCCTTCACGCAGCAGGATCGTGAACGCGCCCAGGAACGTGGACGCTTCGGTGGCGGCATCAGGCGCGAGCGCCGCTTCCGCATCGTCGAAAAGGCCGCCCAGTACTGCGACCTTCTCCGCGAGATCATCGGGCGACGCGCCCCGGTCGATCGAGGCGCGGAACTCCCCCATCGCGCCCTCGATTCGACCCATCAGCGTCGCGTCGCGCGCGGTGAGTGTTGGCTCGATCGGCTCGAACCCATCGAGATAGGCCGACAGCGCCAGCTCTTTCGCCATGCGCGCATCGCCGCGCCGCGCAGCCGCCACGCTTTCGGCGAGTTTGGCGCGGGCGACCGCGAGCGAGCCGGGAGCCTGTTGTATCACCTGTTCGGGATGACGACGCAGGAACGCGAGCACTGGGTCAGCCTTGGCGTCGCCGATCGCCGCGCCGAGCGCGGCCGGGGTGAGCGCGACCAGGGTTTTCAGGTCCGGAATGCGCCGGCGAAGGGTCGGGTCGGATTTCCAAAGCCGCTCGCCTTCGCGCGCCTGCGCATCCGTGAAGGCGAAGCTCCCGGCTCGGAATGCTAACGCCCAGCGCTGATCGTTGGGCAGATCGGCGAAGCTCTGCATCGCGGTCCCGTCGATGCCTTGCGTCACCACCTGATAGAGCGCGAACACGCTGCGCTGGCGCGCGCGCTCGGCATCGGTGAAAGCAATCGGGGGCGTAGCGAGCTTGGCGGCGTCAGGGCCACGGCCGTTGCCCGTCATCCCGTGGCAGGACGCGCAGGATTGTCGGAACAGTGCATCGCTGGAGACGAGGTTCGGAGCCTTATCGGGCGCGAGCGGCACCGGGTAGGCGCGCAACAGATCGGCCGCGAGCCCGTGCGCCAATGTTGCCACCTGTTCAGTCGGTCCCTTTTCCGCGATCACCGCCTGGAGGTTGGCAGCCCGCTGGATGAGGGCTTGACGCTCCGGCTTCGCCGGCAGGCCCTGAAGCCGTGTCGAGACCGACGCGGCGAACTCCGTCATCTCGGCATATTCCGACGTGCTCTTGATCCGACCGTTGGCGACCGCGCCGCCATAATCGACGGCCATATAGTCGAGCAGCCGCCATGCGGTTTGCACGTCGCCGGGTTCGGCGATTGCCGCAGCAGGGATCAGCAGCGCCGCGAGCGCGGAGAGCAGCCGCAACGAGAGCATTGCCCGGATCAACGCGAGCAGACGCACTACCGCTCTCCCAATTCGCGCCGAGCGCCAGTGACGATTTCATAAGCGGAGTGGAGGAACAGGAGGGCGATGAGGCCGGCGACGGCGAGGTCCGGCCAGGCGCTTCCTGTCCACGCCACCAGACCGGCCGCGGCGATCACCGCCACGTTGGCGAGCGCGTCGTTGCGGCTGAACAGCCAGATCGCGCGAACATTGGCGTCCCCTTCCCGGAAACGCGCAAGCACCAAGGCGGACACGACATTGATCGCGAGCGCGACAACGCCGATTGTGCCCATCAGTTCGGCATCGGGCGCGGTTGCGTTCAGGGCGCGCCAAATCGCGAAACCGATTACGCCCACGCCAAGCGCACCGAGAAACAACCCCTGCGTCAGCGCGACCTTTGCCCTCGCCCGTGCGGACCAGGCAAGCGCGAGAAGACCGATAAGGCTGATCGACCCGTCCCCGAGAAAATCGAGGGAATCCGCTTTCAGCGCTTGGCTATCGGCGATGAACCCGCCGAACAGCTCGGCGACTCCGAAGCCGAGGTTGAGCACCACGACGGTCAGCAGCGCACGGCGATAGGCCGGATCGGTTTGCGCGCGCGCGGGCTCCCCGTGGCACCCGCAGCTTTCGGTAGAAGCATTCATGCGGCCTTCCTTACCACCTCCAGTCGCTGTAGAAGCAAGCGAAATGTGCGACACGTTCGCATAAGCAAGGATGGCATGATGAAGCCGGTGATGATTGGGCAGCTCGCCAGCGAGACCTCGACGAAGGTGACGACGATCCGCTTTTATGAGTCGATCGGGTTGCTCCGATCCGCCCCTCGCACGGCGTCGGGTCGCAGAACCTACGATGCCAGTGACATTGAGCGTTTGCACTTCATCCGCAACGGTCGCCGGCTTGGCTTCTCCGTCGACGAGATCCGTTCGTTGATGGGGCTGGCGCAGAACCCGGACCAGGATTGTGGTGCCGCCTCAGCTATCGCTGCTCAGCACCTCAAGGATGTGGAGGAGAGACTGGCGCAACTCGCGGTGTTGCGGGATGAGTTGGCAATGCTCAGCCAGAGCTGCACCAAGGCGCGCATGGCCGATTGTCGGATCATGAAGGCGATCGGCAAAGGCCACCCTCAAGCCGATCAATAATAATCGGCCAGCCTGAGCTCGCGCACATCACCCGAGGCCATCGTCAGCTTTACGAGGGTGCCAGCAGGCCGGGAGCGCACTTGCCAGAGCTCCCCACGCGTATAGTTCGCATCGATCGAATGGCCGTTCACCGCCACGATCCGGTCGCCGACCGCCCAGCCAGCCTTTTCCGCGGGACTGTTCGCCGCCACATGAACAACGGTGAGCGCCGTTGGTGAGGCTGCGAGGCCAAGGCCGCTACGGTCCTTCAGCATCGGCAGGCGACGACGAGGACCGAGTGGCCGGAGCCACACGAATCCGGCGGTCACGTCGAACACCACGTCGAATTGAGCGATCAGCGGTAGGCCGACATTGCCAACCGTGCTGGTGGAGAGCCAAGCTCTCATCCCGAGTGTGGGGACGTTCGAGACGCCAAGCCCTTCGATGTTGATGTTCTGGATCGTGAAAGCATCGTTGATACGCACACCATCGACGCCGCCGATCGCCGCGGTCGAGACGAGCTTCCCGTTCAACAGCCCTTGATCGCGGGCATAGGCCGACGAGAGCATCAGCGCGGCCGAGCTGCCAAGATCGATCATCAAGGGCACGGGAGGCAAACCCGAGACGGAAGCTCGAATGAACAGCTCCTGCTTGGCACCGCGCCCGAGCGCGACAGCGCGCCAGTCGGGACCGGCGAGAAACGTGCCTGACTTGACGACCGCCATACGCCTTTTCGCGAAATCGAGCGCGATGCAGCTACCCGTGAACATATCGGCACCGAGGAGGATATCGATCGGTCGTCCGAAGGCCGCCGACACTGAACTCAGATCACCAACGACGGCAAAGGGTAAGCGACGGGTTTCGCGGGCGAGCTGTACGTCGATGTCGCGGACCAGCAGCACCGGGGCCTTGGCGCTCAGCCCGCTAATCATGCGCCGCTCACCATCGTTCAAGCCGAGCTTCGCCGCGAGCGCCGTGCTCATGATCGACGCGCCGCTGCCACTGTCGAGCACCGCCCGCACCGGCACTCCGCGCACTTGTGCCGAAACAAGGAGGGTATCACCCGTGCCGACTTCCAGCGGCTCCCATTCGAGGTGAGCCGCACCGAAGTTCCACGAGCCCGCAGACCGGGAAGTCTGTCGCGCGAGCGTTGGAGAACCGAGCACCAAGCCGGTTCCACAGGCCACCAGCCGCGCCACTAATGAGCGTCGAGACATACCGATTGCTTCAACACGGGCCGTCAAAAAGCCACCTCCAGCCCCCCGTCCGCAGGAGAGCAAATTGCGGTTACATGCTCCAGCCACTGGAGGAGCAAGTGCTTTTGGTGCGCCCGAAAATCCTCAGAAGCGCTTGGAGAACTTTAGATGAAGGATGGTGCAGACCGCTTAGATGCCTTCCCGATAACGAACGGTTCCGGGGGACGCTGGGCCGATCGGGACCGCGAACGGTGTAAACGCTCGCGCTAAGTGGCGGCATTCTGATCGCGCTATTTGTCGGCGAGCGTCGCTACGCGGCTACCGGCTTGGTCTCGGCCGATCGCACATAGGCGTAGAGTTTTGGCTTGGAGATGCCGAGCATCGAGCAAATCTTGGCGATCGGCATCGTGTTCTCGTGGTAGAGCCTGACGGGCAGGTCGCGCTTGTCCTTGCCGAGTGCGGCCGGCCGGCCACCCTTCTTGCCGCGAGCGCGGGCTGCGGTGAGACCGGCCTGGGTCCGCTCGCGGATCAGGTTGCGCTCGAACTCCGCCAATGCCCCGAACAGGTGGAAGGTAAGCTTGCCCGACGTGGTGGTCGTGTCGATCGCCTCGTGCAGGCTCAGCAGCCCGACCTTTTCCTCGTCGAGGTAGGTCATCCATCCGATCAGATCACGGAGCGAGCGGCCGAGCCTGTCGAGGCGCCAGACCACCAGTGTGTCGCCGGCGCGAAGCAGCTCCTTCACCTTTTCCAATCCAGGGCGAGCGGCAGTCGCCCCGGAGGCCTTGTCGGTGATGACCTTCTCGCAGCCGGCAGCCTTCAGCGCATCACGCTGGAGGTCCAGGTTCTGCTCGGCGGTCGATACGCGGGCGTAACCGATTTTCATGCGTAGGGCCGGTGGCGCCCCGATCGGGCGCGGTTTGGGAAGAAAGTCGTCATCGGCAGGTCTATGTTGCCCTAGTTTTCTTTACCGGGTAGATTTACGTCGAACAGGCCGGTTTGGCAACGCGAGCGGACTCGCATGGCGATGGGCAGGCAAATCTCCGTTTTCCTTACCTGCGACACGGACCGTCGGCGGTGACGCATCCGGCGCTTGTCCCGCCGCTGGCGATCGAGCGCTACCGCGTCCTTGAACCGCACCTCGCCGATGGCATCCCGCTCGCGGACCTCGCCCGCACCGGCACGCTGAGCGAGCGGACGTTGCAGCGCTGGCTCGGGCGCTACCGTGCCGAAGGACTTGCCGGTCTCGCGCGTCTGCCGCGCAACGATCGGGGCAGGCTGCACCTGCCGGAACATCTGGTCGAACTGACCCGCACTCTCGCCACCAAGCGCCCGCGACCCCCGGTCGCCGCCATTCACCGAAAGGTGCAGGAACTCGCCATCGCGCATGGACACCGAACCCCCAGCTATGCGGCCGTCGCGCGTGTCGTCAGGGCGATACCGGCAAGCCAGATCGCCGCAGCCTCCGATCCGGCCGTCTACCGCGACCAGCACGAGCTAGTGCATCGGCGCGAAGCCGCGACCTCGAACGAGATGTGGCAGGCCGATCATACCGTTCTCGACATTCTCGTGCTCGATGATGCCGGAACCCCGGTGCGTCCTTGGCTGACCGTCATCGTTGACGATCACAGCCGAGCCATCGCCGGTTACTTCCTCAGCCTCGATGCCCCCAGTGCCCTCAACACGGCGCTCGCCTTGCGGCAGGCGATCTGGCGCAAGCCCAATCCCGAATGGATCGTCAGCGGCATTCCCGAACAGCTTTACGTCGACAACGGCTCGGATTTCATCTCCGAGCATATCGAGCAGGCGTGCATCGCCCTCAAAATCCGCCTCATCCATTCGCTGCCGGGGCGTCCTCGCGGGCGCGGCAAGATCGAGCGGCTGTTCCGCACCATCAACGACATGTTCCTGCCCGACCTGCCCGGCCACCTGATCGCGGGCAAGCCGCTGTCGGCGCCAGTGCTCACGCTCGACGAGCTGCGCGCCCGCTTCGAGGCGTTCGTGTGCGGCGTCTATCATCGTCGCCCGCATGGCAGCACCGGCGAACCGCCGATCACGCGCTGGCAGAAGGGCGGGTTCCTGCCCGCAATGCCCGACAGCCTTGAACAGCTCGACATGCTGCTCGTGCACGTGCCCAAGCCCCGTAAAGTGCTGCGCGACGGCATCCGTCTGATGGGCAGGCGCTATGTCGAACCCACGCTCGCGGCCTTCGTCGGCGAGCAGGTCGAGGCGGTCTATGACCCCCGCGACCTGACCGAGATCCACGTCTACCACCAGGGCCGGTTCGTCTGCCGTGCGCTCAGCTCCGAGCACGCTGGGCACCCGTCGTTGCGCGCGATCCAGCGCGCCCGGCGCGGCGCGAAGGAGCGCGACAAGCAGGTGCCTGCCCCCACGGAGACCTTCGATGGCGACCAAGAGGATACGGCTTCCCGGCCCACCACCTACCGAGGGCTCCGGCTCTACGCCGCTGACGATTGAGTTCCTGGTCGAGCAGCCGTTCCTGGCGACCCGCGAACATGCCCGGTTCGTCGAGTTTGCCGAAGCCTGCGCGCACTACCGCTATATCGGCGTGTGTCATGGCCGGCCGGGCGTCGGAAAGACGCGATCGGCGCGCGAGTTTTCCAGCTTCCCCGACCTGGGGGAATATGCCGCGCTCCGTCCCATTGCCGCGCTCCTTGGCGAAAAGGTCGCTCGCTGCCGCGCCGTCTTCTACACCGTGTCGGTCAGCAACACGCCCAAGACGATCGACGCGGTGTTGGGCCTCAACCTCATTAAGCTGGGCTATGCCCGGCTGACGGTCGCGGGCGGCTCGCAGGACGAAATCACCCATGACGCCGCCCGCATCGCCTGCCCCCTCGTCATCGTCGACGAGGCCGACCGCCTGACCATAAAGTCGCTCGAACATCTCCGCGACATGGCCGATCGCCACGGCTTCGGGCTGATCCTGATGGGTATGCCGGGCTTGGAGAAGCGCCTCGCCCGCTATGCCCAGCTCTACTCGCGGATCGGCTTCGTCCACGAGTTCAAACCGCTTACCGAGACCGAAATGCGGCTGCTGCTCGCGACCCACGCCGGCGATTTCGGGATCAGCTTCGACCCGGCCCAACTCGACGCGATCGAAGCGCAGGCAGCCGTGATCCGCATCACGCGCGGCAACTTCCGGCTCATGGAGCGCCTGTTCGCGCAGATGCGGCGGATCATGACCCTCAACCGCGTCGAGGAGGTCACCGCTGACATCGTTCAGGCCGCGCGCGATTGCCTCGTCATCGGACCCGGCAACTGACAAATAGCGCGATCAGAACGCCGCCATTTAGCGCGAGCGTTTACACAGGATAAGATCCATACCGTTTCCGGAACCACTTTCTTGTTTCCTCTTCGAAATTGGACTGTGCTGATGAGTTTGAGCGATGGTGGCTTCGCTCATACACTACGCGCTACCAGGCCCCTGCCCGTTTCTTAGGCTTAACGTTGTAGCTCAAGACCCCGGGGGCTCAGCCTCCCTTCTCCGGTTCTTGCCGCTGCGCAAATCCCTCGATCTACCTGCCGCCGTCGTGTGGTCGCACGGCATCATCCAAAGACCTATTTAGGCCGTCATGACTAGCCAATCTTCGCCATAAGGCGCCCCGCCGCCCCCTGCTCTGCCGCGAGATTGCGATTATAAGCGAGCGGCATCCGCGGCGACTTCCACCGCAGCGCGTCCATGATGCCGGCCAAATCCTCCCCGCTGGCGAACAGGTCCTGATTGAGCCCGATCCGCGTCGAGTGCGCACTGATCCCCTTCAGCAACCGCGCCAGATCGTCCGCCGTCAAATCGGGCAGCGCGCCACGGTCGAACGCGCGGCCGATGATCGACCGAAAGATTGGTCCGATCGAGCCCGGGTGCAGCGCCACGGTGCCGATGTCATATTCGACGCGCGCCTTCACCGCCGGCTTGGACAGCGTCTTGCGCAGATCCCACGTCTCCCGGCCCGAGATGCTGTCGATCGGCCGACCGCGCACGGCTGCCCGCGCCTTGTAGCGCCGCACCTGCACCCGCCGGAACAGCGGCCCTGTCGTGATCCCCGCCGCTTCGGTCCACGCCGCGATCGCCGCGACGGTGCGCGGGCTGAGGTAGGCGGTCGCCCCCTCCCCGTCTTGATCGCCCTTATGACGCAGAATCTGCAGCAGCCGCGCTTCGGGATCGATCGCCTCCTCAATATGCTCAATGGCGACCGCCACCAGTTCGGAGGCGCGCAGCCCGGTGTCATAAGCGGCCGATAGCAGCGCCCGATCACGCAGCCCCGGCAGATCCTCGCCACAACTCTCGAGCAGCGCGCGGATGTTGAGCCCCCGCGCCTTGTCGCGCTCGACGTCGCGCACCGGGCCCTTGAACCGCAGCGGCCGCGCCTGCTTCTGCGCAGCCCCCTTCTCGCGGCGCACCGTCTGGAGCCGCAGCTTCACCAGCGGCGCCGGCGTCGGATCCTTGAGCTCGAGCAGCTGGTGGATCTTGGCGATCGACGCCTTGTAGCGGGATAGCGAGGCCGGCCGGCTCCCCTTCCCGGCCCGCGCGTCGAGATAATCGGCCACGGTCTCGGGCGTGGCCGGCAGCGCGATCCGGTTGTTGCGCCTACACCACGCATCGAACGCCTCGACGTCGGACTTGAGCGCACGGATGCTATGGGGCGATGAAGCGGCCTGATAGGCGGCGATCAGGCCCTCGTTGACGGTGATGCGCTCGCCGGCGCGCATCTGCACGATCGTCCACGCAAGGTCGGCCGGCGCCCTGACGGCCGGCAGGACAGCCTCAGGCGGCGCTACGGGGATTTCTGGCCCTTCCCGGGCGGTTTCGGTGCCCATGATGCGCCACGCTCCTCAACGTCGCTTGTAGCTTATCTTATAAAGAGGCGTCAATTCCGCTTATATGATAACTGCAATTATCACATGTTCGTTCACCAACCACCTGAGTAGTTGTGCAGTGTTTTGGCATTCACTACACATCCGGCATGGAGCGCTTCCATCCCCTCGCCGCCGACACCGACGTCCCACCCGAGGAGCTCGCCCTCGCGCAAGGCGAATGCGCGCTGGCGCTCGGCCGGCTCGACGGGCTCCTCGCCAGCCTCACCGATATCGAAAAACGGCTGTTCTGCGTAGGGCTGCTGCGGGAGGTGTTGCTTTCATCCCTGGCGCAAGCGGGATTTGCGGACGCCGAACACCGGTTCAACGCCTGGTTCGCCGGGCTCGACCGCGGCCCCCAAGAGACACCCCTCACCGGCTGCTCCGCCTATGCCGTGGTCCGCGCCCTGCTCGGCGAACTCAGCCGTCATCCGTGGGAACCGCTCGCCGATGCCGCGCAGGCCATCGCTCTGGCCGCTCGCTTCGGGGCCGACCGCCCGATGCAAGCCGAAGACGCGCTGGCGGAGGAAGCGATCGGCAGGGCGATCACGCTAATGAAACAGGCCGGCGCGGATGACGAGACCCCCCTGCCCTTCGCGGGTCTGGCCCGCCTGCACGCGCTGCTGCGCGCCGATCCGCGGTTCGCGCCGCTGGAGCGCGCGGTGCAAATCCGTTCGTTTGGGAACCGCGCGGTGGCG